>DATLMV010000177.1:0-4853 GCA_035537095.1 Pyrinomonadaceae bacterium
AAAGTGTTTTGCCCGTAGACGCCGTTCGGATTATTAGCGAAGGGGAAGAGACTGAAAATTGCGTCGCCTTCGAAGGTGGTCGGAAAACCGAAGGCAGGCCCGAGCGTGTCTGCGAAGAGACCGAGCGCGCCGAAGCCAAACGCGCCGCGCTGCTCGACCGTGGGTACGGCAAAGCTGGATTCCTTCGTCGCATTTAAGATCTGACGCTCGTAAGAGAGAAAGAAGAATACGCGGTCGCGCTTAATCGGCCCGCCAAGCACTAAACCGGCCTGCCCGAGCGTGAAGGAATCTTCGCCGCCGCTCTCATTTGTCACAATCAAAGGACTGCCGTTAAGAAGCACCTGCCGGTTGTCTCTAGGGCCGGAGCGCAGAGGGAAACTAGGCGTCGCGCTTTCGGTGTCGAAGAAATTACGCGCGTTCAATTGACTGGAATTGAAAAAGCCGTAGAGCGTGCCGTGAAATTCGTTGTCGCCGGATTTGGAGACGGCGTTGACCTGCCCGCCGGTGTTGCGCCCGTATTGCGCAGGGGCGAGCAGCGTGATGACCTGATACTCTTTAATCGACTCGATTGGCTGCGGGACCAGCGAGAAGAATCCCTGACGGCGCACGCCTATGTCCTGGTCGTTATTGTCCGAGCCGTCAACCGTAAAGTTGTTGGAGCGAGAGCGAAGGCCGTTGACCGAAAACTGTCCGGCGGAGCCGACGCCCGCGCCGACGCCCGGCCCGGCCACGCTGCCTTGTGTTTGCGGCGGCGGTGAAACGCCCGGCAACAAAAGCGCCAGTTCGTCGAAGGTGCGCGTCAGCGTGCTCGAACCGAGCGGAAGCGTCGAGACCTCTTTTTCCGTGAATACGCCGCCGCGCCGCCCGTCCGTTCGGTTGAAGAAGGAGGCGACTATATCTTCGTCGCCTGAGGCTTGCTGCGCTGCGACCGTCGGTTGCGCGGGCGTCGGCGTAGGCGTCGCTCCGGGTTGCGGCGTGGCTGTCACTTCAGGCGTCGGTTGCACGGAGGCGAGCGCCGGAGTCAATTCCACAGGCAGCGGGACGGCTTGATTGGTCTTGTTGGTGAAGATGGTTTGCCGAAGCGTCGCGGGCGTGTAGTCGGGCGCTTTCTGGACTGTAATCTCGTAAACGTCAGGCTCAAGCAAGCCCTGATAAAAACGGCCGTCCGCATCCGTCGTGAGCGTGCGGAGAAGACCTTTACGCACGTTCCTGATGCGCACCGTCGCTCCGGCAATCGGACTCTTCGTGCGGCTGTCGTTGACGCGACCCTCGAAAGCGCCCGCGACCTCCGTTTGTGCCTGCGCGACGAGCGGGAACATGAAGCAGACCATCAGAACCAGCAACGCCGAGATGCCGTAGCGCGAGGCGAAGAAAAGCCGAGCCGTCATTATCGTATCCTCCGTGGGAGTTGGCCTGAGCCGGAAAGCAAATCGAATGCTCCGATGATTAGCGAGCGGTTGAGAACTGTAAATCTTGAACTGTAGAAGCAATCACACATCCGAGACGCACGTGATGATTGTGATAGACCATCGCGGAAGACCAAGAGGTTTCAGGAATGCCCGCTTGTTACAAGCGCCCTGTGAGCAAAGGCCGGAATCGGGCGGGCCAACTCTTACGTCGAGAGACGAACGAGCAAAGATTGATGCTATTGAAAGCGCGGGAAGTCTAAGCCGAATCCGTAGGCTTGTCAAGAAATACGTTGGTGCCGCTTGAGTGATGTGCGGGATGCGACGATTGACGAACGGCAGGCGCGGGTTTTGCCCCGGCATGCCGCTCGTCAATCGTTCGCGGTCAGACGCTTTTAGATAAAAGCGAAATCGAATTGCTCTTGATGAATTTGCGGGTCGCTGGTGATGTCAACCGCTCCGAGATAGTCTTCAATCTCGACCAGCACGTCTCGCTCAGTACCGCGCAGCGTGCGCGCGACTTCCGGGTTGATGCGAAGTGTCGTTTGCTTGACGCCGTCGCCGTTCATGCCTCTTGAGAGGCGGCGCGCTTCTTCCAGAATCTCGTAGCAGACGGTTTGCGGAGATTTGACGAGGCCAGCGCCGGTGCAATACGGGCAGGGCGCGCAAAGCGTTCGTTCGAGCGATTGCTTGACGCGCTTGCGGGTCATAATCACAAGGCCGAAATCGTTGAACGAGAGCACCTTCGTCGGAGACTTATCGTGAGAGAGAGCCTCCTGCAAAGCCTGCATCACGCGGTTGCGATTGCGACGGTCTTCCATGTCAATCAAATCGAGCACGATGATGCCGCCCAAATCTCGCAGGCGTATCTGCCTGACGATTTCATCGACGGCTTCCATGTTCGTGCGCGTGATTGTATCTTCGAGGCGTGTCCCGCCGCGCCCGACGAACTTGCCCGTGTTGACATCGATGGCGACGAGCGCCTCGGTTTGATTGATGACCAGATAACCGCCGGAGCGCAGCCAGACGCGCGGCTTGATGGCTTTCTCGACTTCGGCCTGCACGCCGAAAGCTTCCAGAATAGGCGTCTCGCGCGTGTAGAGCTTGACGCGCTTGACCATGCGCGGCTGGATGCGATTGATAAACTCTACGATGCGCAAGTATTCCTCTTCCGAATCGACGCGAATCGCCGTGAAGTCGTCCGACAGTTGGTCGCGCAGGATGCGCTGAACAAGGTCAAGGTCGCGGTGGGCCAACGACGGAGCTTTCGTCTTCTCCGCGTCGCGACGAATGTCTAGCCACGTTCGCACCAGATAACGCGCGTCGTCTCGAAGGTCTTCCTCGCTAATGCCTATCCCGGCCGTGCGGACTATAAAGCCGCCAGACGGAACATCCTCCTCCGTCCGAATCGCTTGAATGAGTTTACGCAGACGCACGCGCTCGCTGTCGGATTCGATTTTGCGCGAAACGCCGACGTGCTCGACCGTCGGCATGTAGACGAGAAAGCGTCCGGGCAGCGCGATGTGCGATGTGATGCGCGCGCCCTTCTTGGCAATCGGTTCTTTTGCAATCTGGACGAGGATTTCCTGTCCCTCGCGTAGCAAGTCCGTGATGGTCGGCTGACTGCGACCGTGGCGCGTGCCGCCGCCGCCGCCGCGAGGCCCCATTGTGCCGCTGCTACTGCTGCTGCGCGGGCCGCGACCAGCGGGCGCTCTTTCTTCACGCCCGCCGCGAGGCTCCGGCCTATCGCCACGCGGTTCCGGTCTATCTCGTCGCGGCGCGCGGTCGCGTTGCGATGAAGCGGCGGCGGGTCTCGGAACAGGCGCTGCGGCCGAAGGTCTGGGAGTAGGCGCAGCGACGGGTTTGACAATCGGAGCTTCTTCAACTTCGACTGCCTCGGCCTCGTCATCCTTGCCGTTGGTGCGGTCTTCGTCGCCGGTCGTGCCGTCGGCGGGGCGAGTGCCGCGCCTGCGACGGCGTCCTCCGCGTCTGGTCGCCATCTCTGCGCGCGAGCGACGGCCGGTAATACTCGCTTCGGCATCGGCTAAACTCTGATCGTCGTCGCTTCCGCCTTCAAAATGCTCTCCGTCCGCAGCTTCGGCAGCGACGAGGTCTGCGCGTTCGGCGCGTGCCGCTTCGCCTTCGAGCACGGCCATGTCTGTCTCGCCCTCATCGCCTAACGGCGTGCGAGCGCCGCGCTTGGAACTGCTCTTCTTCGCCGCACTCTTTTTGGCGGCGGCAGGTTTCTTCGCAGCGGTCTTGGTCGCGGAAGCAGCCTTGCGGCTCGTACGTTTCGGCTTCGCTTCAGCCTCGCTTTCAACGGCGGCTGCTTCGGTCGCGGTTGCCTTCGCCTTCGTCGCACGACTTCCAGCGGCGGCCTTCTTCTTACCAGCGCCGCGCGCCGCGCCGCGTTTGGCGGGCTTGCCTGCGGCGGAAGCGACCCCTTCCGCATCTTCAAAAGCCTGCTCGTCATCGCTGACGCGCTCGAAGGATTTCGATTGCGAGCCGACCGTCTCTTCGCTGATTTCGTCAATAAACGCGCCGACGTGCGCGGCGACGGTTTCCTGCACGTGTGCTGTTTCGGATTCCTGACCGCCGCTTTCTATGTCGCTGTCGTCTATGCGTTGAAACGAAGCGGCGTGGCCTGTGGCAGACGAAAGCAGGGAGCCGACTTCAGCGGTCGGCACGTCTTCCAAATCAAACTCGACGGCGTGTATCTGGTCCAACAGGCGCTCTTGCAGCATAGCGTCCTTCAGCATCTCGCCGTTTTCGGCGGCACGCTCGTCCTCATCAACGATGCGCTCGAAGGAAGCCTGCCCGGAAACAAAAGGCGTCTCGATTACCGAGAGGTCGCGCGCGCGCGCGGCGCTCTCGTTGGACGCGGCGCTCTCCGTGTCGTCAATCGTTTCGCCGCCTTTGCCGCGCCTGCGGCCGCGCCTGCTGCGGCGCTTGCTGCCCGCCGCCTCTACGTTCTCTTCCTCATCCGTCGCGGCAACGACGGATGCTTGCGGCGCTTCCGCTTCTTCGGCTTCCGTCTCTTCTTGGTCCAGCAAGGCGGTCGCTTCTGCTTCGTCGTCGGTTGCGGCATCAGGCTCTTCGTCCAGAAGCGGCTCGGCGCGTTCCTGCGAGGCTTCTATGCGGTGTTCGCGTTCGACGCGCGCAAGCTCGATGCGTTCGTGAGCGGCGCGCTCGGCCGCAGCAGGGTCGCCCTTCTGCTTTTTGTCCATCACGATGCGCTCGAATTCTTCCTCTTCATCGAAGAAATCGGAGACGTAGAGAAAGGCGTCGCGCTCAAGCCCGATGTCGACGAAGGCCGACTGCATGCCGGGCAGGACGCGCATCACGCGCCCTTTATAAAGATTACCGACGATGCCCTGATTCTCTTCGCCGCGCTCGATATAAAACTCCGAGACCTGCTCGTTTTCGATGATGGCGATTTTCTTTTCG
>DATLMV010000178.1:0-29884 GCA_035537095.1 Pyrinomonadaceae bacterium
GGCTTCACTTCGGGGTCATCGAAGTAGTGGGAATTTAACAGGATAGACGGGATAGAAGATTTAAAGGGTGAATGGGGAAGGGTTAAAAGGGGAAAGGGAAGGGAAGAAAGCAGTTAGCTTTGACCTTTTCGCCCTTTGACCTTTTCCCATTTACCCTTGCAGCTTTTCATCCTGTTTGAATCGAAAAGTTTCAGGGCCGACGTTTCTTTGTTGAAGCGTCGGCCCTGTTGATTTGCTGCGGGTGCTTTCGGTCGTGCGGTGCGGGTCTGTTATTTGACGACGGCGAAGAGTTCGGGTGTGGCGGCGGGGGCGCGGCGGAAGCCGACGATGCGCTCCGTCCAGTATTCGTTGAAGGGCGAATAGACGACGCCCTGACTCGTCGAGGCGTGATAGAAGCCGTGCTCGTCGGCGACGATGCCGATGTGGTTGAGATTGTTGAAGAAGACGAGCGTGCCGAACTTGAACCGCTCGTCGTCGCGCGCGGGCGCGAAGGATTGCCAGAGCGAGCGCGCGCTGGTGCGCTCGAAGTTGATGCCCGCCGATTGAAAGACGCTCCAGACGAAGCCCGAACAGTCGTAGCGCGTCGGGCCTGACGAGCCGAGGCGGTAGGGCGTGCCGATACGCATTTCGATAGCCGCGAGGAGCATCTGTTGGAGATGCGTCTGGCGGGCGGCGTTGACGGTTTTCGGCGAGGCGTCGGTCAGGTCTTCGACGGGTGCGACGGAGATGACGACGGGCTCGTTTTCAAGCGTGGGCGTGCCGTTGTCTGTGATGGAGGTGGAGACCTGACGCGGGCGCGAGATATCTATTTGAGCGGAGGCGTCGGCGGCGCAGAAGGCCAGTACAAAGCATGCGGCGAGCGCGCGGGGGAACAATTTGGCAAAAGACATAACGGGGGAAACGGTCTCCTCTTTTCCTAAACTCGTCTTGCTTTGGGAGTTCTTTCGGGGTGTGGAAAGCTGTCGCTGTGTGCGACGTGGAAATCATTCTACGGGAATGAGATAGGGCCGGACAACAACCAATGTGACTGTTTCGTGACAACGCACAGGCCGCGCCCCGCGAGTGACCCGAAAGAGGGCATGCCAGAGTCGTGTAAATGGTTCATCTTGAATGAATTGTGGAGTCATCGGGTACGCTTTACTCCGCTCGCGTGTCTTTACGCCACACGGGAGCGGGTAAAAATTTTATCCGTTCGTGTCGCCGGAACATGGATATTATTTCGGCTGTCGTGATAGCATGCGCCACCTTCGAGAGGAGACCAACCGCCATGTTATTCATCGAAAACAGAATCTCCGACCAGACGATTGACGGCGCGGGCCGCATCGCAGTCCTTGAGAAATTGCAGGACAAGGGACTCGTCCCCTTGATTCGTTCGGCGCGGCTGCACAGTTTCGAGTTGGCGCTGTTCGGGCCGGAACGCGTGCGCGAGTTGGAGCGTCAACTGGCGGCGCGCGCCGAGACCGACGGCGACACGCCGTACGTCTCCGGCGACGTGTTCTGCTTCGAAGACGCGACGCTCTTTCTCATCTTCGGCGACCCGCGCGAAGCGGGCGCGGGCGGTTTGCGCGCAGGCATTGTCTATCGAGACGGCGCGGCTGACCCGCAGCAGACGCTCGAAGCCTTCTGCCGCAACGTGCAGGATGCGCTCGACGCGACGACGCGCGCAGGAGGAAACGGCGCGTCTGCGGAAGGGAACGGCGCGGCAACGGGCGACGAATGGCAGGCGTTGGAGCCGCGCGTCTCTGAAGGTTTCAAGCGTTTCGCGTCGGCGCGAGAGGGCGACGCGTCTGCGCCGTCGCACGCGGGCGGCAGGGCTTTGACGGAGACCGAGCGGGCGCGAATCGTGCGCCTGTTAGAGGAGGACGAGACACGCAGCGTCCTGCGTCAACTGATCGAAGCGCGCGACGACGGGCGCACGGTCAATCTGTCGCAGGGCGGCGGGGGCGTCGAAGCCAACGAGGGGCTGCTCGATAATCTGGCGGGCGCGTCGCTCGTGAAGCGCGAAGTGGTGGTCAGTTGCCGCAAGCAGGGGCGCGCGCTCTTTCGCCTGCCCTCGATGGACGCCTTCCAGATGGTGACTTCAACCAACGCGACGTGCAGCGAATGCGGGACGATGTTGGCGGACGAACGCGTCGAGGAGTTGGTGACGCCGACCGAGTTGGCCGCGACGATGTTGAAGGAAGGCTCTTGGATGGCGAGCCGCCTGCGGACGCTCTTGCAGGAAGAACTCGGCCTCCCCGAGAGCGCGATTGCCATCCGCGCGGCCTCCGTAGAGGGCGAAGCGCAGATGATGTCGAACGTCTCCGGCGAGCCGTTTCTCTTCTACCTGCGCGACGGCGACGTATCGGCGGCCAACGCACGGCGCGCGCTCGAACTTCAATCCGAAACCGACGCCGCGCATCTCGTCGTGATTGCGACGGGCAAGATTCAGGACGAGGGCCGCGTCCGCCTGCGCGAGCACGCGCGACGCCGCGCACAGCGCGGGAGCGAAGTGGAAGTGATGCTCGTCGAAGGCATCGAGGGCGCGGGCGCGGAACTGCGCCACGCCTTCGAGAGAGTCGCGCAGCGGACGCTCGCCGCCGAGTTGTACCCGCTCGACGCGAGCCTCGGTTTGAGCGTCGGCCAGATGATCGCCGCGCGCTTTCGCCTCATGCAAAAATCGGGCGCGCTCCGCGACCTCGCCGCCTCAGCCGCCGCCACTCTCACGGGAAACCTGCGCGAATTTTAAGAGCCGATGTCGCAATCGCCGGACTGCCCCGTGTCCGGATAAGACGGAGCAACTCTCTGTTTCCTGACGCACGGCACGCCCGGCAGATGCTTTTCTCGCAGATGCTTTTTCTCTAAACGTTGACAACCCGAAGGGGCATGCGGGAATCTTACGATGGCCTCCCGGTCGTTTCCGCGTCATGGAGCGAGAAAAAGAACAGATAAAGTTGAAGTCGTCTATGAAAAAAAGCGTTCTGTTATTCGCAGCATTTGTGTCGTTGACGGCCTTCGGCATCGCGCGCGCGCAACCGGCGGCCAACGCCGCTTCGCAGACGCTGACGCGACCGCGCACCGTGACGCAAGCGGCGCAGACGCAGCCGACCCCGACCCCGCAGACGCTTCCCAGACAGAGCACGCAGACGCCCGCCGCAGAGCCTTCGCCGGTCGTCACGCAGAGCGCGCCGCCCATCACCTCGACGCTTCCGCCCGCGCAATCAACGCCCAACACGCCGCCCTCGGTCGTCCCTTCAATCTCTTCGTTTCCGGCGTTGCAGCCCATCGCGCCGCTCGCGCCCAATCGCGCGCGCACGCGCATCTTGGAAGCCCAACGCCTGCTTCAGACGCGTCTTTCGCCGACCGCCTTTTCGCCGTCCATCAATCTCGTCACGATTGCCGCGCTCGACCCTAACACGTCGCAGATTCATCTCCTGACGCTCCCCAAACAGACCCTTCTGACGCGCGGGGCGGAGACGACGCTCGTTTCGTCGCTCGGGGCGAGTTTGCGTCTGAGAATCGTCAGGCCCAACTACGTCAACACGTCGGTCATCGTCTCGGATTTCATGGGACGACAACTGACGCCGCTCGTCGTCCAGTACCCGATTGAGAAGGGCGGCGTCTACCGCGAGATGGCCTATTACACGTCGGCTCATCCGGCTTTGATGTCGCCCGAGTTGGTCAAGTCGGGTCAAGCATACGTCCGCACGATGATTGACGCGGCGGCTCGTCGTCTCAAGGACAAAGGCTTCGCCATCACGCCGCAACTGATAGACATCGCCGAGCGTCTCTGCGTCGTCGAGCACGTTGACCACGGGCGTTTTCGCAACGAGAGTCATCCGGCGATTTATGAAGATGTCTACGCGCTCTATGCTCTGAACGAGTTGGATACCTATCGCTACTCGGTGAGCGTCGCCGGTGCGGGCGGCATGGTGCAGATGATCCCCTGGACTTACCAGATGTTGCGGCAGAAATATCCGAGCGTCGGCTTGAATCCCGATTTCGTCTTGGGGATGCGCAATCACGGCAACGCGCTCGAAGCGATGCTGCTCTACATCCAGTTCACTTGGAACAACCTGATGACCGACCCGAACGTCGCCGCCGCCTACAACTCGGGCCTCGCGACACAGGCCGAACTCATCGCCGCCGGTTACAACTCGAACCCCGCGCGCCTCGGCTCATACATCAATCGCGGCGGGACGGCATGGCGCACGCTCATCCCGCGCGAAACCCAAATCTACCTGCAAATCTACAAGTCATTTCAGAGCTTCGTGCCGCTCAAAACGCGCTCTTGATGTGAGACGGCACGAGCGGCGTCGTTCGTCGCACATCTCGCGGATCAACTGAAAGTCTCGTCTCGGAGGGTTCGACCCTTCGGGACGAGACTTTCAGTTTATGAAGCGTTGACTGTGCCGGGTGGCAGGAGTATAAGCGATAGTGTCTCCTGACCGACGAAGCCGTGTCGCGCGCGAAGAGCATCTTTCGCATCCTGACCCGACATCAGTAGACACCTGCACGAGCAATCGTCAAAGGAAGCCCAAGCCGACGCCTCTCTGCGTAGCCTCGCCCCGCCGCCGGTCAGACGTGATACTGTCAAACAACATCCGGCGCGAAGCGTTCAAGCCGCGCGTCCAATCCGTCGGCGGGCGGCAAACACACGTCGCACGCGCCGATCTCGCGCAACATCTTCCGGCGATAAAGGAGCCACATGAACTCAAGTGCCAATCAGGAGTTCGAACCGCCTTACGGCGCGATTGCCAGAGCCTTGAAGAAGGGGCGGGTCGTGCCGTTTCTGGGGGCGGGCGTGAGCTTCGGCACGACGGCGGCGGGCCTTGAGGCGGGACAGGTGAAAGGGCTGCCGAGCGGCGTGGAACTCTCGCGCACGCTGGCGAACCTCGTCAGCTATCCCGCCGAAAACGAGAGCGACCGCGACGATCTCTCAAAGGTCGCTTCATATTTCGTCGAGGCGAGCGGGCGACGGAGCCTCCGCGAGATACTGCACGAAACCTTCAATCGAGATTACACGCCCCGCAAGATTCACCGCTTTCTCGCAGACATCGAGCGGCCTCTGCTCATCGTCACCACCAACTACGACGACCTCACCGAGCGCGCCTTCAAAGACAGCGGACGCCCCTACGACCTCGTCGTGCATCCGACCGACCGCACCGATATGGCGGGAGCCGTGCTCTGGTGGAAAGCCGGGGAGACGCAGCCCGTCGCGGAAGCTCCCAACCGTCTGCCCATGACCGAACGCCTGCGGACGACGACCGTCATCTACAAGATGCACGGGACGGTCGTGCGTTCGTGGTTCAAGGGCCAGACCGCACCGCCGGACGACGAGGAGGACGAGCGTCCGTATCGTGACGACAGCTACGTGATCACCGAAGAGGACTACATAGATTTTATCCACCGGATGACCATGCAGGCCGCCGTCCCGACGCAGTTTATGGACTTCTTCAGCACGCGACAGTTTCTCTTTCTCGGCTACGGGCTGCGCGATTGGAACCTGCGCGTCGTCTTGAAGAACCTCAACTCGGTTCTGAAAATTCAAGCGACGAACAAACGGATGGACGACGACGAAGAAGCCGACCCCTCTTGGGCCATCCAGAAGCAACCGTCGCCGCTGGAAAGAAAGCTCTGGGATCGGCGCGGCGTGGAGATTTACAACAAAGACCTCGACGAGTTCGTAGATGAACTGCGGAAGACTGAGAACGTGGGTTTGATATGACTACTCAAACGATTCCCTCCGTGTGTCCCTACAAAGGTTTGCAGCCTTACACGGAGGACGACCGCGAATATTTCTTTGGCCGCGAGAGCGATCAGGAGGTCGTCGCCTCGAACCTCTACGTCGCCCCGCTGACGATTCTCTACGGCACGAGCGGCGTCGGCAAAAGCTCTGTCCTGCGCGCGGGCGTCATCCCGCAGTTGAAGCGGCGGCGGCGCGTCACGGTCGTCTTCTTCAGTTCGTGGCAGAGCGAATCCTTCGAACTCCTGCTCAAACAGGAGGTGCTCCGCGCCGTCTGCGAAAGCACCGGACAGACGCCCGAAACCGTGCTGCGGGAAATCGCCGATGCTCTCGACCGCAAGCAAGCGACGGGCGTCGAGGGTCTCACCTTCGACGCGCTGCTGCTCGGATGCGCCAGAGCTTTTAGCCACAGCATCCTGCTCATCTTCGACCAGTTCGAGGAATACTTTCTCTATCACTCGCCGACGATTGAAGCCGAAGGCTTCGACGCCGCGCTCGCACGCGCCGTCAACCAGCACGAACCGGGCGTCAACTTCATGCTCTCCATGCGCGAAGAGGAGTTGAGCAAGCTCGACCGCTTCCGCACGCGCATCCCCAACCTGCTCGCCAACCTCCTGCGTCTTGAACATCTCAACTACGAAGCCGCCGTCAACGCTATCCGCGAACCGCTGCGCGTCTATAACGAGAAAAATCCCGCGCAGCCGATGCGGATTGAAGACGCGCTCGTCGAGGAGATCATCGAGCAGGTGAGGCCCGAACATTTCTCTGAGCGCAGTAGTGTTGGGCTGCTCCCGACCGCCGCCGCCCCCGCACAAGGCCGCGATGCACACCCCGACGTGAGAATCGAGACGCCCTTTCTCCAACTCGTCCTGACCCGCCTCT
Source organism: Pyrinomonadaceae bacterium (assembly GCA_035537095.1). Taxonomy (GTDB): domain Bacteria; phylum Acidobacteriota; class Blastocatellia; order Pyrinomonadales; family Pyrinomonadaceae; genus DASWNP01. Next base: position 6,608 of record DATLMV010000178.1, read on the forward strand.
GGGAAGCTGAAAGGGCCGACGGCTCACACACCCTGAGCCTCGCCAAGTTTGAAGCACTCGGCGGCGCACGCGACATCGCCCGCCGTCATCTCGAAGGCGTGATGGACAAGCTCGACGACTCACAACGCGCGACAGCCGCCGCCGTCCTCCGCTTTCTCGTCACGCCGACGGGGTCGAAGATTGCGCAACAGCCCGCCGCCCTCGCCGGTTGGGCCGACCTGACCGAGCGGGACGTGCTGCCCGTCTTAACCCTCCTGAGCGCCGGGCACGAGATGCGTATCCTCCGCAAAGTCTCCGTGCCCATGCAGGCCGACCGCTATGAGCTTTTCCACGACGTGCTCGGCCCCGCCATCCTCAGTTGGCGCGCGGGCTACATGGAGATTCAGGGACGCGTCAAGGCTGAAAGGGAGGCCGCCGAACAACGCCGCCGCGCCGACGAACATGTCAGAATCGCCCGCCGCCTCCGCTCGCTGGTCGCGGCGATGGTGCTCATGTTCCTGCTGGCGACGGGCGCGGCGGCCTATGCGTTCACACAGAGCCGGGAAGCCTCAAGGCAAACCCGCCTCGCCACGCAGAAAGCCACGGAAGCCGAAGAACAGAAAGCCGAAGCGGAGCGACAAAAACAGCGAGCCGACGAGCGCGCGCAGGAGGCCGACAAACAACGCGACTTTGCTAGAGAGCAGGCCGGGATTGCCGAGGCCAGCGAGGCCAAAGCCCGGAAGGCCAATCAGGCGGAGGCCGAACAACGCAAGGTCGCTCAGGCTCAAGCTCTGCTCGCGACGAACCGCGCGCGGGAAGCTGAAGCGGCAAAACAGTTGGCCGTGGCTTCCCAGAAGAGAGCCGAGGAGCAGACGAAGCTTGCCAAGCGAAATGAGGACAAGGCTTTTCGCGCGACGCAGACGGCAATCGCCGAACAGGCTAAAGCGGAATCCCAACGCATACAGGCGGAGCACAACGCCCGAAGCTCCCGCCTCGCTTCGTCAAACTTGCTGGCCGTGCAGGCGAATGAACTGGTCAAGACCTACCCGCAGCGCAGCCTCCTGCTGGCCGTCGAATCCATCAAGGGCTTACAGAAGGACGACCCGCGCGTTCCGGCGGCGGAAGAGACTCTGCGGAGTGTGCTCTCGCAGACCGGAGGCCGCGTCCTGAGTCGCCACGATGCGACGGTTGACGATGTCGCCATCAGTCCCGACAATCGCTGGATGGTCAGCCTCAGTTCGGAGGATAAGACGGCGCAGGTGTGGGATTTGACGGAGACGGGCGCGGCGGCTGAGCCGCGCATCCTGAAGAATGTCGGCGGGCCAATCGCCATCAGTCCCGACAGTCGCTGGCTCGTCACCGGCAGCTTGATCAACAACTTGAGTTCATCGGGGCCAACAGGGCGCAGGTCGGATAGCGGCGCTCCTGCCCACCTCTGGGACTTGCGCGCCCCCGACGCTCCGCCCAAGCCCCTGCGCGGAGCGGAATCGTCGGTGAGCCTCGTCAACTTCAGTCCCGACGGGCGCTGGCTCGTCACCGACGACGCGCGCCAGCAGACCCGCCTGTGGGATTTGAAGGCCGCCGACCCGACCGCCAGTCCCAAAGTCTTTCCCCCCGAAGTCGTCACCTCTGTCAGGGGCGAAGTGAGAAGCAACGTCGTGACCAAGATAAGCCCCGACGGCAGATGGCTCATCACCGGAAAAAAGGTCGAAGGCAGCGGCGACAACTACGCGCTCAACCTTTGGGATTTGACCGCCGCCGACCCCGCCGCGAAGGCGGTCGTCCTCGGCGGCCACACGATGCCCGTCACCGAAGCCGTCTTCAGTCCAGATAATAACTGGCTCGTGACGGGCAGCGGCTCTTGCAATACCCACACCGGCGCGCACGACGCCAACGTCCGCCTGTGGAACTTAAAGACCCTCAACGCAGCCGCCGCGCCTGTGCCGGTCATCCTCGCGGGCCATAAAGGCCCGATCAGTAAAGCCATCATCAGCCCTGACAGCAGCCTGCTCATCACCAGCGGCGGGAAGAATGCGTATGGCCTCTGTGAGACTGAAGATATTATGCGCGTGTGGGAACTGAAAAATCCGTCTGCCGCGCCCCGTGTTCTGGCCGACGGCGGCCTGCCTCTCGCCGTTGATTCTAAGAATCGCTCGTTGATTACCTTCACGTTAACAAGCAGCAACCCTTCAGGAAAAGATACTCAGGGCGAACATCGCGCCCGCATCTGGAATCTGGGAGACAAAGAAAGGGACGCAAAGCCAATCCTGCTCAGCAACGATAAGCGCCCGTTTTGGGTTGAGGTCGCCACCGTGAGTCCTGATGGCCGTTGGCTCTTGATAACCGACGACGACAATGTCGCGCGCCTGTGGGACTTGAATGCCTTCGACCCGAAGGTGTGGCACACGCTGCGCGGGCATGAAGATTTGCTCGCCTCCATCACGTTCGCGAAGGATGGCCGCTCGGTCGTGACCGGCAACCGAGACCGTACCGCGCGGCTTTGGATGTTCGGCGAAGTTCCGTCATTCGACAGCGCGTCTCCGCTCGTCTTGGCCGATAGAGGCGAAGAATTTTTCCTCAGCCCCGACCGTCATCTGTTGATGACCAAAGGCGTTAACAACTCCGCGCACGTCTGGGATTTGCAGGCCACCGACCCGACCGTCAAGCCCATCACCCTGCAAGGCCACACGAGCAACATCTTCGACGCCGCTTTTAGCCGCGACCGTCGCTGGCTCGTCACCGGCAGCCACGACCAGACGGCCCGCCTCTGGGATTTGACCGCCGCCGACCCTTCGGCCAGCGCGAAGGTCTTGCGCGGCCATACGAGCGTCGTTGACCGGGTTGCCATCAGCCCCGACAATCATTGGCTCGTCACCGGCAGCTTCGACGGGACGGCTCGCGTCTGGGACTTGAAGTCGCCCGACCCGACCGCGAATCCGAAGGTTCTGGCCGACAATGAAAGGGATACAGCGGGCGGGAGCAAAGCCGTCTTCGGCGTTTATATCAGCCCGGATAGCCGTTGGCTGGTGATAGATAAGAAGTCGGAGGCGACCAGTCGCCTGTGGGATTTGAAGGCGACAGACCCGAAGGCGAGCGCGCAGGTTCTGGGCCCGTTGGAAAACGCGAGCTTCAGTCCCGACGGCCATTGGCTCGTCGTCATCCTGAAAGACCAGCCCGCGCGCCTGTGGAATCTGGCTACAGGCAACGCGGCTGCGGGGCCGCGCCTCTTGCAAGGTGTGGAGAAGAACAGCCGCGTGGCCTTCAGTCCTGACAAGCGTTGGCTGTTCACCGAAAGCAGCACCCACGCCGCGCGCCTCTGGGACTTGAACGCCCCCGACCCCGCCGCCGCCTTCACCGACCTGCCCGACGCGCACTCTGAGGGAATCGCCGATGTGGTCTTCAGTCCCGACAATCAATGGTTAGCCACCGCGAGTTATGACAACACGGCGCGCGTCTGGAATCTGAAGAAGATGACGGCCAAGCCGTTCGTCCTGCAAGGCCATACAAACGGTGTCTCGCAGGTTGACATCAGCGCGGACAGTCGTTGGTTGGTGACGGGCAGTTCCTTCGACAACACCGCGCGGCTGTGGGATTTGTCCGACCCGCAGCACATCTCCGAGACGCCCGTCATCCTGCCTACCGAAGGCTCGATTCATAGCGCCGTCTTTAGCCGTGACGGGCCTGACAGTCGCTGGCTGATACTGAGCGACTACGACAATAAGACCGTCAGCTTGTGGAGCATGAGGCTGCAAGAGTTGGTGGAGGCGGCGTGCCGGACGGCGGGCCGCAATCTCAAGGCGGAGGAATGGACGAAATATTTTCCGGGGCAAGAGCCGCGCGACACCTGCCCCGAACTCTCCGCCAGTCGTTAGCGCGCGGCAAGGAGCGCAGGGCTTGCGCCTCTCTGAACGATGATGCGGTCGGCATGACGGACGGTGGAGAGAGACGGCGCGCGACGACGGGCGACATGATGAAAGGGTAAAAGATAAAAGTTTTACCTGTCGCTTATCGCGGCGGCGGGCGGTCAGTTTCGAGACGCGAAAAAAACGCGCGTGCCTTCGGTCGGAAGCTTGAGTTTTGGAGGAAGAAAGATGAGCGAGGATTTGAAGTCGTCGGTGGTCGGCGTGCTGATGCCGGACGGCGTGAGCGTGGCAGGCGGCGGGTTGCTGCTGCAAGGCGGGCGCGTCGTCGCGGCTGCCGAGACGGTCGCGCGCGCGCTCAATCTGGCGCAGGGCGCGGAGCCTCCGGCGGCGGGCGCGGAACTCCTCGTCGAATTTTCTTACGTCGCGCCGAAGAAGCCGGTCAAGGCGAAGTTGGTCGCATGGGCGCAAGGAGCGGCGGGCGGCGAAAATATCGCGGTGCTCGAACTCACGGAACCGCCGCCGACGGAGAAGAAAGCGGAGGATGCCTTCAGCACCAACCTTCCGAGCGATGAACATTACGACAGCGTGATTGATTCGCTCGAAGAGTGCGAGTTGGTTCCGTTCTTCGGCGCGGGCGTTAACCTGTGCGGGCGACCGGAGAACACGGAATGGCGTCTCGGCGAGTATCTGCCGAGCGGGGGCGAACTGTCGGCGTATCTGGCGAGCAAGTTTAATTATCCGTGGGCGGAGACGCGCGACCTGCTGCGCGTCTCGCAATACATCGCGCTGGTGCGCGGCGTCGGGCCGCTCAACAAGCGGCTGCGCGAAGTCTTCATGCCGGAATACCCGCCGACGCCGCTCCATCATTTCTTCGCCAAGCTGCCCCAAACCTTGCAACAGAGGACGGGCCGCGCCTCGCATCAACTGATCGTCACGACCAACTACGACGACATGATGGAGCGCGCCTTCGGGGCGGCGGGCGAACAGTTCGACGTTGTCACCTACATGACGAGCGGCAGCCACGAGCAGCGCGGGAAGTTTCTCCACACCGCGCCGGACGGCGAAGTGCGACTGATCGAAAAGCCGAACGAGTATCGCCTGCCATTGGATGAAAACAGAAACCTGACGCGCTCGGTCGTCCTCAAGATTCACGGCGCGGTTGACCGCACCGCGCCCGACCGCGACAGCTACGTCATCACCGAAGACCACTACATTGATTACCTGACGCGCTCCGACATCTCCAGCCTCGTCCCCGTCACGCTGGCCGAGAAATTGAAGTCGAGCAACTTCCTCTTTCTCGGCTACTCTTTGCGCGACTGGAACCTGCGCGTCATCCTGCATCGCATCTGGATGGAGCAGCAGCAGAACGCCAACTATAAATCGTGGGCGATTCAACTGAAGCCGGAGAAGTTGGAGCAGAAGTTTTGGGAGAACCGCGACGTGGAGATTTTCCACGCGCCTCTCGACGCCTACATCGCCGACCTCGAACGCCGTGTCGCAGAACGCTGAGAATCAAGCATGAGTGAGCAGGCATCTATCCCCGAACGCCCCTTTGTCGGTCTGATTCCGTTTCGTGAAGAGGACGCGCGCTATTTCTTCGGGCGTGAAAAAGAGCAGGAGATTATCACCGCGAACCTTCTGGCTTCGCGCCTGACGCTGCTCTACGGCGCGAGCGGCGTCGGTAAAAGTTCCGTGCTGCGGGCGGGCGTCGCGCATCGCCTGCGGCAGTTGGCAGCGCAGCACATGGAGCGGCGCGGGCGGCCCAAGTTCGTCGTCGCCGTCTTCAACTCGTGGAGCGACGACCCCCTGCGCGGCACGCTCGAACGCATCGAAGAATCCGCCGCGCAGCTTTTTCAGGGGCAACAGTTCGAGCCGCTGCCGGAGACGCTCTCTTTCGTCGAGAAGTTGCAGGAATGGTCGCGGCGCGTGCAGGGGCAACTGCTCGTCATCTACGACCAGTTCGAGGAATACTTTCTCTATCGCGCCAACGAACAGGGCGAGGGAACATTTGCCACGGAGTTTCCGCGCGCCGTCAACCTGCTCGGCCTCTCCGTCAACTTCCTCGTCTCCTACCGCGAGGACGCGCACGCCAAACTCGACTTCTTCAAGGGCAGCATCCCCCAACTCTTCGAGAACTATTTCCGCATCGAACATCTCGACGCAGGGGCTGCGCGCGCGGCCATCGTCCGGCCCGTCGAGGAATATAACCGGCAGCGCGCGGCGGGCGGCGCGTCGCCCGTCCAAATCGAGCCGGAGTTGGTCGGAGAGGTGCTCAAGCAGGTCGAGGCCGGACAGGTCACGCTCGGCGAAGAGGGGCGCGGCATCGTCAAAAACGATTCGACGAAAACACACATCGAGACGCCCTATCTCCAACTCGCGCTGACGCGCCTCTGGGACGAAGAGATGCACGAAGGCTCGCGCGTGCTGCGTCTGGAAACCCTCAAGCGTCTCGGCGGAGCCAAGAACATCGTGCGGACGCATCTGGACACGACCATGTCCGGCCTCTCGCACGCCGAACAGGACGGAGCGGCGGAAGCCTTCCGTTATCTCGTCACGCCTTCGGGGACGAAGATTGCCTATACCGCCTCCGATTTGTCGCAGATGGCGGGCATCCCCGAGGAAGAAACCAAGCACATCCTCAAGCGGCTCGCCGGAGACGCGCGCATCCTCCGCGCCGTCGCGCCGCCCGCCGACCAACTCGACGCGCCCGTCCGCTACGAGATTTTCCACGACGTACTGGCCCGCGCCGTCCTCGACTGGCGCGCGCGCTACGTGCTCGCGCGCGAACAGAAGCGTGCGCTCGCGCGTGCGCGCAAGCAGCGTCTCGGGATTATCTCGGGCGCGATTGTGCTGTCGCTCGCCGCCGTCGTCGGCGTCTATGTTTACCAGCAGCGACGCGTTAACGAGGCGGAAAAAGATGCCGCCGAAATCTCGAAAGAGGCGCGGAGCGTGACGGCCAGCGTCACCGAGAGATATGACGATGCTCTGGTTTACGTGCAGCAGTTGACGAGCGACGACGCCATCGTGAGGAAGCAGGCCGTCGAGGGCATCACCGAACTCGCCGAAAGGAAACAACTGCCCGCCGAGATGGTTCCGACCATCGGAGCGATCATCGAGAAGCGCGAAGGCACGGAGGAAGCGCATCTCTTTAGAGAGGCCATTCAGGCGAAACTGGCGCGGCCCACCCCGACGCCGCAGGACGCGCAGCAGAACCAGCAACAGGCCGTGCAGCAGACCGCACAGACGCCGCCCCGCATCTACATCCACATCCGCGACGAAAAGCAGCGACAGGCGGCACGGGATACGAGCACGCAGTTGGAGAAAAGGGGCTTTGTCGTCGAAGGCATCGAGAACGTCGGCGCGCGCGGGCCGACGGATACCGAGTTGCGTTGTTTTCGTCAAAGCGATGTCGCGCAGGCGAAGGAGATAGTGCGCGTGCTCGGCGAGGTTGGGGCGAAGGCAAAATGGATTATCGTGCCCGGTTTTGAAAACTCGAAACTGGTGAGGCCCAATCAGTACGAGCTCTGGTTCGAGCTTCCCTACGACAAAAGAGAATGGTTCGTCCTGCTCGGCTCTTTCCCGAAGGATGAGCGCGCGAAGGCGGAGGCGAGATTGAGCGCGTTGCAGCAGGGCGGCTACAAGGACGCGCGCCTCGTCAACTGGGACGAGTACTCAAAATCGCCGCCGCATAATCTGCTCGCCCTGATTCGCGGCCCCTACTCAAAGGAGGAAGCGAAACGCATCGAAACAGAGATGCGCCGACGCGTCCCCGACGCCTACGCCATCGCGCCCTTGAGTGAGAGACGTAGGTTCAAGGAATAGTTTGATTAGAAGCGGTCTCATAAATAGTTCCGGCGTCGCCGGAAGCCGCGCGCAACACGGACTCAAAACTTCGCAGCGGGTCTTGATGAAACCGCTTCCGGCCTTTTCGCAAGAGCGTGCTCCTTAACCTTCACAAGAGCGCGTTCTTCATCCTTCGTCGCGGTCAGTCGCCGTACTGCAATCTTCCCGTGACGGGCGCGTCGCCGTTGGGCGCGTCGTCGTCGTGCGAGGCGTCGGCGTATTGCAGTTTGTAGAGACGCCAGTAGAGGCCGCGCGCGGCGAGCAACTCCTGATGCGAACCCTGCTCGCGGATTTCGCCGTGATGGAGGACGATGATGCGGTCGGCGCGCTGGACGGTGGAGAGACGGTGCGCGACGACGAGCGACGTGCGGTCGCGCATCACGCGTTCGATGGCCTGCTGGATGAGTTGTTCCGTCTCGGTATCAATCGAACTGGTGGCCTCGTCGAGAATCAGGAGCGCGGGGTCGAAGGCGAGCGCGCGCGCGAAACTGATGAGTTGCTTCTGCCCGACCGAGAGGCCCGCGCCGCGCTCGCGGACTTCCGTCGAATATTTTTCCGGTAGACGCTCGATGAACTCCCCGGCGTGGACTTCGCGCGTCGCCCAACGGATGCGCTCCTCCGTGATCTCCGCGCGCCCCAGACGGATGTTGCTCTCGACCGTCCCGCTGAACAAAAACACGTCTTGCAAGACGACCGCGAAATTTTCGCGCAGCGCCTTCAAGTCCCACTCGCGCACGTCAACGCCGTCGAGCAGGATGCGCCCGCGCGTCACGTCGTAGAAGCGCATCAGGAGATTCGTGATCGTCGTCTTGCCCGAACCCGTGTGGCCGACGAGCGCGACCGACTGACCCGGCTCGACCGTGAAAGACACGTCCTTTAAGACCCAGTCCTCATCATGGTAAGCGAACCAGACGTGGTCGAACTCGATGCGCCCGCGCGCGCGCGACGCCGCACGCGGCGCGTCGGGGCTGTTGATGGCGATGGGCAGGTCGAGCGTGCGGAAGATGCGATGCGACGCGACCATTGCCGCTTGCAGCACGTTGTACTTGTCGGAGATGTCGCGGATGGGTTGGAAGAGTCTTTGCGAATATTGAATGAAGGCGACGAGCGCGCCGATGGAGAGCACTTCGCGCGTCGTCGTATTCTCAAGGACGAGGCCGCCGCCCCACCAGATGATGAGCGCGACGCCGATTGCGCCGATGAAATCAACGAGCGGGAAGAAGACGGAGTAATAGAAAATCGTCTGGATGTGCGCCTGACGATGATCGTCGTTGATGTCGTGAAACTGCCGGAGCGATTTGGCCTCGCGGTTGAAGATTTGCACGGTCTGCGCGCCCGAGAGATGTTCTTGCAGAAAGGCGTTGATGCGCGCGAGTTTGGTGCGGACGAGGTCGTAGCCGCGCCGCGCGTGGCCGCGAAACCATGTCGTCGCGGCGAACAGGAGCGGCACGGTGACGAGCGCGACGAGCGTCAGACGCCAGTCCATCCACAGCATGAAGCCGATGATGGCGAGCACCGTGATCACGTCGCCCAAGCCCTCGATGACGCCCGACGTGAAAAGTTCGTTCAGCGAATCAACGTCGGAGGTCAGGCGCGTCATCACGCGACCGACCGGATTCTTGTCGAAGTATGCGACCTCTTGATGCTGTAGCTTCTGGTAAAGCTCGCTCCGCAGGTCGAACATGACGTGCTGCCCGACCGATTCGAGCAGCACGGTCTGCAAATAAGCGACGACGAATTGCAGCAGCTTGACGAGCAGGAAGACGAGCGCGAGCAAGTGCAAGCCCTGTAGGTTGCGCGGGATGATGTACCAATCAATCGCGTACTGAAAGAACTTCGGCTCGACGACGACGAGCGCGTTCGCCATCAACGTCAGCAGGAGCGCAGGCACGATGAGCCGCACGTAAGGCCGCAGGTATTTCAACAAGCGACGCATCATGCCAGCGTCGTACTTCTTGCTGATGGCCTCTTCTTCGTGAAATTGTTGGACTGCTGTTGCCACTTGTTCTCGAAAGCTTTCTCTCTGAAGTTATTGCTCGCCGAAGCCCTTCTGTTTGAAAGACGCTTCGTGCAAGTGTCGGACGCGCGGGAAGTGGAGCGCCAGCCCGAACGCCGAGAGGCCGAACAGGAAATAGTAGAGAGGCGACCACCCGAACAGAAAGCTGTAGAGCAGCCCGAGCATCCCCGACAGTTCGCACAGCACGAAGGCGAGAATGTATCCCGCCTGCACGCGCGACATGTCCTGCCGCTCGACCGACTGCGCGAGCATCCGCCGCTTGAGCAGGAAAGAGAGCAGGAAGGCGAGCGTCGCCAACGCCGGAAACAGCCAGCCGACAGTTTCTCTGCCGCTCTCCGCGTCGGCTTCTGTGCCGAGCACGCGCGTCAATCCGAAGAACATCGCCAGCGACATCAACTGCGCGCCCCAGAGGGTGAGCAGAATACGGTGTCGCGCCTCCGCCGTCTGCCCGCCCTTCGCGCTGCGTTGCTCTCTCATTTCGTCTCCGCTCCTTCCCGCGCCTTTAACCGCGCAATTTCAACTCACCGCGAGTTCTTCTTCTCAACTCGCCGCGAGTTCTTCTTCCAGAAGTTGTCGCTCGTAGAGCGCGGCATACTCGCCGCCGCGCGCGAGCAGTTCGTCGTGCGTGCCGCGCTCGATGATGCGCCCTTCGTCGAGCACGCAGATAAGATCGGCGTCGCGCACGGTCGAGATGCGATGCGAGACGATGAGGCTCGTCCGCTCGCGCATCACGCCGCGCAGTTGCGCGAGGATGCGCTCCTCCGTGTATGTATCAACGGAGGAGAGCGCATCGTCGAGAATCAGAATTTTCGGTTGGCGCAGCACGGCGCGCGCAATCGCCGTCCGCTGTTTCTGCCCGCCGGAGAGCGTGATGCCGCGCTCGCCGACGAGCGTGTCGAAACCGGCGGGGAAGCCCCGGATATCTTCGCTCAGACCGGCAATCTCGGCGGCCCATTCGATGTCGGCGCGCACCGTCTGTTCGACGCCGAAGGCGATGTTTTCGGCGAGCGTGTCGCTGAAGAGAAAAGTCTCCTGCGGCACGTAGCCGATTGAAGAACGCAACTGCGCGAGCGGGTAATCGCGCACCGACACGTCGTCAATAAACACGCTGCCGGGCGACGCTTCGATGAGACGCGGGAGCAGGTTAATCAGAGTTGACTTGCCCGTGCCGGTGCGCCCGACGAAGGCGACCGTCTGTCCCGCTTCGATGAGGAGATTGATGTCGCGCAAGACCGGCGCGCTGTGTTCGTTGTAAGCGAAAGTCAGGTTGCGAAACTCGATGCGCCCGCGCACGGGCTGCTGCTCGCGGACGCCCGCGAGGTCGTCAATCGCCGGTTCGACGGCAAAAATCGAGTCCATGCGTTTCCAACTCGCCGTCCCCCTCTGGTAGAGATTGACGACGTAGCCGAGCGCAATCAGCGGCCAGATCAGGCGCGTCAGGTAGAGGATAAATTCCGTCACCTGTCCGACCGTGATCGCGCCGCGCACGGCGAGGATGCCGCCGTACCAGATGATCAGCACGTAGCCCGTGCCGATGACGAACTGCAAGAGCGGGCGCATCACCGCCGAGATGCGGACGAGCGCGAGATTGCGTTCGGCATACTGGCGGTTGAGATTGTCGAACGCGGCAATCTCGGCGTCCTCCTGCGCGTAGGCGCGCACGACGCGCACGCCCGAGAAATTCTCCTGCGCGCGCGACGAAATCTGCGCGAAAAATTCCTGTATCTTCTCGAAACGGACGTGCACCTGCTGCCCGAAGTATTTGACCGTCAGCGAGACGAGCGGCATCGTCACGAAGAGCAGCAGCGTCAGGCGCACGCTCAGGCGCAGCATCAGCGGCAGGATGATGACGACGACGAAGATCGTCTGCAACGTGTACATGATCATCGGCCCGGCGAGTTGCCGGACGGCGGCGAGGTCGTTGGTGGCGCGCGCCATCAGGTCGCCCGTGCGGTTGGCCTGAAAGAATGAGAGCGGGAGTTTTTGCAGGTGCGCGTAGAAGTCCTGACGCAGGTCGTACTCGACGTGGCGCGACATGCCGATCAGGATGCGCCGCTGCAAGAAGAGAAAGACGCCGCTGACGCCGCTGACGGCAAGCAGCGTCAGCGCGTAGCGCGTAATCTTTCCCCAAGAGACATCGTTGCGCAGGTCGTCCACCGCGCGCCCGACGATGGCCGGAACCAGCAGCCCGAAGACCACCGAAGCGAGAATGCAGAGAACGCCGCTGACGAGAGATTTTTTATAAGGCCGGAAATAAAGGAAGAATCTTCTTAAATCGTGCATAACGGAAACTATCACAAACTGCCGGACGCACATTCGCCCGCCTCGCGCCGTCTGAAACCTCGTCGCCTATGATGCGCGATTTCACTCTCCAAAGACAAATGCCGGAATAAGTCGAAAGTCCAAAAGTCCAAAGTCCAAAGTCAGAAACTAAGAGAAGTCGTTGCTCCGACTCGTCTCTTGTTGCTTTTGACTTTGGACTTTGGACTTGTGACTTTCGACTATTAGTTCGACTTGCGACTTAAAGAACGGGCCATGTCATGTCGTCGGTGGGGACGCAGGAGGCCGAGAAGGCGTCGTCGCCGTCGTTGTCTTCGTGCATCTCGCGGTCGAGGTCAATCAGTTCTTCGGCGATGTCGGTCTGGGTATCGTGCGGGGTACAGACGCGGTTGCGGCCCGTGTTCTTGGCTTCGTAGAGCGCGCGGTCGGCGGTCGTGACCATCGTGTCGCGCGAACCGGCGTGGAGGGGAAAAGTGGCGATGCCGAAGGAGGCCGTGACGCATCCGACGCCCGACACCTCCGTCGCTTCGATGCGCGCGCGCAGACGCTCGGCGACGAGCAACGCGCCCTCCATCCCGGCCTGCGGGAGAATCACCGCGAACTCTTCGCCGCCGTAGCGCGCCGCCGTATCCACGCCGCGCAACTCGTCGCGCAGGGCATCGGCCAGAGCGCGCAGCACGAGGTCGCCCGCGTCGTGGCCGTGCGTGTCGTTGACGCGCTTGAACTCGTCAATGTCGAGCATGATGAGCGAGACGGGCTGGCGCGTGCGTGTCGCCAGATGAAGGTCGCGTTCAAGCTGTAGCTCGAAGGAGCGACGGTTGAAACAGCCGGTCAACCCGTCGGTCAGGGCTTCCTGCTGGACGCGCGCAAACAGCCGCGCGTGGTTGACGGCCACCGCCACCTGATCGGCCACCGTCTGCATCAACAGAATCTCGTTCTGCTCCCAGACGCGCGCCTGATTATCCGAGCGCACCATCAGCACGCCCATAAAACGCTCGTGATAGATGAAGGGAACGACGGCGACCGGATGCGTATTCGCGCTCGCTTCGTCGCCCGCGCCGCAGCCGTCCTGCACGTAGAGCTTGTGTCGCCCGCCGAGGCGCACGCTGTAGGCGGTCAGGTCGCTGAGAAGCTCGTCGCGTTCGGCTTCGTCCTCGACGCCATCGCGGAAATAGCAGTTGGTCAGCGGCGGCTGGTCGTGCTCGCCCGCGACGCTCAAGGCGCTGTGCTGCGCGCCGAGCGCACGCCCGACTTCGTTGACGGTGGTTTGCAGGATGCTTGAGAGTTCGAGCGAACTGCGGATGGCGGTCGCAATCCGGTTGACGGCGATTTCGCGCGCGGCCTGTTCCTGAAGTAGGCGCGCGAGTTTCGTCGTGACCGAGACGGTCAGTTGGAGAGATGTCGCCTTCGGCATGCAACGCCGCACCGCCGACGAAAACTCCGCCGCCTGCTGCGGGTTCTCCGCCGTCACGCGCGCCATCAGATATTCGAGCGCGGAATAGACGATGTCCGGCTCGAAAGTCCAGAAGACCTCCGCGCCGTGCGCGACATCGTAGCCGTCCTCCTCTCTGCCGTGCACGGAGGCGAGCAGGGCGGAGAAGCGCGCGTCGGCGATGACCGCGAAATGCTCGAAGCAGACGCCCTCCGACTGTCGTTTCAAAAGCACGGGTTCCCTGTCCCACTCGTTCAGGCGCAGCGGCACTTTGTTCAGCGCGTCTTCCGCCGAGATGAACAGGAAGGAATGGCGCGCCGCCCGCCCCACGTCGCGCACGCGCGCCAGATCGCGCAGCGAACGCTCCGTCCTCAAAGGCAGGTTCTCCACCACCAGCGCGGCCAGATTATTCTCCAACACCACATCCTCGAAATAGCGATGCAGTTGCGCGATGGTCTGCTCGGCACAACGCACGGGCATCAGTTGGCGCGCGTGTTGTGCAAGCAGGCTGTGATAGAGAGATAGCATCGTGTGCGTCGGAAGTTTTCGGGACGGTGAACTTTGGGAGTGCGCGGTTAAGGGTTCGAGGATGTTCGGGAACGGCTGACCGTCGTCATGAATGCGACGGTGACAAACACATTTTTACACACGACCAACACTTTGTCTATATAAATCTCAAAAGTTTGCCGGGCGACTGAAAAGGCTTGCTAAACGATTGATATAACGGGGGTTAGGTTTTCAGGCGGAAGACCCGTCGCCCGCCCGCCGATTTTTTGAGAAAAACGGGGGAGGATTCAGGAGGTTTTCGTGTAAGTTGTTAACGCTGTGGCGGTTAGCTCGCCTTCGTCGTTCGTCACGTCAACGGCGATGATGACGATGCGACGGCCCGCGCGCAGCACGCGTGCGTGGGCGGTAATCGCTCCTCGAAGGACTGGACGCAGGTAATGGAGCGTGAGGTCAACGGTGACGGTCGTCTGTCCGGCTTCGAGCAGGGTGATGACGGCGAAGGCCGAGGCGCTGTCTATCAGGGAGGCGATTGCGCCGCCGTGCATGATGCCCTGCATGCGCGTGAGTTTTTCGCTGACGGGCAGGCGGAGGCGGGCCGCGCCGCGTTCGGCTTCCAGCAGTTCGATGCCGAGCAGTTGCACGTAAGGAATAGCGGCGCAGATTTCACGCAGGCGTGCCTGTTCGGCGTCTGTCAGAGGGGTCGTGTTCAAGAGTTGTAGATGCTCGCGTCGCCCGTCGGTTCGACGACGACCGCCGTCCCGTAGGCCAGCACTTCGGTCGCGCCCGACGAGATTTCCGTCGCGTCGTAGCGCGCGCCGACGATGGCGTTCGCGCCCAGTTCCGTCGCGTGCTGAATCATGATGGCGAAAGCGTCGGCGCGCGTCTGCTCGCAGAGCCGCGTCCATGCGGTGATGTTGCCGCCGACGATGGTTTGGAGTTGCGCGCCGATGTTGGCGAAGATGTTGCGCGAGCGGACGACGATGCCGCGCACCACGCCGAGATTCTGTTTGACGCGGAAACCCGGCAACTCGAAGGTCGTCGTCACCATCTGCGGCGAGACGGAATAATGCGGCGCGCTGACTTCGTAGGGCACGCGGTTTTGCAAAGGTTGATTATTCATCTCGTGTTCCTCAAGGCGCGCGCGGCGCGGGCGCGCGTTAGTTTCTCCGCGAAGCGCCCGCGCGCGCATCAATCGGAAAAGAGGCTCGGCTGCTCTGCGTCCACATCGTCGGGCGCATCTCTTCCGTCAAACTCTTCCGGCGTCCAACGATAACGGTTGAGGTCGCAGCGACCGCGCGCGTCGAAAAGAATATCCTCGGCTTCGAGCATCAGTTGTTGTTTGTTGGAAGGCAGCAGGACGCGCCCCGTCGAGCACGCGCCCTGCGCGTTGATGACGCGATGCCAAGGGACTCCCGCTTCCGCCGCGTGCATCACGAAACCGACGGTGCGCGCCGTGTAGCCTTCGCCGAGCAGTTCGGCGATCTGCCCGTAGGTCATCACGCGCCCCTGCGGAATCCGCCGCACGATCTCATAGACGCGCTCTCGATAACTCGACGAATCAACATCTATCTGCACCTCGTTCGCCATCTCAAACACGCTCCAATTCGGGGAGCGTGCGTTCGTTCCGCACGTTGCCCGTGTTGAGCGTTGACTTCGGCTCAAGCAGCATCACGTGCACCTCTTCGTCGGCGACGGGCATGTGTTCGACGCCGTGCGGGATGATGATAAATTCGCCCTCTTCGAGCCGGATGTCGCGCTCGCGCAGGCGCATCGTCAGGCGGCCCTTGACGACGAAAAACATCTCATCCTCCGTCTCGTGTTGATGCCAGACGAACTCGCCCTTGAACTTCACGAGCTTGACGTAGGTGTCGTTGATCTCGCCCGCAATCTTCGGGCTCCAATGCTCCGCGAAGAGCGCGAGCTTTTCGGCGGGACTGACTTTTTCAATCTTCTCCATCATCTCACTCCTGACGACGACACCGCAGCGCACGCAGGTTCAAACGCTCGCCCTTCAGTCGAGCGTCCGCAGAATCGCGCGCGCGGGTGCGCCGTCGCCGCTCCCCGAAGCGATTTTCAGAGGCAGGCAGATAAGCTCATAAACTCCCGCGCCGACCGCGCGCAGGTCGAGTCCCTCGACAATGACGACGCCTTGCGAAAGGAGCGTCGTGTGCGTCGCAAAGTCTTCCGATTTGAACTTTTCGACCGAGAGATAATCAATCCCGACGAGCCGCACGCCCTGTGCGACGAGCGCGCGCGCCGCGTCGTCCGCAATGTATGTGAAGTCTTCGCGGAAGCGACCGTCGGCATCGTTCCAGAAAGCGGAGTTGCGCGTTTTGAAAAGAACCCGCGTCGCGCCTTGTAAGTCAAACTCGCGCAGGTGTCCGGCATCAATCGCGTGCACATCTTCCGGCAACTCGACGACGCGCGCCTCGCCGACGAGCACGTCCAGAGAGAGCGTGCTAAGGGTTGGCGCGTCGCGGAGAAAATGGGCGGGAGCGTCTATGTGAGTGCCGGTGTGCGCGCCGAAGTGGAGCATCGAGACGTTGGCGGCGTCGCCCCTTTCGAGCGCGGCCCACGACTCGATCTCGATGCCGGGGTCGCCCGGATAGGTCGGCGTCTGCGACTCGTTGATGGGCACGCTGATGTCGAAAATGGGCATCGAATTTATCGAGAAACGTTGCGGGCAGTTCGTGCACGTATGGTAAGGGCGCGCAACGAAGACTGTCAACGAGTGCCCGTTATCAAGTGAGCCGTGAGCGTTGACCTGTGAGCAGAAGAGAGAAGTTGACGGCTAGCGGTAGACCGTAAATCTAAAAAGTAGATTCTGTTTTAACGCTCACCGCTCACCGCTCGCTGCTCACTTCCCGCGCGCGGGTTATGCGATAATGTGCGGGAAACTTTTGAAGGGAAGAGGACGGCAGGGATGGCAGAGACGAGCGGCGCGCTGCGCATTGCCGCGTCGAGTTATTTGAACACCGCGCCGCTGATCTGGAGTTTCCTGCGGGGGACGCGGCGGCGAGATGTCTCGCTGCTGACGGATGCCGCGCCCGCGCGTTGCGCCGATATGCTGGCGCGCGGCGTGGCGGATGTCGCGCTCGTGCCGGTCATCGAGTATCAACGGATGCCGGAGGTGGAGGTGCTGGCGGGCGTGTGCGTCGGGGCGCGCAGGGCGGTGCGGAGCGTCGTGCTGGTGACGCGCGGGATGGAATTGGAGGACGTGCAGACGGTCGCCCTCGACGTTTCGTCGCGCACTTCGGCGGCGTTAGTAGAGGTCATCTTCCGCGAGTTTTTGCGGCGCGCGCCGCAGTTCTCGAAGGGCACGCCCGACCCTGCGTGGATGCTTGAGACGCACGATGCCGCGCTCGTCATCGGCGATCCGGCGATGACTTTCGCGCGCGACGGTTTGCGCGTCTATGATCTGGCGAGCGTGTGGCGCGAGCGGACGGGATTGGGTTTCGTCTTTGCGATGTGGATGGCGCAAGGAGAGGCACGCGAGCGCGTGCGCGCGATTGATTTCGCTTCGGCGCGCGACGAAGGCTTGGCGCACGCGGAGGAGATCGCTGCGGAGTATGCTTTGAAACTCGGCAAAGAGCCCGCCGAACTGCTCGCTTACCTGCGCGAGAACATCTGTTTCGAGTTGGACGCGGAGATGCGCGACGGGCTCGAACTGTTCTATCGTCTCGCGCATCGTCACGGCATCATCGAAACGGCGCGCCCCTTGCGTTTGCATGGCTCGACGGTTGCATGAGTTGACGGTGTGCGAAGGTGAACGCAAGGAAGACGCGCGCCCGTTCGTCTCAAATTGAAAATCGCGGGCGCGTTTGTTGGCAAATCGCAAATAAATATTCGAGTGAGAAATTGCATGACCGATACCAGAGACATTCAAAAGATTCTCGACCGCGCGCTCGCGGGCGAGCGTTTGACGGCGGACGACTGCACACGTCTGCTTGAGTCCGACGAGATTGCGCGCATCGGCGTCGCCGCCGACGAGATACGCAAGCGACGCCATCCCGAAGGCGTCGTCACGTACATCATTGACCGCAACATCAACTACACGAACGTCTGCAACGTCGTCTGCACCTTCTGCGCTTTCTATCGTCGCCCCGGCGCGCCGGACACGTATGTGCAGACCGTCGAGCAGATTTGTGAGCGGATTGACGAGACCATCGCGCTCGGCGGCACGGGCGTCTTGAGGCAGGGCGGGCTGCACCCGGATTTCGGCATCGAGTGGTACGAAGACCTTCTGCGGACGCTTCACGCCAAGTATCCGGACTTTCAACTGCATTGTTTCTCGCCGCCCGAGATACACAACATCCATCTCATCTCCGGCCTCTCGTATGAGGAGATTATGCGGCGTCTCAAGGAGGCGGGACTCTATAGCCTGCCCGGCGGCGGCGGCGAGATTCTGGATGACGAGGTGCGCAAGCGCGTCTCGACGAAGTGCACGACCGACGAATGGCTCGACGTGATGCGGGCCGTGCACCGCGTCGGCCTGCGCTCGACGGCGACAATGATGTTCGGCATCGGCGACGGGGTCGTCCATCGCGTCCGGCATCTCGAACGCATCCGCGACCTGCAAGACGAGACGGGCGGCTTCACGGCCTTTATCCCTTGGACGTTCCAACGCGAGAACACCGCGCTCGGGCGGCGCATCAAGGAAGAACCGACCGGCATAGATTACTTGAAGATGCTCGCCGTCTCGCGTCTCTTTCTCGACAACATCGAAAACTTTCAGTCGTCTTGGCTGACGCAAGGCTTGCGGCTCGGGCAGGTCGCGCTCCGCTTCGGCGCAAACGACATGGGTTCGATTATGATCGAGGAGAACGTCGTCTCGGCGGCGGGCGCACACAACCGCGCCGACGAGCGCGAACTCCGCTACCTGATTCGCACCGCAGGCTTCCGCCCGCAGCAAAGAGACATTCTCTACAAACACGTCGAACGCGGCGACTCGCTCGACGCCGACTCAAGCGACTCCGCCAAACTGCGCGAACTGAACGTCGCTTTTGCGGATTAGACGATGGACGTTGGGACGGACGATAGACGATAGACGATGGACGGCAGGAAGGCTTCACTTTTATCCATTATCTGTTGTTTGAACTCGTCTCGATAGAAGATGGACGATTGATAAGAGGGAAGCTTCCTTCTTATCAATCGTCCATCGTTTATGGTTTATCGTCCGTCGTCCGCGCTACTTGTGCGCGAGGATGTCGAAGGAGAGTTTGAGGGTGTCTTTGACTTTGATGGTTCCCATGCCGACGGAGGGCGGTTTGATTTTGTAGTCGGACTGGCGAATCTGAAACTCGCCGCGCCCGCGAATCGTGTCGCCGTTGACGCTGACCTGCGCGTTGATTATCTCGCGGCGTTTGACGCCGTGCAGCGTGAGGTCGCCTTCGATCCTGACTTTGAACTGACCGTTGCCCGTCTTTTGCGCCTGCACGTTCACGCTGCGAAAGGTTATCTCCGCGTATCGGGAAGTTTCCAGCACGTCGTCGCGCATCTTCCGTTCGATCTCCTGCTTATCCTTCGCGCTCACTTTATCCGTCACCGCCAGCGAATCGGCCCTAACGCTGATCTGCACCGAAGCATCTTCGAGCCGCGCTTCGCCCGTGAAGTTGCGGACGGCGATGGTGTGATTGTGCGCGAAGGCCGAGAGCATCCCGCCTACGAAAGCGCGGACGGTGAACTGGCTCCGGCCCGCGTCAATCTTGTAACGGTCGGGCGCGGCGGAAACTCTGCTGGCGGCGACGGCGGGCGTCGGATTGAAAATCACGTCGCGCGCTGTCCCGGCCCGCGTCGCAGAGATGGCGAGCGAGAGCGCGGCGGCGGAGATTGTCAGGAGAGCGAGGCTCACGCGTCGGCAGGATGGTTGGAACATGAATGTCGGGCCTCGTTTTGTCGTCCGTCTGTTTGATAATTTGAAGAATCGGGCAGCGCGCCTTTTTACTGTGACCATGAGCCGGACGCCAGAGAGAACAGTCTCACGGGAGAGTTGAAAAATACACACGCACGTCGAATTGAACGTGCGTGTGTATTTTGTTGCGGGCGTGCCCTGTCGTCACTCGACGACGAAGTGTGCGCGCTCGGTGGCGGTCGTTTTGTTGAGACGGTCGTTGACCGTGATTTGCAGGAGATAGCGACCGGGGCTGAGCGTTTGCAGGGGGAAGGAACCGATGTAGGGAATGCGCGCGGGGTCAACGGTGGCATCTATCGCGAGCGGGCGAAAGGGCGTGTTGACGACCGCCTGACTGTTGCGGAAGACCTGCACCTGCGCGGCGAGGTCGGGCGCGGAGTTTGCGCCCTTCGAGGCGTTATAGATGAAGACCCAGAAGCCGAGCCGCGACGCGCGCGGGAAGCGGTGGTCAACGCTGAACTGCACCTGCGGTTGCTCCGCCGCGCCGCCCGCCGCAGTCTTCTGCTGCGTCGCGCCCGCGTTCGTCAACTGCACGCCGACGAGTAGGCTGCTGAGCGAGAGCTTCTGCGTCTTGAGGTCGGGAATCTCGATCCATTGCATCGCGCTGCCGGTGCGCCCGCTTCGCTCGTCGCGCGCGGCGACGCGCACTTGATAGAGGCCGGGCGCGAGCGGCGCGCGGTAGTTGTAGATGACGCCCGACGCATCGCTCGCCGCCGCCGCGTTCGCGTTGAGCGGGTTGACGTTGAGGTGCGTCTTGAAGGTCGCGGACTGCTTGCCGTCGGCGTTGAGCACCGCGCCGATAACGTCAACGTCGGCGGCGCGTTTGTTGTCCGCCCCGTAGTCGAGCACGCCGGTCGCGACCTGCGTCGAGGCCGTCAGGACGGGGCCGTTCGTGGGCGTATCGAGGAAGGTGGCGGAGACAATCAAGGGCAGCGCGCGTTTGGGGATTCCGGCTGTGAGCGCGGCGCGCAGGTCGCGCTCGGCGGGCTTGAGCGCGTCGGCGGCGGGACTCTTGGCGTCGGGCTTGGGCTGAGACTTCGCCGTGTCTTCGGAAGATTTGGCGACCGCATCGAGATAGCCGCGCGGGAGGCGGACGCTCAGTTCGGGACGACCGCTGATGCTGATCTCGATGCGCTTGAACTTGCCGCCCTTCTGCGCTTCGGGTTCGGGCCGCCATGCGAGACGATAGTAGTTTGAAGTCTCGCGCAAGGCATCGTTGACGGCGGGCGTGAGCGCGCCGGAGTTGAAATGCGCGCGACCGCCCGTGTCGCCCGCGAGCGCGTTGAGCGCGTCTTGCGAGGCGGCGACTTCGCCCGTGTTCGAGCGGCTGAGACGACCGTTCGGGTCGCTGCGGTTGCTGCTCGCGTCGGTGAGGCTGACGAGGCCGCGCGCGTCTATCGAATAGATGACGACTCCGGCGCGCGTCGCCGCGTCGGTAATCTGTTTCAACTTATCGGAGAAGGCGGTGTTGCGGTCGTTGAGATAGAAACCGTCGGAGATGAAGAAGACCAGCTTGCGCCCCGATAAATCCTGCGACGAACGCATCAGGCTCTCAAGCGCGTAGAGCGTGCCGCTCGTCACCGACGAAGCCTGTTTGAGAATGGTCTGCGCGCGCTCTTTGACGTTGCGCTCGGCCATCTCGCGCGAGACGCCCGCCGTCTGCCCGCTCGCGGTTCGCCCGCCGTACGGCCCGCCTTTGGGCGGCCCGAGTCCGCCTAGAACTTGAAAGTTGGAAGCCTTAATCATCTCCGTGACGTAGTGGTCAATGGCGTCGCGGTCGTTCTGGTCAATCCGGAGCGCGGTGTATTCGGTCATCCCGATGTGCTCGGTGTCGCGCACGACGTTCGGCTTGTAGTGAACGCGCGCCAGCGCCGCACGCAGCACGGCGCGGTTGTCCGTGAACTGCGAGAGGAAACCGATCTGCCCGCTCGCCGAAGCGATGAGCACCTGATCGGCGGGACTCATCTCGCGCTCGATGAAGTCGAGCGCCATCCGGCGCGTGCGCTCGATGCTCTCGGCGGAGAGATGGAGGTCGTCGAGAAAGAAGATGATGGTGCGCCCGCGCTCGGTCGCGCCCGTGTTCGTCTCCTTGGACGGCGCAGCGCCGCCGCGCGCCGCCAACGCCAGAGCCTCCTCGCGGTTGCTGCCCGCCACGACGCGCTCCAAAAAAGAGATGGCGACGGGCTTGCCGTCAACCTTCAACTCAAACTGCTCGCGCGGAATGTTGTCAACGAAGCGGCCCTGTTTGTCGAAGACCATCACGTCCGTCTGCACGAGTTCGGCGTTGACGCGGATGACATCTTCGTTCTGTGTCGAAGCTGTCGGCGGCGACGTTTGCGCGTCGGCGGGCTGTTTGTGCGCGGCGAGACAGATGATGAACAGGCAGAGCAGCATGCGATACGTGCGCTTGAAGATGGAGAGATGCATTTCTTTTGACCTCGAATGGCTTGGCTGTCGCGTCCAAAACTGACCGGAGAGGGCGGCAGTTTAGCAGCAGACGCGCCCGCGCATCAATACTTTTGCAGACGGGCGACGCTCGCCGGAGATGCGCCTGTCAAGTGCGCGGCTTCGACTTCCGCGAAGTACGAGGTTTTGACTTCCGCGAAGTACGGGGCTTTGACTTCTGCGAAGTACGAGACTTTGATTTCTGCTGCGGCGGCAAGACCGTCTCCAACTTCCAAGACGCGTCGGCAAACTCGTCGCGGGCTTTGATGAGCAGCCATTGATTGTTGCGCCCCGCCATGCGAACGAGGCTGAACGCGCCGCGAAGTTTGCTGCCGTGCAGATGAAAAGTGAGACGCCCCTTTGACAGTTGCGCGAGCGGGTCGCCGTCCGTCTCAAAAGTTCCGTTGTCCCAGATGACGACCGCGCCCGCGCCGTATCTGCCTTCGGCGATCTGCCCTTCAAAGCCGATGTAGCTGACGGCGTGGTCTTCGACGGCGACGGCCAGACGCTTCTCTCGCGGGTCGAGCGAGGGGCCTTTCGGCACGGCCCAAGACTTGAGCGTGCCGCCCATCTCAAGACGAAAGTCGAAGTGCAGGTGCGAAGCGTGATGCTCATGCACGACGAAGCGGCCCCGCCTGTCTGCGTTCAAACCGCTCCGAGAGTTGGCTGCGCTCGTCTTCAACGGCATCCGCACGTCCTCCGTTCGTCGTCTCTGAGGGACGCGAAAGTATAACGCCGGACAATGCCGAGTTAAACGTCCTTGCCGGGGCGGGAGACTTCAGGAAGACGCTGAGGGACGCGCGAGAAACGTTTCGCGGGCGAGGGCGTTGAATTTTTCGGGATGTTCTTCCTGCGGCATCATGCGGCAACGCTCGAAGATTTCGAGGCGCGCGCGCGGGTTGAGACGGCGCAGCAGGTCGGCCTGTTCGACGGGGTTGGTGCGGTCTTCGCGTCCCCAGACGAGCGTCACGTTCTGTTGTAGTCGCATGAAGGCTTCGCG
>DATLMV010000179.1:0-1878 GCA_035537095.1 Pyrinomonadaceae bacterium
CGCTCCCAGCCTTTGAAGTATTCGACGGTGAAGGGCATCCGGATTTGTGCGAACTCTTTGTTGGCTTCGTTGAAGGATTCGTCGGTGACGGAGCGGAAGTGATACTTGACGAAGGCGCGTTGCGCCTCCTCGCTCCAGAGGCATTGCATGAAGGCGTCAATCAGGGGGCGTTCATCCGCCGTCACGTTGCGGTCAATGACGACCGCCGGATGCTCGCTGAAGATGGTCGCTTCGGGGACGACGATCTCGAAGGGCGCGTTCGCCTGTCGCATCAGCAAGCCTTCGAGTTCGTATGTGATGAGCGCGTCGCCGAAGCCCGTCTCGAACTGCGTGCGCGCCTCACGGGCCGAACCGGGCGTCGAGATGACGTTTCGCCAGACGGCCTTGAGGGTTTGCAGGGCACGCGCCTCGTCGCGCGTGCCGGACTGCCGCTCCGCCTTGACGAGTTCCGCGCCATAGACGGCGAGCACAGACCACATCGCGCCGCCCGAACTGACGGGGTCGGGATGAATCACTTTGACGCCCGGCTTCGCCAAGTCCGCGAAGTCGCGGATGCCCTTCGGATTGTCCTTGCGGACGAGGATGATGAAGGGCGTGTTGTTGACGATGCCTTCGTGCGGGAGCGCGCGCCAGTCGGCGGTCACGTCGCGGTGCTCGACGAGACGTTCAACGTCGCGCTCGATGGAGAGGATGGCGATGTCGGCCTGCACGCCCTGAATGATCTGGTTGGTGACGATCTCCGAACCGGCGAAGGAGGAGGTATAGAGTACGGTCTCGCCGTGCTCCTGCTTCCACTTGGCGGCGAACGCCGGAAAGATGGCCTTCTCCAACGACTCCTTCATCACGGAGAAACCGTAGAGCGTGATCGTCCGCGTGCCCGAGTTGCCGCCGTTGCTGCCGCCGCCCGCCGTGTTCTCGCCCGCCTTCGGCAAGCAACTGCTGAACAGGGGGAGCGCGCACAGAATGAGAATCAGACTGCGACGCCAGATGCGCCGGTATCCTCGCGATAGTTTGTTCGGGAGAGCCATTTGCGAAACCTCTCATGCACGGGCGAACCGTTGCAGGGTCTTTGCCGAAAAGTCGTGCGCGGAAGCGCGCGGGCCGGTCGCCGCTGTCATTTCAGAGTATAAAAATCCCTGCAAGGTCTCTCAGGTGTCCACCGCAGATTTCCGACGCGCCGGACATCGTCCGTCAAGTTGATGAGCAAAGGTAAGGCGCTTCTATAGCACAAAAACGGACACGGCGGGAAGCTTTTTCCGCGCGCCCGGAAGGCCAAACGAGACGCCCGCGAAAAGCACGACGCCCGCGACTCTGCTTCTGCAAAGTCGCGGGCGTCGTGTGACGTGGGAAACGGCCTCGGGCCGTCTCCGTGGATGAGGGGCATCCAGTTTGTTCGCCTACGGCACGAGCGAATAGAGCAGGCGATTGGGCGAGCCTGTGCCGATACCGGTCAGGCGGTTGGTCGTCGAGGCATTGACGATGGCGTTGCGCACGGTGGCGTTCGACGCCGAGGTGTGCCCTTGCAGGTAGAGCGCGGCGACGCCCGCGACGTGCGGCGAGGCCATTGAAGTGCCGCTGATGCTGCGGGTCGCCGTCGTCGAGGTTGACCAAGCCGAGGTGATGGAGGAGCCGGGCGCGAAGATGTCAACGCACGTGCCCCAGTTGGAGAAGGACGAGCGCGCGTCGGTCGAGGTCGTCGAGCCGACGGTGATGGCGGCAGCCGTGCGCGCCGGAGAGACGTTGCAGGCGTTCTGGTTCTCGTTGCCCGCCGCGACGGCGAAGGTCACGCCCGAGTTGATGGCGCTGTTGACCGCCGAGTCGAGCGCGGAGGACGCGCCGCCGCCGAGGCTCATGTTCGCCACGGCGGGCAAGGTGACG
>DATLMV010000180.1:0-2163 GCA_035537095.1 Pyrinomonadaceae bacterium
GTACATGTTCTGCCGCTGCTCCGCGAGAATCTTCTCGGTCTGCGTCTTCATCAACTCGGCGGGCAGGTGTATGTGGCAGATCAAGACGTTGACGACATCAACGTGATACTTCAACAGGTGCGCGCGCACGCGTGCCTCGGCGCGTTCCTGCTCCTCGTGGCGATTTTGCAGGTAGGCCATCGCCGAAGATTCCGACGCCTGATTGCGGAAGATGGAATCAATGAGCGGGTGCATCACGTTCTGGATGAGCCGGTCAATCGAGCCGATCTTGGCGACCATGAAGGGCGCGTCCTCCGGCTTGACGCGAAAGACGACGCGCACTTCGAGTTGCATCGTGAAGCCGTCTTTCGAGATGACCTCGAACGGGTTGAAGGTGTTCGCCACTTCGCCCGCCGTCCATTCGACGGTCTGGTTGGTGGTCGGAATCACAATCGGCGTGATGGCGAGCGTGTTGACGTAATAACGACCGGGGCCGACGACCGTCTCCTGTATGCCGCGAAAGCCTTCGGGCACGACGTAGGCTTCGTGCGCGCCTTCGTCGAGCCTGCGGTCGGCAGGGTCGGTCATCTTCAGGTCGGCCTGAATCTCGGCGACGGGGCGGTCTTCCATGTCGAGCCTGTCGAGACGCTCCGCCGCCGCCTGCGCCTGCTCCGCCTCCTCGCGTTCCAGACGCTCGCGCACCTTCTCCGCCATCTTGCGCCGCACCTCTTCCGACGGGTCTTTGCCGACGTTCGAGACGATAACGGCGACTTCGCCGGGGCGTACCTCTTTGGCGGTTTCGAGAATCACTTTGAAGAGCAGCGGGTTGATGTAGTAGTTGCCGGGCAGAAGGATGTCCTTCTGCGGCCCGCGCTGCCCGCCGCGACGGATAAACTCGTTACTGTCCTGAAAATTGTCGTGACCCTCGACCGCCGTCGCCACGTAATCGCGCGGGTCGAGCGGCGCGCCGTCCAGAGCTTCGATGAGTCCGATCTGGTTTTCGGAGATGACGGTCGCATCCGCCAGCCAGATGGAGAAGAGGCCCGACTTGCGCTCCTGCGGATTTTCGAGCGAGACGGATTCGGTCAGGATACGGTAAGTGCCCGGCGTCAGAATCTCGACCTGCGGGCCTTTCTGCCCGCCCGCGCTGATGAACATCTCCGCGTCTTGAAAGTTGCGATGCCCGTCGGTCGCTTTGCCGTGTAGGCGTCCCGAATCGAGTTGCGCGCCGTCGGCCACCGTCACGATGCCGACCTTGCCGCGCGGGATGACCGTCACTTTGGCGATGGAGACGCGGAACAGGTACGGGTGAATCGGCCAGAGGCCCGGCGGCAGCGTCCGCAACTGGATGCCCTTGACGCCGCCGCGTTTGATAAACGCAATCGGGTCTTGGAAATTGTTGTGCGCGTTCTCGGCGCGGTCGGGCGCGAAGTTTCTGCCGGGCGGCATCGGTTCGCCGTCAATCGCTTCGATGATGCCGAGTTCGTCGGAACCGATCTCGATGAGCGGCACTTTCCGCACCACGCGCTCGAACGGATACTTGATCAAGTGCAGACCGGGCTTCAACACGTCTGCCTGAATGCCGACCTCGCCCTCGGTGGCGACGACTCGTCCGGGCGGCATCTTCGCGCCCAGATAACGCCTCTCCTTGATGGCGATCTCTTTTGCGCCGACGTTGACCAGCACGCGACTCAGAATCACAAACAGAAAAATCAGCGCGACGAACAGCACGCCGAGCAGGGGAACGGAGTTCAAAATGTCCATGTTCATCCTCGTTGGAGGGTCGCGGTTGTTGTTGGGAAACCGTCGCGCCCGCCCGCACCTTTGACCCTCATCGGGTGCGCGAAGGGCGCGACCACTCAGCCAGTTTAACTTTCCGGCGGCAGACGCCGCGCCGCGCTCGACTGTAGCTGACGACGCGCGTCGGCGAGCGTCTGCTTCAACATGAAGCCCGCGCCCGAAGCCCTCGCCTCCGGCGCAAGCACCCAGTACTCGCTTTCAATCAATGCTTCGAGATTCGACGCCGCGAGCGACGGCAGTTTACCCGCGTGCCACAATCCGACTGCCGTCTCGACCGCTTGCGCGTAGGTCTCCGCCTCGTCCGACAGCGCGGCGACGTGCAGCATCTCGCCCGTCGAGGCCGCGTCGGGCGCGCACAGGTAGAGTTGACGGAAGGCTTCGGCG
>DATLMV010000181.1:0-4002 GCA_035537095.1 Pyrinomonadaceae bacterium
GACAACTCTTGACTATTTTTCGACAACTCTTATTGGCCGCGCTCGTCGTCTGTGCGTGCACGCCGCGCGCGCACGCGCAACAGTCGAACGCAAACGTCAATTCGACAAACAGAGACACGGCCACTATCTCTGGGCGCGTGACGGACGCGCGGGGCGCTAGTATCGCGGGCGCGACGCTCACGCTCTACGCGCGCGACGCACGCGCGACCAACGCCCTCGCCACCGCGACCGACGAGACGGGCGCGTATCGCTTCGAGCGTCTCGCCGCGCCGGGCGAGTACATCCTGCAAGCGGAGGCCGCAGGGTTTGCGCGCAGCGCCGCGCGCGTCCTGCGCGTCGAGCGCGGCGGCGACGTGCGGCTCGATATTCCGCTCGAAGTGGCGGGCGTCAACACGGAGGTCGTCGTCATCGCGGCGGATTCGGCGCAGACGGTGGACGAAGTCTCGAAGGCGGTCACGGTCGTCGGCAGAACGGAGATCGAGGAGCGCGACGAGTCGTTGATTGCCGAAGCGTTGCGCACCGTGCCGGGCCTGCGCGTCCAGCAACTCGGCGGCCCCGGCGCGTTGACGACGATCAAGACGCGCGGCCTCCGCACTCAAGACACCGCCGTGCTGATAGACGGGCTGCGTTTCCGCGACGCGACCGCGCCGCAGGGCGACGCCTCCGGTTTCTTGAGCGACCTGCTCGTGACCGGTACGAACCGCGTCGAAGTCCTGCGCGGCTCCGGGTCGTCGCTCTACGGCACGAACGCCGTCGGCGGCGTCGTCAACGTCGTGACGGACGAGGGCGGCGGCCCGTTTCACGGCAACCTGCTCGCAGAGGGCGGCGGCCTCGGATACTTTCGCGGGCGCGCGCAGGTCGCGGGCGGCGCAGGTGTGGCCGACCGCCTGATTTACAGCGCGGGCGTCTCGCATCTCAACGTCGCGCGCGGCGTTGACGGCGACGACGCCACGCGCAACACCAACGCGCACGGTCGCGCGCTCCTGCGGCTCGCGCCGACCGCCACGCTCTCCGCGCGCATCTACACCGGAGACTCGTTTCTCCAACTCAACGAGAACCCGCTCGCCGTCGGGGTGCTGCCCGCGAGCGGCGTCGTTCAGGCGCGACCGCTCTCCGCGACCGAACTCCGGCGTTTTGAGACAGGGACTTCCATCAACCAACTCGACGCGGGCGCGGCCACCTTTATCCCCTCCGCCAACGACCCCGACAACTCGCGCACGACACGCTTCTTCACCGGCGCAATCACCTTCGCCCAACGCCCCACGGAAGCCTTCGGCTACTCCGTCACCTATCAGGGACTCTCGACGCGCGGCTCCTTCAGCGAAGGCCCGGCGGGGCCGGGCAATCCCGCCGACCGCCCCTTCTTTCTCTTCAACGAACCGCTCGGCAACACCCGCAGCATCTTTCAAGGACGCATTCACACGCTCAACGCGCGCACGGATTTTCGTCTCGGTCGTCACAACTTCTTCAACGCCGGTTACGAGTTCGAGAGCGAAAGCTACGTCAACAACTCTTTCGCCGTCAGTCCTTCGGACGACTCCGACGTGAGCGTCCGGCAGCGCAGCCATGCCCTCTTCGTGCAAGACCAACTGCGCTTTCTCGACGAACGCCTGCAACTCTCCGCCGCCTTCCGCGCGCAGTTCTTCACGCTCGGACAGCCGCGCTTCACGCCCGCCGCCAACGCGCCCTATCTCGGCACGACCTTCGACGCCCCGCCCGATGCCTACACCGGCGACGGCTCCGTCTCATATTTCTTCCGTTCGACCAACACCAAGCTGCGCGCACACGTCGGCAACGGTTATCGCGCGCCCTCCCTGTTTGAACGCTTCGGCACGTTCTTCGACAACTTCGGCGGCGCGTTCAGCCCGCTCGGCGACCCGCGCCTCCGGCCCGACCGCTCCATCGCCTTCGACGCCGGACTCGACCAGTCGCTCGCCGATAATCGCCTGCGTCTCTCGGCGACATACTTCTACACGCGCCTGCAAGAAGTGGTCGGCTTCGGCCCCGTCGGGTCGAGCGATCCTTTCGGTCGGCTGTTCGACGGCTTCATCAATACGGGCGGCGGGCTGGCGCGCGGCGCGGAGTTGAGCCTGACGGCGACGCCGACGCGCACGCTCAATCTCTTCGCCGCATACACATACACCAACAGCGACCAGCGCACGCCCCCGGTCGGCAACGTCCTCACCGTCTTCGGTATCCCCGCGCATCAATTCTCGCTCGTCGCCACGCAGCGCGTCGGCCCGCGCTTCTTCGTCAACTTCGACCTGACGGCGGCGAGCAATTATCTCGTCGGCTCGATCTTCGACCTCCGCACGTTCGCCAATCCCGTCTATCGCTTCGACGGCCCCGTCAAAGCCGACATCGGCGCGAGCTACACGCTCCCGCTCGCACGCGCGCACAGCCTGCGCTTCTTCGGCAAAATCGAGAACCTCTTCGACCGCGAAAACTTCGAGAACGGCTTCCGCACCCCGCGCCGCCGTGGCCTCGCCGGAGCGGCGTACAGCTTTTAAGAGGACGATAGACGATGGACGATGGACGATGGACAAGAGCAGCGTGTCAGGAACGGTATGAGCACGCGATGAACGACCGGAGCGAGCAACGCAAGAGCGCGGGCAACGTGAGTTTGGACGATGAACGAAACGCGATGAAGAAGAAAACCTCCGGCCATCGTCCGTCGTCTATCGTCCATCGTCCGACAGAAGGCGACGATTTTTATCGTGAGGGAGCGTTTATCGTGTTCACGGCGCGTTATCATCTGCGGCGCGGCTACTGCTGCGAGAGCGGCTGTCGTCATTGCCCGTTTCGCGGGACGACGAACGCCGCCGACGACGTAAACGAAGCGTCGCGCGCGCCGCGCGGGAAGGGGGAAGACGTTTGATGAATCAGGACAGGCGGAACAGACTCGCCCGCTTATGTTTGTTGATAGCCATTCTGCTATGCGTCTTCGCGTCCGCCGTTTCGTGCGGCAGGGGCGGGGGCGCGGACGAGACGGCGAGCGCGCCGCGCCGGACGCAGGAGACGCCGCAACGCATCATCTCGCTCAGCCCGAACACGACGGAGATACTCGACGGCATCGGCGCGTTTGCGCGCGTCGTCGCCGTCTCGGACTATTGCGACTTCCCGCCGGAGGTCAAAAGTCTGCCGCGTATCGGCGGCTGGCAGAACATCAATCTCGAACGCGTCGCTTCGTTTCGCCCCGACCTGATTATCATGGCCGAGCCGCAAGCGCCCTTCATCAAAGACCGGCTCGACGCGCTCAAGATTCCGACGCTCGTCGTCCCCAGTCGTTCGCTCGCCGACGTTTACACGGCGATGGAGCAGATCGGCGCGGCGACCGGCAACACGCGCGAGGCGCAGGAGTTGATTATAAAGACGCGCGCGCAGGTGGAAGACGTGCGGGCGCGCACGCGCGACCTGCCGCGCCGCAGCGTGCTCTGCGTCGTTGACCGCGTGCCGGGAACGTTGCGCGATCTCTACTCGGCGAGCAAGGGGACTTTCTTCGTGGAGTTGATCGAAGCGGCGGGCGGTGATTCCATCGCGCCGCCCGCCGAGAGCGGCTGGGGCAAGATTACGAAAGAGGCGGTCGTCGCGCTCGACCCCGAAGTCATCATTGACATGGTGCAGGCCGCGCAAGGGAAGTTGGGCGAAGACCCGCAGGCGGTCTGGCGCGAGTTGCCGCGCGTGCGCGCCGTCCGCAACGGGCGCGTCCATCCCCTGCGTGAGACATACGTTCTGCATCCGTCGCAGTTCGTCGGCGACACCGCGCGCCGCTTCGCAGAGCTTATCCACCCCGAAGCCTTCGCCAAAGAACCGAAGCAGTAAACAGGATGAAAAAGATAAAGGGTAAAAGGTTAAATGGTGAAAAGGGGAAAGGGAAAGCATCTGTCTTTTGCCCTTTCGCCCTTTAACCTTTTACCCTGTAATTGCTTTTCATCCTGTCCATTTTGTGAATTGAGAAAAGCGTGAATGATATGTCGGCGGATGCGGGCGGCGTGTTGATGG
>DATLMV010000182.1:0-10113 GCA_035537095.1 Pyrinomonadaceae bacterium
GCGTCGAGCGTGTGCATCAGTTCTATCATCTCGCTGGCGACGCGCGCGCGCCCCGTCAGAGGGAAGGGGTCGTGCGCGTCGGGCGCGGGCTGAAACGCGCCCGAACGCAGGTCGCGCCACAACTCCGAAGCACGGATGCGCGACTGCGAACCGTCGCTTCCCTGCCCCGCCTGCTGCCGGAGAAAATTGAAGACCTTCTCTTCCGCGCGCCGGACGACCTCGCCGCCCTTTTTTTCCAGATGCGCGAAATGCTTCGCCATGTGAACGACGCTCGACAACTCGCGCACCGCTTCGCGGACTAACGCTTTCGTCGTTTCGCCCTGCGGGTGCGAGCGTTCGAGCGAGTGATTCAACTTTTTCACGAACTGCTCGACGAACTTCTCCACACGCTCGTCGCGCCCCGCGCCGAGTGCGCGCAAGGCGTTGCGCCCGACCGAGCGCGTCGTGCCGTCGAGCACTTCGCGCAGGTGCGTCGGCAAATCCCTGCCGCTTTTTTTATCACCCTTCAAATAGTCGAGCAGCGATTGCTCCGCGCCGCGCGTCTCGCGCCGCAGTTGCGCGGATTCGCGTCCGCTAGAATTTCTCTGCGACTGTTGGCCCGTCCAGTCCGACTCGCGCGGCTTCAGTTTCGTGCCCGACGCGCCGTCGTTTTCCCTGCCGCGCCCGCCCGGCTCGCGCTCGTTGCCGCCCACGCCCCGCTCGCGCGCACGCTCCCGCGCTTCACGTACGCCGCCGTCGTCACCGCGCGAGAAACGCTCGCTGCGGTCGCTGCGGTCGCTGCGGTCGCTTCGATCTGCACGGTCTGTGCGGTCGTTGCGCTCTGCGCGGTTGTGATGGTCAGGGCGGTTGTCACGGTCGGCCTTGTCGTTTTGTCCGGCGCGGTCGCTCTTAGCGGCATTGCGGGGCGCGTGTTCGGGACGCTCATGGCGTTCGGCGTTCGTTTTCTGCTTGCCGGTCTTGTTCTGCCCTTCGGCGTTGCGCGGAGGCTCGCGCTGCCGGAGCGCCTTCTCCGCCGGACGTTCTTTGTTGCGTGCGTGGAGCGCGCGGCGGGCGTCGCGGTCTTCGAGTTCGCGCAGGTGCGCGGGCTTCTCCTGTTTCGTTGGTTGACGCTGCGTGTTCTCGGCGCGCTGCTGCTTGTCGGGCCGCACGGCAGGCTCATTGCCCTTCGTTCGCGGCGCATCTGTTCCCGTCTGCCTGTTGCGTGCCGCTTCGTTCTGCTTCGGGAGGTGGGTTTGCGGGTTGGCCCGTTTGAGGGTCGCCGCCGTCTGCTTGGCGGCGGGCTGCGCGTGGGTTTGGAGATTGAGGTGGAGCGCCTGATTTTGCGTCCCGTTTTTGATTTTCGGATCACTCATCGGGAAAGCGCCTCCAACGAACGAGCGGCGAGAGCGTGCGCCGACGGCGACTTGTATCGTCGCTTTTTACCTTGCCCTGCGAACGAAACACAGGACGCTACGCACGCGTCAACTTCGAGCCATCTTGACGCGCCCGACGATGGCCGTCGGGTAGTCGCCGATTTCATGATACTTGGCGGCGGCGAGGCTCGGGAAATAACGCGCCGTGGCGAGCGCGAGCGGCGAGTCCAATCCGCCCGCTTTCAAGTTTTCCCATTGCGAGGCATAGCGGCGCGCGAAGCTGACGGCATCCGTCCCGACCAGACCTTTGGCGCGCGCCTGCGCTATCCCCGCGCGGTAGGCGTGGCCCATCGCGACCGTCACAGTACCTTCGCCGCCGTTGTATGCGGCCAGCACGAACTTCCAGAACTCGACGCCCGTCGGTTGCCCGTAGCGCGCGAAGGCTGCCTCGCCGAGACGTTGCGCCTTGATGTTGAGCAGACGCGCCGCGCCCGGTATCGCCTTCGAGGGGTCGAGCCGTTCGTCCATCTCGCTCCCGGCGATGCCGACACGCAGGCCGACCTCGCGCGCCGCTTCACGACCGAATTGCGCGATGCCTGCATAGCCGTACTGGTTGATGACCGTCGGCTTGAAGTTCGACTCCTGTGCCAGCAAGCTCTTGAGAATCGCGGGCGACAGATTCGGACACCATTGCACGGCGTTGGCGATAATCTCGTCGTAACGATGCGTCGCGCCGCCCTCGATCTGCTTGACGTTGGCGGACGAACCGAAGGCGCGGTCGAACGCCGTCGCCATCACACCTTCGCCGCGCAACTCGCCGCCCGCCACGTTCGCGCCGATCAAGTCGCTGGCCTCGTTGACAATCGGGTGAACCTGCAACGCGCTGATCTGATTCCACTCGTCGAGCAGGGCTTGATGCTCGCGCGTCAGCGGCACGTCGAGCATTTCGGGATGGCGCGCGTAGAAGATTAAATCGGTCAGTTCCTTCGGGTCGGTGATGCCGACCTGAATGGCCTGCACGAGCGTCTTCAACTCTTCGAGCGTGCGCTCGCGCACCCACTCTTCTTCGGTCGAGTGGCCGACCGGCTCATGCCCCGCGCGCTCAAGCGACTGCGACTGCTGCGGGTAGCGGACGAGCTTGTTCGTGCCGCCCAGACGCGCGTCGAAATCCTCCTTGCGACCGCGTTCGGCGCGCGTCGGCTCGGTGCGCGGCGCGTTGGCCGGTCGGATGGGTTGCTGGTCGAGTTTGCGTATGCCTGACATGGCTGTTTGCTCCGCGTCCCGGTGTTATAAACGGCGGACGCGCGGCGCGCGGTTCGTTCCTAGACGTTCGTGTTGAGAATGGTCTTGATGCCGCCCGTCATCTGGTCAACCACCTTGCTGAGCACCTCGACGTGCTGCGTCACCTGATAGAGCCGCGCTTGCAGGGCGAGGAGTTCGCCGGGCGCTAAATCCTTCTTCGAACGCCAGATGGCGTCAATGCTGTTGAGTTCGTTCTCCAACTGCCCCATCCGCCCGCGCAAGTCGGTCGCCTTCTGCGAATTGCCCGTGCGGTCGAGCGCCTGTCGCATCAGGCTCATGTCGGTGCGCGAACTGAGGATGTGCGGCAGCAACTCAGTCAGGCGATTCGTCGCGGGCAGGCTCTCGGTGCGCTGCATCAAGCCGACGCGGAGACGCTCAAACTCTTCGCTGCGAACGGGTTGCGTCTGCTCCGGCGCGCTCGGTTTCGGCTGCTCGCCCTTGTTGCCGACCTGTTCCATCACTTGCTTAAAGGACTCGCCGTCGCCCTGATTTTGTTGCAGTTGCTTGGCCGCGTTGGTGATGTTCGACACGCCGCCGCCCGTCACGCCCGAAATCGGATTAGCCATAACGTCCTCCCTCAAACTGCTGTCGGCGGCAGATTAAATCTTCCGCGCCGCCCTTTCAAGCCCCTTGCGAAACTTTCCGTCTATCAGGATTATCGGCTCCTGACGGAAAATGTTTCCTGACCGAAAGATTTTTTTTCGTTTTTTCACGCGCCGACGCGCCGACACGACCGCCGATGCGGTTTTTGCTAGAAAAACAGCACAAAATGGCGACGAAATTGGACGACGGCAGACGGGGGCGCAAGCGTTTTCGCGGAGTTTTGCGTCCCGGCGTCTTTTTTTTTGTCAGGACTGGCTTAGAGTTTGGCGTCTTCGGGGTTGAAAAGGCGGAAGCCTTCGACGACGCGGCGGAAGTGTGCGATCTGTTCGTTGAACTGTTCGAGGGTGGCGGTGCAGGTGAGGATAAAGACGACGCGGTCGCCGAGGACGTAGGTTTGCGCCTGTTGGAGTCGGCGTCCCTGCGCGGAGAAGCGTTGCAACCTCTGGAACGCGGGCGCGCCGCCGACCGTCGCCGCCCGCTCGTCAACTATCTCCAAATCCTCTATCTCGGCCTCGGTCGCCGCACGCTGCTCGCGCGCGTAAGCCTCGATGCTCGTCTGCGGCGCGACGCGCTGGCGCATGATGACGACGTTCGGCGCGAAACCCGCCGCGCCCGTCGTGCCCGTCGTGCCCACCGTGCCGACAAGCGTGATCATCGAGCGGTCTTCCCAGCCTTCGGGCAGTTCCGTTAAGAAGCCGTTGGCAATCAATCTCATCGGCTGGCGCGCTCCGTCGGTTTTAGGCGCAAGACGCGATTTCCGCCCGCGCGCGAAAAGGAAGCGCAACTTCGGGCTGCGCGTAAAGAAAAGCTGCCCGCGCGGGTCGCACGGGGAGTTAAGTGTTTGATTTGGGAGGGTTTGTTCAACTTCAGCGAGTCGCCGTCTAAGTCGTGCCGCGCAGGGGTGGGCGGATGTCAATCAGCATCCTGCCCTGTAAGGCTTCGGCGGCGAGTTGGCCGACCGTGAAAGCATCGGGCGCGCAGTCCCAAGCGGCCTCCAACTCCGACGCGTCCGCCTGCAAGGCGACGAGCGCGCGGCGTCCGGCTTCCTCGTCAATCTCCCGCAGTAGCAGCGCGGCATAGAGGCGGCCCGCCGGTGTCCCGCTTCGCAGAATATCCTCGACGGCAGCACGTGCATCCCCGCCCGCCTCACGCGCGCGGGCGAAGGCTTCGTAGTTCTTGTTCTTCTGCCCCATCCCGCCGAACGCGTAACCCTCGAAACGCTCCGCAGCGCGCAGGCGTGCGAAGCAGGCCGACAGACTTTCGCCCGCGATGCCGCCCGTCCCACTCGTTTCAGTTTTCTTTACATCGCCGCTCATCGAAGATAATCGAGCATCAAAACCGTTTGGCTACAACAAATTTGCAGGCAAAAATGCGGACAAAAATGCGCGCCGGTATGAGTTTTCGTCGCTGACACTTTAACCGGCGCGCGTTCTCAGTCGTTCATGTCAACTCAAATTCGTTCACGTTCGCGCAAAACCGTCAGCCGAAGATCGAGGCGAGCGTGTTGACCGCGCCGCTCCCGATGTTGCCGAGCGTGTCTCTGGCTCCGCTCACGAAGTTCGAGGCCGTCTCGCCGACGCTGCTGACCACATTCTGCCCGAATTCTACTGCCTTCTCGACTCCCGTCGCAATCAGTTTGTCCACGCCCAAGCCGCGCAGGGCTTTGTCGGCCAGATAACCGGCGGCGAAGCCGACAGCCGCGCCCGCGAGCGTGCCGACGACCGGAATCGGGATGAAACTGCCGATGACCGCGCCCGCGTACGCGCCCGCCATGCCAGCGCCCGCGCTCGTCACGGCCTCGCCCGCGACGCGTCCGGCGAACTGCGCGCCGCTGATCTCGTTGTTCTGGTAAGCCGAGTAGTTGTCGTAGATAGCGAACGCGCTGCCCGTCACCGCGCCCGCGACACCTGCGCCGCGCAACTGTCTGGCGGCGACGCGGAAAGTGCTGTTCGTCATCCCGCTAGTGACCGACGGCGCGCCCGAGACGGCGCGTTCGATGACCTCTTCGGTGACGCCCGTGCCGACGCCGAGGGCGGTGTTTCCGGCGAGTTGCGCGGCGTCCAATTCGCCGTTCTGCAACTGCTGGTAAGCGGTCGTGGCGAAGGCCGCGCCGCCGCCGATGGCCGCGCTGCGTCTCGAATGGGTGACGCCGTCGGCGATGGTCGTGGCGGCGTTCGTGGCGCGCAAACGCGTGTCGCCGAAGATTTGGTCGAGACGCGTGGCCGGTTCGTAACTGGTGCGGTGCATGTAGCTGGCGCGCGGGTCTTGCCCGAACTCGTTGCGGATGGATAGTTCCGTCGGTTCGTCGCTGCGGCGGTAGCCGTCGAAGCCGACGGTGCGAAACTCCTCGCGCATCCTGACGCGCGTGCTCTGCGCCTCGCGGAAAATCTGGCCGCTGTCGTTGACGAAGTGCGTCGTGTTCACGCTGTCAGGCG
Source organism: Pyrinomonadaceae bacterium (assembly GCA_035537095.1). Lineage (GTDB taxonomy): Bacteria > Acidobacteriota > Blastocatellia > Pyrinomonadales > Pyrinomonadaceae > DASWNP01. Next base: position 5,693 of record DATLMV010000182.1, read on the forward strand.
GGAGAGTTTGACCCGTGGGAGCGCCGGAGCGCGGGTCGCGCGTGCCGCGCTGGTAGTGGCTGGCGTGAATCAGTTCGTGCGCGAGGACGACCGCCGAGTCGGCGGGTTGATTCGTGACGCGGCCATCCGCGCCGCGCACCGGCAGAGCGAAATTGCCCGCCGGGTCGTATTTGACGACCGCGCCCGAGCCATTTCCGGGACGCCCGATTGTGCCGTTGGCGTTCGTCACGTTGAGGGCTCCGGCGGAAGCGTTGCCGCGCTCGTAGCGGATGGTGACGGGGTTCGGATTGTTCAGGAGTTGGTCAACGAGACGATAGCCCTGCTCGTGGCCGGGAATCTGCTGCGCGCTGCGACGCACGACGCCGTCGGTTCCGATAGTTGTTCCGGGCGCGATGCGGTTCAGGTCGTGCTCGACGCGTGCGCGAAATTCGGGCGTGCCGTCAACGAAGACGCGGCCCGTGTTGCGCACGCCGCGCTCGGAGATCTCCGTGCTGGCGGCGCGTGCACCGCGCGTCGCTCCGGCGGTCAGGCTGCCGATGGGGTTCTCGCGTCGCTCGGCGTCGCGCTCGATCCGTGCCTGACGGTTCGCGCTGTACTGGTTGACCTCGGCCAGACGCGCGTCGTTGTCCGCCGTGCGGTTGTTGCGGGGCGGCGGGGGCGGCGGCGGTTTGGGCGGTTCCGGTTGCGTCTGGATGTTGGTCGCGGTGGTTCGCCGCGTCGCGCTCGTGTCTTCGATTCGTCCCATGTGCCTTTAGCCCTCTCACTCCGCTGTGATCTCAAAATCCTCGGGCACGATGCGCGAAAAACTTTTGACCGGCAGTTCGCGCCGTTTGGTTTCGTGCTCGATTTGATTATCGGGAGCGACGGAGAAATGTTTCCGGCTGGTAAGGGTTCGGGCGACCGGCGCTCAACGCCGCCCGTTGAGCGCCGCTCTTTCGAGATTCGGCAAATTGTTAAGCAGGACGCGCGCGCGCACGAGGAAAGGGGCGAGTTGATGATCGTCTCTCTCCGTCTCGCCGAGACTCAAAGCCCTGCGGAAGTCGGCGCGCGCCGCCGCGTACTCTCCGAGCTTCAAGTATGCCTCACCGCGATTGACGAGCGAAGAGATGTTGTCGGCGTCAATGTTGAGCGCGGCGGTCAGGTGCGCGACGGCCTTTTGCGGATTGTCCAGACGCAGCCGGAGCGCGCCGAGCGCCGACTGAAAATAGGCATAAGCACGGTTATTATGCGGCGAAAGCGCGGCCAGCCCCTCAAAAATCGTGACGGCTTCGCGCTCGCGCCCCTGCTCGGCGAGCGCGAAACCGAGGTCGGCGACGATGCGCACTTCCTCCGTCTCCCAACCGCACACTTCGCCCAGAGACTTCTCGCCGTAAAGCCATTGCAGGTTATGTTGCTTGGACATCGCAGCACCTCGTCTGATGTCGGAGTCGAGGCCCAACATAACATGCCGCGCGCGCCCTTCGTAAGCGCGTGTCGCCGGGGTCGCGCAAGGGCCGGGAATGAATTTTTTCTGCGTCTCACAGGAAACAGTTCGGCGCGGGTGACGATAACTGAAACGAGTCGAGAAAAACGCGCGCAACAAACGAGGGTACGCGCGACGGGGTTTGAGAAGTTTTGGCGAGAAGTTAAGGAGGAGACGAGCAATGTTCGGTGGCATCGGTAAATTGGTAGGCGGGGCATTGAACGCCGTCGGGTTGGGCAAGTTAGCGCCTTTCGTCTCGATGGGCATCAACTTCTTCACCGGAAATTACGCCGGACTCGTCACGGACGTGATGGGCTTGATGTCCAACATCAAGGGCCTCGGCTTCATGAACAAAGTGGCGCAGTTTGCCCCCGTGGGCAACTTCGCCAACCTGAGCAATCCGGGAAACTTTGACTGCTTCTCCAAAGGCGGCGGCTTGAAGCTCGACCGGCTGCTCGACATCGGTCGCAACTTCCGCGACCTCTCCGATTCCGTCAGAACCTATCGCGCCTCCGCCAAGAAGGTGCAGAATATGATGGAAGTGGTGCGCGAGACGTTGGATAATCGTCAGGTGGTGCAGGCCGCGCGCGACAACGCTTACTACAACGGCACGGCACGTTATAATGCCTGAAAGCTGTCGGCCTGTTTCGCCGCGACGCGAGTGAGTTTGTCCTGCGTGGAGTTTTGAGATGCTGAAAAAAGAGTCGCAAGGTGAGAAGACGGGCCAAGCCTCCGCGAGCGGCGCAGAGGGCCAAGCCACCCTGCGCGCAAAATTGGGCATCACAAAAGCGGAGTTCGAGGAGATGGGCGCAATCGGAGCCATGTACTACGAGCAGGGCATCCTCGACAAAGCCCGCGCGATCTTTGAAGGAATGGTGGAGATTGACCCCGAGAGCGCCGACGCGCACTCCGCCCTCGGCGCGCTCTACACGCGCCTGCAAAGCGACGACGACGCGCTCCGACACTTGAGCCGCGCCATTGCGCTCGACGCGCAGCAGATCGCGCCGCACGTCAATCGCGCCGAAGTTTATCTGCGGAAGCAGATGATGGAAGAAGCGGTGGCCGACCTCAAATGCGCCATCGAACTCGACCCGCAAGAGAAAGACCCGGGCGCAAATCGTGCCCGCGCGATGGTCTTAGGCATTCACGAAGCTCTGGAAGCCAGAGCCGTGATGTAGTAAATTTATAGCTCACACGGGCTGCTATCTAACGACCGCAAAGGAGAATGATCATGGCAGGAATAGGAAGCATACCGCCGAGACCGCAACTGGAAACGCCGAATGCCGAAGACCCGGACTTCGCTAACAAGCAACTCCGTAATCAGGAGATTATGATGAACTGGCAGATGGCCGTCCAAGAGGTCTTCAACCAGCAGAAGCAGGAAGCCGAGTTGAAGTCGAACCTCATGAAGAAGGCGGACGAGGCGATGGAATCCATGATCCGCAATCTGGCTTGAGAAGCGGCTCCGGCGTAACAGATGGCGGCACGATAGTTTAAACTGTGTGCGGGCGCGACGAGTTTTATCGAATCTCGCCCGCACGCAGATTTTCGTCTTTCGCGAGACGATTCGACGCGCGGGCGTGCGGCAACTTCCGGCACGGCTTCACGCGAACAGGCAAGAGGGGAATTAAAGTTATGAGAAGACAACAGCGCATCGCCGTTTTCGTATGCATGTTGTTGCTTGGCTCAAGCGTCTCGACGGCGCAAGACCGCGTCTCGTGGCAGCGGATTTTCAACAAGCAGCAGACTCAAACCTACGTCCGCACCACGATGTTCTCGAATAATGCCCTGCGCGCGCTCCGGCAGAGACAGGGCCGGGGCGTCCGCGTCAGCAGCGGGGGCTCGTCGCGCTGGCCCGTCACCGCCGGAGCCAGCGGCAGCCGCAGCAACGGCTCGACGCCCAACACAGCCAGCAGTACAGCCAGCGGCGCGACGACGTTTCGCTCCGCATCGGCCACCATCGTCCCGCAGCAGATGGCCGCCGAGATAGCCGAAAACGCTTCCGACCGGCGCGAGATGCAGGCGTTCTTCACACAATGTTTGCAGAACTACGAGGCGAACATGCGGCGGCAGCGGCAGCCTGTGAAGGACGTGGCGCGTGCGCTCAGCTATTTGATCGGCGTCAGCTACAACGTCTATCACGGCGGCAACGTGCTCACGGCAGGTCAGGGAGCGGCGCTCCGCGCGGAGGTCAGAGACGCTCTCGGGTCGGACGCCGATTTCCAACGCATGTCCGACCGCGAGAAGCAGCAGATTTACGAGTCGCTGGCCGTGATGGCCGAGTATGTCGCGTTCGGCGCGGACGTGGCCGCGCAGAAGGGCAACCGCGAGTTGGCCGAGATGGCGCGCGAGATGGCGAAGGATAATCTGGAAAAGCTGCTCGGCACGTCCGTCAATAACATCCGGGTCAGCGATAACGGTCTGGAGTTTTAAGCGCGGCTCTCACGCCGCCCCCTTTTGTTTGAATCACTCGGGACAACTGAATCAGAGGCCGCGATAAACCAATCGCGGCCTCTTTTCTTTACTCGCCGAACGGCACTTGAAAGCCCGCCGTCGAAAAGATTTTCACAGAAGCGCGCAACTGTTTCGCCGCCCTACCGATAACTGTTTCAATTGCCCGAAACAGGAAAGGAGTCCCTGACTAATGCTGAACCTTCACAAAGTCGTTAACACAGTCAGTCGCGCCGTGCAGCGAGTGAGCAATTCACATCAGACGGCGGCGCGCGTTCGACAACCCCAAACGCGGGCGCAAACCAACGCGTCAACAAATACCTCCAACCGCAACCCGGCGGCTTCCTTGAGGAATGCCGATACCGCGATGAGATTCGTCGTCTCAGGGCTCGCGGGCAACAACTCTCAACCGTCGGCGCAAGCCCTCGCGCACAATCTGGGACGCGCCGCCGGTTCGCTCCTTCCTTCCGGCGCGACGGACAACGCGGCTCAAGCGAAGGAATCTTTC
>DATLMV010000183.1:0-19566 GCA_035537095.1 Pyrinomonadaceae bacterium
GAAGTGTTCTCTCATATGTTGTGGACGATGGACGATGGACGATGGACGATTGATGAGAAGGAAGCTTTCTTCCGTCCACCGTCTATCGTTCGTCGTCCGTTCATCCATCGTCTATCGTCTATCGTCCATCGTCCGTAGCCATCGTCTATCGTCTAATCGGCAGCATTTGAATGTTGCGCGGTTTCGTCGGCTTGCTCTTTCTCTTCTTTGAGCAGGGATGTTTCGTAGCGCACGTCGCCGACGAGCGTTTCGGCGACGGCCTTTGTGAATCCGAGGATGGCCGGGCCGAGCACGATGCCGGGGATGCCGAAGGTATAGACGCCGGAGACTAAGGCGACGAGCATCCAGTAGAAATTGAAACGGCGCGCGCCGCTGGCGGCGAGACGCGGGCGCAGCAGGAGCGACGAACCGAGCGTCATCAGGATACCGACGCCGAGATAAATTCCGGCGCTCGTCGGCTCGTTGCGAAAGACGAGCAGATAGACGCTGACCGGCACATAGACGGCCCACTCGCCGAGCAACGGAAAGAAGCCGACGAGCACCGTCACGATGCCGAGCACGAGCGCGAGCGGCACGCCGAAGACGAGATTGAGCAGAACGATGGCGAAGCCTTTCAAGGTCTGGTCAATGAAGACGGCGAGGAGCGCGCCGCGCAACGCGCCGCCGATGTTCGCGGTCAGTTTTTCGTAGAGCGGCAGGTATTCGCCGGGCACGCGCACCTTGATGTAGGCGGCGAGGCGGACGCGCTGCGTGAGCACGTAGAAGACCGTGAAGAAGAAGATGGCGGACGAGGCGAGCAGCAGCGCGGCGCGCTGGCGTAGCTCTTGAATCGCCGCGCCGGAGCGCGTGACCGCCTCGGTAAACGTCACCTCCAGAGCCGAGCGCGTGTTCTCAATCGAGACGTACTGCGCCAGCGCGCGACTGATGGCGAGGATTATCTGATTGCGCTGCTCGTGGACGAGATTCGAGTAGCCCGACAACTCGTACCAAGCGTAGCCGACGATCAGGACGAGCGGCACGACGATCAGCAGAATCGTGATAATCGCGCTTCCGGCGCGCGCGCGCAGGCGTTGCTCCAACCACTCCTGCACCGGCAGCAGGTATGCTCCCGCCACCACCCCGAGCAGCAGCGCGACCAGAACCTTCTCGACCAGAAGTATCAAGAGCGCGACCGCCAGCAGCGTCGTCAACGCATAGACGAGGATGCGCTTGGCATCCCCGACCGTCAACTCGCTCAAACGTTTCTCGTCGCCCTGTTCCGACATGTGTAGGCTCACTCTACCACAACAGAAAAGAAGAGGTTAGATGTTGGATGTCGGATGTTAGATAAAACCTAAGCTGGTTTCTTTCTAACATCCGACACCCGACATCTAACCTCTTCTTTATCGTATGCGAACGGTGAAGGAGATGTTGCCGGAGGTAGCGGGGTTGAGGTTGCCGGTGAAGCGGAAGCGGACGTATGTAATCTGCGTGTCGTATGTGCCGGAGGCTCCGGCGGGGGTGTAGTTGATCCAGGGGTTGGGCGGGTCGTCGCTCGAAGGGTCGCGCGGTTGGATGCTGTATTCGATGACGGGGGCGGCGAGGCCGGTCGTGCCCGCGTCGTAGACGACGGAGCCGAGTTTGAACTCCGTGTCGGCGGGTATCTTGTCGGCGATGATGAGCGCGGAGGCGGCGCGCGAGCCTGCGGCGTTGCCGAAATTGACGGTGTATGTGATGTCTGTGCCGGGGCGGGGCGTGCCGTTGGTGGCGGCGGATTTGACGAGCGAGACGTTGGGCGGGGCGACGACGGTCACGTCGGTCGTCTGCTCGCCGGACGTGAGCGGGTCGCTGTCGCTCAGGTCGGTGTAGTTGATGCCGAGCGTCGCGCCCCTGTAGGAGACGCTGGCTTGATTGGCGACGACGGTCAGATTCGCCGTGTTGTTGTTGACCTGCGCGCGGAATTTGGCGGTCGTGGCTTGACCGGAGGTGAGCGTGCCGCCAGCGGTCGCGCTCGCGCCCATGCCGAGACGAAAGACGACGCGATTGAGTCCGGCGTCGTACTCGGCCTGATCGTCGCCCGCGCCGTCGGTCTTCGCGCCCGCGTTCGCGCCCGCAGAGACTTGGAGGCTGCCCGCGACGTAGGTCGTGTTGGCGGGAAGCGTGTCCGACATCTCCATGATGATGGCCGCGTCGGTTCCGGTGTTGGAGACGTTGATGGTGTATTCCAGCACGTCGCCGGGCGCGACGATTCCGCCGTTGATGTCGGAGACGCCCTTGATGATGTTGTTCTTGATCTGCGGCGCGTAGAGGTCTGTGACGAAGGCGACGACGCCGGGATAGTAAAACTCGGCGACGCCGCTCGCCGAAGTTCGCAGCGTGATGGTCGCGCTCGTCGCGCCGTTCGGGAGCACGCCGCTCGCGCTCACGTCGTCAATGTCGTAGCCGAGTTGATTGATGTAGTTCGGGTTTTTCGCGGAGAGGTGCGAGCCGAGGCGAGTGATGGTGCTGTTGAAGAAGTTGGTCGCGGGATTGAGCGCGTTGGTGAGCGTCGTCGAGTTGAGTTGCACGCTGTCGCCGGTCGAGCCGAGGTCGCCCTCGTAGCTGATGAAGCCGACGTGTGTGTTGACCGCACCGCTCGAAGGCGTGATGAAGCCGGAGACGGGGATGGTGATGAGCGGGTTGGTCGTGTTGACGACGGCGAACCCGTCGAAGATGGTCATGTTGCGCGAGGGCTGCGACGCGTCGCGGTAGGCGACGACCAGACCCCAACCCGCTTGCCTGTCCTCACCCGTTCCAGACTGCACGTTGGCGACCGCGTACGTGCCGCTCCCGCCGGAGCGGACGAGCGTCGTCACGTCGGCGAAGGCGTGGTAGTCGCTGCCGTAGTATGCGCTGGTGTTGATCTGCGAGGCGGTGATGTTCTGGTAGCCGGAGGCGGGCGTGGAGAAGCGGACGAGATCACTCTGCGCGGCATTGGGCGCGGCCTGCGGGCCGCCGCCGCCGCCGCCGACGGTCGTGTCCGCGCCCCAGTAGAGTCCGGCCCAGAGGACGGTCGCGCCGGCGGGCAGCGTGAGCGTGGCGCGGCTCGAATTGAAGGTCGTCGCGTCGGCGTCAACGTCAACGAAACGCATGCGGAAATCGTTGTTGTTGAGCGTCGTGCCGGTGGCGTTGCGCCCGCCCGCGCAACTGTTGTCGTTCGACTGGCAGGAGATGAGTGTATTGCCGACGAGCAGCACGTCGCCGGTGTCGTTGGTCGTGAAGCGCGTCGTGAACGGGCGCACGACCTGCGCCTGCGCCGAGACGAACGCGCACAGGCACACGAGCGCGGCGGCGAGCGCGGCCCGGGATAGACTCTTCCCTGAGTTTGAAACCACCATCGAATGCCTCAATGCGTATCTCTCAATCCCGAGCGTTTCCGGGCGCACCGCTCGACCGTTTTCGCGGTCGCGCCGGAGGGAACGAGAGATGGGGGAGCTTTGAAGTATGTGGTGAGGCAAATACGACGTTCGACCAATGCACGACGAACGCCTTGCCCGATTTAGGTGCGGAAGTGATGCTGCCTGCGCGTGCCGCTAGAGTCGGGGCGGCGGCGCGGGCCGGATCACTCAAAATAGCCGTCATCGAATATAACATCAGACGAAGAATGCGAACCATTATTTTCATCTGTTGAAATATTCGACGCCGAAGTCGCTTCGTAACAACTCGCTGCAACGGGGAGAGCTAAGAGATAAAAAGACCGGCGCAACTTTTGCCTTTGACCTTTTCACTTTTGCCTTCCTTCAACGGATGCGGACGGTGAAGGAGACGCTGCCGGTAGCGTTCGTCGGAATGTTGCCCGCGAAATTCCAGCGCACCCAGTTGACCTGCGGGTCGTAGCTGCCGACAGCGCCGACAGGCGTGTAGAGCGTGAAGGGGTTGGGGGTCGGCGGCGGGTCGGCGGCGGTGCGCGCGACGTTGGAGTATTGCACGGTCGGGGTAACGGTGTAGCTGAAGGCAGCCGAGCCGATTTTGAAGTCGGTGTTGAAGGGAATCATGTCGGCGACGGAGAGGCTCTGCACGGCTGCGCCGCCGAGATTGGTGAAGACGATGGTGTAAGTGATCTCCGTGCCGGGTTGGGCGTTCGGCGTGTTGAGGACGCTGCTCTTGTCGAGTTTGACGTAGAGCACGGGCGTCGTCGCGCTGCCGGTGTTGTCGGCGGCGACGGGGTCGAAGGTCGGGCTGCTGACGGTGGCGGTGTTCGTGACGCCCGGCGCGGCTGTCGTCGTGACGCCGACGCTCAAGGAGATGGCGGGCAGGCTGTTGCCGCTCGCCAGCGGCCCCGCGTGCGTGCAGGTGACGACCGCGCCGGAGTTTGAACATGTCCAGCCCGTGCCGCTCGCGGAGACGTATGTCAGTACGGCGGGGAGCGTGTCGCTGACGGTGACGACGCCCGACGCGGACTGCGGGCCCGCGTTGCTGACGGTGAGCGTGTAGCTCGCGTTGTTATCAACGACGAAGGTGGTGGCGGCGGTTTTGGTGAGAGAGATGTTGGCGGCGCTGACGATGGTGTCGGTGTCGGTGTCGGTGTTGTTGGCAGTCGCGGAGTCGGTCAGATAACTGGGGACGGCGACCGTTGCCGTATTGCTGAGCGTGCCGGTGGCGGTGTTGGAGACCGTGCCCGTGACGGTGTATGTCGCCGTGCCGGAGGGCGCGAGCGTGGCGGCGGTGCTGATGGCGTTGCCGCTCCCCGAAGCGGTGGTGCAGAACGAACCGGCGGAGGCCGCGCACGTCCATGTGACTCCGGTCAGAGCGGCGGGAACCGTATCGGCGACCGTGCCGGTGACGCTGTATGCGCCGTTGTTTCCGACGACGATTGTGTAGGTGACGGTTGCGCCCTGATATGTGTTGGCGACGCCGTCGGTTTTGGTGATGGAGAGATTGGGGTCGGGGACGCTCGCGCTCGCGAGGTCGCCGGTCGCTGCCGTGCCGCCGCCGAGCGAGCCGACGAGGGTGGCCGCGCGCGTCGTCAGGTTAACCGAGTAGAGGTTGCTCGGGTTCTGCGTCTGCACGAGCAACTGGTTGGCGGCGTTGAAGGCGAGTCCGAGCGTGGCGGGGGTGATGCCGCCGGGAAAGGTGATCGTGCCGAGCAGGGTGGCCGCGCCGCCGCCGAGCGGGACGGTGTAGAGTTGACGCGCGCTGTTGACGGCGTAGAGCGTGCCCGCGCTGTTGAAGGCCATGTCGCCGCCGCTGCCGATGCCGGTGACGGTCGGGCCTGCGGTCGCCTGACCTGCGGTCGCGCCGGTCGTGGCAATCGTGTAGAGCACGCCGCTGTCGGGCATGTAGTAGAGCGTTCCGGCGGGCGAGAAGGCCATGCGGAAGGAGGCGGGAACTGCCGCGCCGAGCGTGTTCGGCAGCGCGACGGGAGCGACGGCGGGCGTCGCCGGATTGTAACTGTAGATTTGCCCGTTGGCGGTGTTGATGACGTAGAAAAGCATCCCGTCGCTCGGGCGTTGCGCGAGCGTGGCGGAGCTTCCGCCGGGGTAAGTGCCCGCGAAGAGTCGCTGGTCGGTCGCGCCCGTCTGGACGTAGATGCCGAAGTCAGCCGTGCCGCGAATCTGGTAGATGTCAACGGCGGCGGAAGCCGTCCGCGCCGACGCGACGACGAGCAGCACGGCCAAGCAGAACCACTTGCCGGACGCGCCGAGGGCAGCAAGCAGAGAGGATACGGATGCTTGCGTCTGCGCGTGCCTCACGGTTGCTCCTTAGCTGCCGCTGCGTTGACTTGCGTCTTGCTGTCGCCGCCGGAGGTCGCTTGCGGGTCGTCGCCGTTGTTGCTCGACGTGCCGAAGAGGTCGAAGAGGCGCGAGAGTTTGGAGGAGATAGTGAAGTAGAAACCGCGCCGCCCGTTGTTGAGAATCGAACCCTGCGGCTCCTTCGAGTCGGTCAGGTTGTAGCCGCCGCCGAGACGCAGGTCGGGCAGCACCCAGAAGCCGAGCTCCGCGCCGTATGACGTACGGCGCGTGCGGCTCGAAGGCTGCGCGAGCATCCGCATCTCGCCCGCCACGTCCACGTACTTGCCGAGACGATAGACGGCGCGACCCTGCGCGAGATATGTGAGCGACGAGACGGGCGCGAGGTCGGGCGTTCCGGCGTCGCCGAACTTGAAGGCGAAACGCCCGTAGAGTTCCAACTCTTTCGTGGCTTGCAGGTAAGCGTCGGTTGAGAGCACGTCGGCGCGGTCGCGCGTCGAGCCCGTGCCGTTCGTGCCCGTCACGCCGTCCTGAAAGAGATTGCGGTGCGTGTAGCTGAAGAGGAGGCCGACGCGGTCTGACTTGAGCGGTCGCCATGCGAGCGCGGCTGACGCGTTGGTCGAGGAGTTGTGACGACCGTTGAACTCCGTGCGCGCCGCCTGCCAGCGGACGAGCGCGGTGATGCCGTCGGCGAGGCGACCCGCCGCGCCGAGCGTGGCGACGCTGCCCATGCCGTTGCGGTCGCGCATCTCGTAGCGGCCCGACGTGCGGAAGTTCTCCGTCGGTTGATAAGAGAACCCGACGGTCGCGTTGTTGAAGCTCTCGCCCGTTCCGGCGATGTGGAAGCCGCGCTCGTAGCCGAGTTCGAGCGAGAGTTTGCTGCCGAGCGGCAGGCGGTTCTGCAAACCGATGACGGCGAAACTGTCCGTGCCGTTGATGCCGTTCTCGATTTGATAACGACCGCCGACGCTCGTATAGCGTCCGACTTTGGTTTCGACGCCGATGGCGGTTTCGCGTCGCGCGCCGGTCGAGACGAAGCCGGTTGCGGCGGCGTCGCTGATGGGGACAATCGGCGCGGAGGCGAGACGCTGCGTCAGGAAGACGCGCGCCCATTGATTCCATTGATAGGTAGCGGAGAGCGTCGTCTGGTCGGGATAGGTCGGGTCGGCTTCGCCGAGATTCTGTTCGCGTTTGACGGCGAGTTGGAGTTTGTCGGTCGCCTGCCATTCCGCGCCGACGGTGACGAGGTTCGAGTTGGTTTCGCGCCCGCTCACGTCGTCGGTCAAGCGACGGAAGTCGTAGCCGACGGTCGTGCGGAAGCGGTCGTTCCAACGCTCCGACCAGTTGAGCGAACCCGTGAAGCGTCGGTTGCTGACGTTGGACGTGCTGTTGCGCTCGTCCATGAACTCAAGACCGATGATGGACGAAGGACGCACTTTCAAGTCGAGTCCGACGTGCGCGCGCTGCGAGCCCGCCGTGATGGTCGAGCCGAAGGGATTGAGGAAACCTTCGTCGGCCCGCGCGAAGCCCGCGCGGAGGATGCCTTCCTTGTAGGGAAGCGGCTGCTCCAATTCGACGCGGTACGCGCTGCCGTTGTGCTTCACACCCGCGCCCGTCTCCGTGCCGAAGAGGTTGCCCGAGAAGGACGCTTGACCGCGACTCATCGCGTACTCGAAGGCAAGCGTTCCGCCGCGCGGGAGTTTCTTCTCGCCGTCTATGCCGCCGAGCACGAACGCGCCGAAGTCCGCCTGCTGCTGGTCAACTATTGACACGCCGAGCCGCAAGCCCTGCTTCTTGAAAGTCTTGACGGCGCGCGCCGTATAAACCGCCGACGACATCTGGTTGGCGCGGTGTTCGTAGGTGACGACGACCTGCATCAGGTTGAGCGCGTAGTCAAAGGCCGAGATGGGACGCAGGAAAAAGATGTTGCCGTTCGTGGTGTCGAGATTGTAGTCAACGGAACGGATGAGCGGTTCGCGCGAGAGGATGCGTTCGGGGTTGCGGCGGTCGCGCACTTCGATGACGACCACTTCGGAACCGGGCATGATGTCGCCGTGCGACAACTGCGCGAGCGAGAGACCGCCGCCCGCCAGCACGTCGCGCGCGAAGGCCGTGTCGGGACGCGCGCCCGTCAGCGAGATGTAATCGCCCTCGGAATTTTCGGCGTGGACTTTGATGCCCGTCAGCTTGCGCGTGTAACCGGCGAGCGCGAGTCCCTTGTGTTCCGTCTCGAAGTCGCCGAAGAGGAAATAGGAGCGGCCTCTATCCAGACGCGCGTAGAGTTTGGAATTTGATTGCGCGTCCTCGTAGCGCGTCGAGGAATCGCCGAAGAGGGGATAGGCGCGCTCAAGCGGGTCGAGTTGGAAAAGTCGGTCGCGGCTGCCGTTGCGGTTGAGCGCGCGGTTGGAATCGTAAGCGAGCGTGAGCAAGTTTTGACTGAAGATGCGCCCGCGATAGAAGAAGCCGATGCGGCTTTGCCAGTTGCCATCCGTGCCGCGCAGTTCCATCTCCGGCGCGGCCTTGCCGATGGAGACTTCCGCCAGCCCGACCAGAATCGAAGGACGAACTTCAGGCGTGATGCGCACCTGCGTCTCGGCTTCAATCGCGCCGGTCGTCGCGCGAATCTCAGCCGCGCCCGTCGTGTTGTCGGCGACGAGGATGAGCGTACCTTCGCCGCCCGTCAGTTGCACCATCTGCTGCCGCGCTTCCATCTGCGCGCTGCCCGACTGCTCGCCGTTCAAGCTGCCTTCGCCGATGCCCTCGACACCTTTTGCTTCCTGCGGCAACGTGTTCTCTTTTTTGTCCGCCGATGCGACGGGCAACAATCTTCCGGCGGTCGCTTCGAGCGCGACGACCGTGTCTGCCGCCATGTGTCCCCATTGATCGTAGGCGCGGACGCGCAGCAGCGTCGAATCACGACCGCCCGCGCTCAACTCTTTCTTCTCCGCCACCACTTCCAGACGCTTCGCGGGCCCGCGCCCGTAAGCCGTCAACTCGATGCTCTCGCCCGACGCGCCGTCCGGACTCAGGGCGGTCGCCCTGATGCGGTTCGGGCCGGGGCGCAGGTTGACGCCGACGAAGCTATAGGTCGTCACCTGATTCTTGCGGTCAACGCGGCGCATGCCGATCTTCGAGTCGGAGATACGCGCGCCCTCGACTTCGAGCGCGACCGTCCAACCGTCCGCGACGCGCGCCTCGATTTCCAGCGCGGCGTTCGTGACCACCGCGTCCGGCGCGGGCGAAACTATCCGCACCGCACCCGGCGCGACAGGTTCGAGCGTCTCGGTCGCCGCCATCTCGTACGTGCCGGAAGCGAGCGGCGCATCGCTCACGGGCTTCACATCGCCGCCGGACTTCGTGTTCGCTATCGCGCGTTCGTTCCGCGCATCGGCGAGTTCTTTATCCGCGCGCGGGCGCTCGTTCTGTTTCTCGGTGCGTTCGTTCCGTGCGCCGCCTGTAGCAGCGTCTTCTTGCGCGGGCGTGCGCGCAAAGAGCGACTGGGCGTTAGCGTTGACGTTGGCGCTCGTCTTGCCGGACGATTTGAGCGCGAAGTTTTGGCGGAGCATCGAGCCGCCGCCGAGGGGCGTGCGGAGGAGACGCGTGAAGCTCTTGGCGTCGTGCGTGCCGTTGTCGGCGAGCGAATAGCCGTCGGGCAGCGTGACGGGATCGAGCGCGATGACGAGCGCGCCATCGTTCACGGAAGGAAAGTTGTATTGTCCGGCGGAATCGGTGACGACCGACTGACCGTTGTTGAGATAGAGACGCACGCCCGCGAGCGCGCTCTCGCCTTTATCGAACTGGCCGTTGCCGTTGGCGTCTTCAAAGACGCGCCCGAGGATAATCTGCTGCGTCGAGAACAGACCGCGACGGACGCGGACGGTGGCGTGCGTCTGCGCGGTGTTGACGCGCTCGCCGGAGAGAAGAACTCCGCTCGCCGACGCCGTGTTGACCTGTTCGCCCTCGCGCGCGTTGACGCCGACGCGCACGCGATACGTCACGGTCGCACGCGCTCCGGCGCGCACCTGCCCGACGTGGAAAACAATCGCGCCGCCTGTCTCTGTAGGTTCAATGGCGCGCGCGGCGTCGGGCGGATTTTCCAGACGGCCCGTGCCCGCCGCGTAGTGGAAGGAGGCGGGCAGCACGTCGCGTATCTCGACATCGTTGAGCGCGACCGCCGTCGCGTTGTGCACCTCGACGCGGTAGGAGACGACATCGCCGATCTCGACCGCAGCGCGGTCGGCAATCTTCGCAATCTCGACCGCTTGATTCTCAAACATCGGCACGTTCAACGCGAAGGCCGCGAGGTTCTCGATAGTGACGGCTTCTTCCGTCAACTCGAAGCTTCCGTTCTGCGCGATGGGTTGGCCGTCAATCGAGCGGACGACGACGGAGAAAAGTCCGGCGATGTTGCCCGCCGCAACCGAAGGCGCGACGCTGATTTCCAGCATCCGCGTGCGGAAGCCCTGCGCGCTGACGTTCAGGAAGTAGCGCGCGGGAGAGGCGACGGAGCCGAGTTGATTGGCGGCGAGGGCGAAGTTCCAACGCCCCTGCCCGTCTGTCAGAAACGGATTGTCGTTGCGCTCGTTGGGCGCAGTTCCCGCGCCCGGCGTGAGCGATAGCCCTGCGCCCGTCGTCCGGTCTTGCAGGAGCGAGACACGCGCGCCGCCAATCGTCGCGCCGCCGCCGCCGCGCGCCTCATAGACGAGGCCGAAGGGATTGACGACGGCGACGGTCGAACTGCTGATGATGGGCGCGGCGTTGTCGGCGGAGACCATCGCCGTGTTGACCAGACCCGTGCCGGGCTGGACGCTCGCGCGCACGCGCGCATGAAAAACAATCTGCACCAACTCGCCAATCGCAATCTCCGACCAGCGCACTTCGATCTGTTGTCCGGCGACCTTGCCTTCGTCCGCGTCGTCCGCATCGGTGAGCGTGCGATTGTTGAGACGCAGGGAACCGGCGACGTATTCGAGACCGGCGGGCAGTTCGTCGCGCATGACGGCGCGGCGCGCGGGCACGTCGCCGCTGTTGCGGAAGGCGACCGTGTAGGTCAACGTCTGTCCGAGCGCGGCTGAGACGCGTTCGCGGTTCTCGACGAGTTTGACGGGCGGCAGGTGCGGGTCGTCGGGCGAGGAGAAGTGTGAACCGTTGCCGTAGATGTTGATGATCGTGCCGTCGTCCTGCGCCATGCCGTTCGCGCCCGCGCTGACGTTCGAGCGCGCCGTGACGCCGATTTGCAGGCGCGTGCCCTGCGGCGCGGCATTCGTCTCGACGACGGCGAGCAGTCCCGCGCACGTCCCGCGCGTCAGGCGCGGGCTCATCGCGCCGCCGACCGCGACGGGGCGGTCGCCGCTCGTGACCGTCCCGCTCGCGTCGAGGTCGAAGAAGAGTTCGACAAGCGTGGCGGGCGCGCTCACTTCGGCGCGCGTGATGGTGTAGAGGTCGGGCGTGTTGCCGCCGTTGCAGATGCGGAAGAGACGCGTGATGCGTTCGTTGGGCGCGACGGTGTTGGAGGGTTCGGTTTCGTCGGGCGTGACGACGACCGACGAGACGCTGAGGACGGTGAGGCTGACAGTAGATGAAACCGTGCCGAAGGCCGTGCCCATCTCGTCGAGATAGGTGGCCTCGGCACGGTTCGAGATGACCGTTCCCCCCGGTGTGGCTAACTCGTCGGCGCGCGCTTCTGTTCGCCCGGTGAACGCGACGGCGAGCGCGACGAGCACGAGGGCGAAAGCACGGACGACTCTTTGGGGGCGGGCGTTGTGCATGTGATTGATTGCGGAATAAAGAAGATGTCGGAGGTTAGACGTTAGATGTTATTTGCAGACAACCGCTGACATCCAACCTCAAACATCTGTCCTCTGTCTTGATATTGCGACGCGGGCGACCCCGTGGGGGCGGAGCACGTGCTCCCTGTGAGGCCGCCCGCGCCGCGCGTCCGTCTCGACAGACGACGCGTTCGCGCGTGTGCGCTTTGTTGTTAGTTGATCCTGCGGCGGAACTTGAATGTTCCGGACGCACCGGGCGCGAGGCTCGGCACGCTGTCCTTCAGGAAGGTGGTGGCGGCTGTGACCGCACCGTTGGTTGTGCCGTCGGTGATGACGCCGGAGGTGCTGTCAACGGGCGCAGTCGTCAAGACCTGCGTCGTGTTGGCTCCCCAGTTGTTCGGCGCGGCGTTGCCGTCCTCGCTGATGACGATGGAGGAGGCCGTCAGCGTGACGTTGTTCGTGCCGCCCGTCGAGGAGATGTTCGAGTAAGTGATCGTGTACTCGATCTCCGCGCCCGGAACGGCATCGGTCGCGCCGCCGACGCCCGTCGTGTTGAAGATGGCGACGGACTTCTGCAACCGGAGGAAGCCGGTGTAGAGGCGGTCAATGGTGTCGTTGAAGCTGGTGTTGGTGTTGGCCGAGCGCGCGCGGATGACGGTGTTGAAGCCGTTCAAGACCGCCGAACCGGGAGGGACGGTGATGCGGACGGTGATGTTGGCTTGCTGGCCGAAGTTGAGCGCGAGCGTGGTGCTGCCGCCGCCCGAGACGGTGGTGAAGGTCGTGCCGTCGGTGCTGATGGCGACGGTGAATCCGGCGGGCACGGTCGGCGCGGTGAGCGTGAACGTGTCGTTGGCGTTGCCGGTGTTGCGGACGGTGTTGATGAAGTCAATCGTGTCGGCGGCGGTGGACATGCCGCCGAAGGCGACGCCCGCGATGCCGACCGATGAACTGCGATTGGTGTAGTCGTCGTTGTTGTCGGTCGGGCCGACGGCGGCGGGCTGACCCGACGGGCCGACGAGCACGTTGCCGACCTGCGTCAGCAGCGTCGGAACCTGAAAGCCCTGCGTCGCGGTGGCGGCATCAACGCCGAGACGCGGCTCGTTGAAGTTGGCGTTGCCGTCGCCCTTGTTCGGGATGTTGTCGCCCGATTGGTCGGTGATGGCCGAGTTGACGTTGTTGCGCGCGAAGGCGTCGCCGATCTCGTAGATCGGATTCGACGCGTTGATGCTCGAACTAATCTGCACGACCATCTGCATGTTCAACATGGCCGCGCCGGGGGGAAGTGCTGCGCCGACGTTGTAGGCGACGCGCGTCACGGTCGAGAGCGGTGCGGGCGGCGTGGTCGTCCACACGGTCAGGGCCGAAAGCGGGTCGTTGGTGAGCGGCGAAGTCGAGTAGAGCATCGTCACACCGGCGGGCGGCGTCACGGAGACGAACGACGTGCCGACCGGCATGGGAGCGACGACGAAGACGCCCGTGTTGGAACTGGCGGGCGCACCTGCGAGCGTCTGCGCGATGGCGCTGCGCTGGCCGGTGTTGCCGAGGTTCCACGTGTAGGTGATGTTCGAGCCGAGCGCGACGGGCCCGGCGGGCGCGTTGATGGAGAGTTGCAACTGCGCGTCAGCCTCGACGGTCGCGCTGATGTCGCCGCGCGCTTCTGACTCTCCGTTGACCGGAGCCGACGCGCCCGAAGAGGTGCGGACTTCGTTGGCGGAACTGTTGGCGGTCTGGTTGTCGAAGGTCGGGCCGCCGCCGCTCGAATCGCCGAGACGGACGTTGACGGTGCTGCCCGCTGCGGCTGCGGCGTTGATGTTGACGCGGACGATCACGGTGATGCTGGCGTTGCGCGCGACGGAGGCCGAGAGCACGTCGGCGGCGTTGCCGCGAATGTCGGTGTCGCTGGCGTCGAGGCCGTTGTTGGTCAGGTCAATGACGGCGGACTGCACGGTGGCAGGGCCGCTCAACACGATGGACGCGCCCGATTGCAGGAAACGAACCTGCGTGGCGAAGTTGCTCGTGTTGGTGACGGTGAAGGTGAAATCAACGTTGTTCTGGCCGGAGACGACGGTCGGGTTCGTCCCCGCGTCGGGCGTGATGGCGAGGCCGCTCACGTTGGCGACCGTGACGATCACTTGATTGGAGACGGTCGAATAAGAGTTGGTTCCGTCGGAGTAGGTCGCGGAGGCGCGGTTCTGAATCTGCGTGCCGCCGGGGGTCTGGGCGTGCGCAGTTGACGCAAACAGAGCGCAGGTGATCGCCGCGCAGGCAAGCAGACGCCGGAGGAGCGCGCCGTGAGTCATGCGGGTCTTAAATCTGGTGTTCATCATTAGTCCTCGATAAGGTTGGATAGGTTGGCTGGAAGCGGCGGTCTTGGTTGGGGGTGGCCGTCTAGGATAGGCGTGAGCGAATCCGGCTGTTGAACCGCGCCGAGGGCCGAAGGGTTATTTCACGCGCACCTTGTAAGAGGCGTTGAGCTTGCCTCCGGCGGCGAGTTCGTCCGTCCACTCATAGCGGACTTCCGTGTACATCGCGACGGGGGCGGCGACGCGCTTGACCGTGCCGTCCGGCTGCTTCTCTTCGATGATGGGCTGCGTCGAGTAGGTCTTGCCGCCGTCAATGCTGTAGGTGACGTTGGAGCCGCCTTCGGCGACCGCGCTTCCGGCGACGAAAGCCGTGCCCGCAGGAATGTGTCCGACGGCCTTGTACTCGTGCGCCGCGCCGTCGCCTTCGTTGAGCGACGTGATGTTCCATTGCAGAATCTCGCCGGGATTAACCGACTGCACTTTGTCGAGTGCGAGTGTCTGGCCGCCGCGCTGGACGACGCCCGCCAGAGCAATCTTCACTTCGGGACGGCCCTGTGAGGATGCGCCGTGCGACATCTGTCGCTGCGCGACGGCTGCCGCTCCACCTATCACGACGAGCGCGAGCGCGAGCGGAAGCACACGAAAATTTCTCTTCAACTTAAACATGTTCATCTCCTTAAAGGTTGCCTTCCGGTGAAAGTGCCAGAGGCAGGCGTTTGAATTTTCCGTGTCGCCGGAGTTTGGTAAAGCGGGCGACGACGGTTCCAGAAGCGAGCGGCCTCAGGCGTTCTCGCGCATCGCGCGCCCGCTCAAAGCACACGCGACCGCATACATAAAATCCTTGACGGCGACGGGGCGCGGCAGCACCGCTGCCAGACGCGCATGCGTCGCCTTCCGCATGATCTCCGAAGGGCGATTGTGCAACGCAATCAAAGGCACTTGCGGCGCAATCTCCTGTAACGCTTCGACCGCGCCCGTGCGACCGAAACCCACCATGTCCAGACCGAACGCGATAAGGTCGAAGCGGCCCGCCGCCGCTCCGCGCAACACGTCCATCGTGTGCTTGCACGTCTCGGCGTCGTGACCGGCGGCGAGCAGGGCGGCGACCAATCCTTCAGCCATCAGTTTGTCGTCATCGCAAATCATCACACGAGCCATCGTCGGGGTTTTCCTTCCGTCCTTGATAATTCCACGACCGCAAACACACGGTCTCTGACCCCACCATAACAACTCCCGTACCGCACCCCAAAACCACGCCGCGCGCAAGGCTAACCATTGAGACTGAACGACTTACGGAGACTACCGGAAACCTGCGAACGCGCCTCACGGCGGACGCGATGACACGTCTGCCTGACAACTTGTCAGACCAACTGACAGCTTGTCAGCCGGGGACGCACTTCGGGTTGTCGTTGCTTATCCTTGAACTTCAGGCGGGTCTTCGTCGCAAGGTTGCGGGGCGCTGATCTTTCGCGGGACTGGAGGAGCAGTCTGCGGTTTGAAGTTTAGAGAGAGTGATTAACCGGGAGGATGCTATCTTAAAATCGGAGTTCTTACGAGCGGCTTTGCAATCTTATTCCATCTCGACCGGAGACGTAGTCAACGAGCTTAATCCAATCTATTTGATTGTCGGTGATGAAATTGAGCATGAAATCTTGAGTCATCTCGTTGACTTTGGCAGCATAGGCGGCTTTGAAGTTTTCATCTTTTTGTTTAGCCTCGCGATCAATCGGGACGATTATCTCGCGGTAGAAATTGTCGTCGTCCGAAATGAATCTCCAAAAGTCTTGCCCTGCATATTTGTAATAAACTTTATCGGGTTCTTCGTCTCGCACCCCGCCGCCTCTGACTCTGACCTTGTTCTTCAAAGGTTGCCGGTCTCGTCCATACATGCAACCGTTGACAGCGACAATCTCCTCGGTCGTGCCCTGTCGCCGCAAAGCCTCTTTTGCCGCTTTGAAGTTATTCTTCATGCCGTTTATCTGGTCGGCATTACCCCAGTTGATTCCCGACTTGATGCCGACGATGTGATAGACGCCATTCCGCCTGAACTCTAAATCAACGCTCTTGAATGCGGATTTGAAGCCGCCGTATAAACTCGCGGAGACATAGATGGCGAACCCTTCGAGGAGATTGCCGAAGATGGTCTCTTCCTGAGAAGAGAGGAAGGCATCCACGATGCCTTTCACGAAATCTCCGGCGAGTTCGATATTCTTGGCCTTGAAGAGGTAAGGATTCTTGCGCTTGAGGACGCCGTGGAGATGGAGCGCGTTGAGACCTTCGAGCCTGATGTTGTAGAAGGGAGCGATGACGCGTTCTGCAAGATAATCGTAGTAATGCTGTTGCGGTGAGCCTGTCATATCAGCGATGGTTGGACGGGAATCTTTTCGGCGGCGGCGATATTTGCTAAGGCCAACTGATGATAGTCAGCCTTCATTTCAATCCCGACATAGTTTCTCCCCAACGCTTTGGCCGCAACGCACGTCGTGCCGGAACCGGCGAACGGGTCGAGCACCAAGTCGCCCTCTGCTGTAAATAGCTTGATGAACCAAGACGGAAGTTCCGCGGGAAAGGCCGCGCTATGACTTTTGTTGCCGCACTCCGTCGCCATGTGCAAGACGTTCGTCGGGTATGCCATCTCACGTCCGATCCAGTTTGAGATGTTCTTCCCGAAGCCGCTACCCACCTTTGACGTATCTCGTCGCCTGTCCGTGTCGCTCAAGTTTTTCAGACGTGATTTGGCCCAATCGCCGGTCGGAACCATGACGGACTCTTGAAACATTTTGAACTTTTTCTGTTTGTTGAACTGCAAGCAACGCTCCCAAGCATCGCGGAAGCGGTTCGACCATTTTCCCGGTGCGCAATTCCTCTTATGCCAGATGTATTCCTCCGTCCACATCCAGCCGCGCCGTTTAAGTTCGAGAATAAGCTCCAGCACGTATGTATGCCGTTCGCCTTCAACAACTTTCTCTTTGATATTCAAGATGAAAGTTCCGTCGTCTTTCAAGACTCGCTGTAACTGCTCGGCAACAGGTGAAAACCACTCGACATACTTGTCCGGATGAATGCCGCCGTAAGTTGTTTTTCGACTGTCGGCATAAGGCGGAGAAGTCACGACGAGGTCAATTATGTTCGACGGCATCTGCGACAAGACTTCCCGACAATCGCCGAGAATAAGGTTGTCATGCCATTTGGATGGAACCGTCGTTTCTTTCAAATTCGACTCTATCATGGGCGATGCTGCGGAACCGCGAACACTCACTTTCTCGTCTCCCTGCCGATTAAAGCATTCTCTAAAAATAAACTCTAAAAGGAGTTTATCCAAAAGACAACCGCCGTCCCGCAGTTTGTCGGCGGGCGTTAGTCGAAGCCGTCGCTGCCTTCGTATTCGCGGAGTTTGCGGTAGAGGGTGCGGGCGGAGATGCCGAGGATGGCGGCGGCGCGTTCGCGGTTGCCGTTGACCTCTTCGAGGACGCGGCGGATGTGTCGGCGTTCGATCTCTTCGAGCGTGAGCGGCGCGGCGCTGTCGTTTGCGTCTGATGAAGACGAGGCGGCGCTGGCGTGTGCGGAGGTGGAGGCGGGGAGCAGTTGGCTGGCTTCGATGCGGTCGCCGGAGGAGAGCGCGGCGGCGCGTTCGAGCGTGTTGCGAAGCTCGCGGATGTTGCCGGGCCAGTTGTGCGCTTCGAGACGACTGTGGGCTTCCGCCGAGAGGTCGAGCGCGGGACGGCTGAAGCGTTCGCGGAAGCGCGCGATGAAATGCTCGACGAGCGCGGGGATGTCTTCGCGGCGTTCGCGCAAAGGGGGGATGTGGAGCGAGATGACGTTGAGACGATAGAAGAGGTCTGCGCGAAAGCGTCCCGCGCCCACGTCGGCGGCGAGGTTGCGGTTGGTGGCGGCGATGATGCGCACGTCGGCGGAACGTTCGCGCGTCGAGCCGACGCGGCGGAAGCGTCCCTCCTCGATGAAGTGAAGCAGCTTGACCTGCATGGCGAGCGGCATCTCGCCGATCTCGTCGAGAAAGAGCGTGGAGGAATCGGCGGCTTCGATGAGGCCGCGTTTGAGCGTGGTGGCGCTGGTGAACGCGCCGCGCTCGTGGCCGAAGAACTCCGACTCGAAGAGCGCCTCGGGCAGCGCGCCGCAGTTGACGGTGATGACGGGAGCATCGGCGCGCGCGCTCCGCGAATGGATGTAGCGCGCGAGCACGTCTTTGCCGGTTCCCGATTCGCCCGTGATGATGACGATGGAATCGAGACGCGCCGCCGCCTCCGCTAACTCAACGACCCCGCGCATCGCCGCGCTACGATGAACCAGCACGGGCGTCGTTCCCTCCTCCGACGAAGGCGTGCGCACCACGGCGCGCAGCGTCGCGTTCTGCCGGACGAGCCTCTGCTTCTCGTCGGCCTTGCGGACGATGGCTTCTATCTCGTCGAGCGTCGAGGGCTTCGTCAGGTAGTCGTATGCGCCGTGTCGCATGGCTTCGATGCCGGTCTGCAAAGAGGTGTCGGCGGTGAGCATGATGACTTCGGGCGCGTCCTCCATTTTGCGTATCTCGCGGAGGGCGTCGAGGCCGGAGAGGCCGGGCATGTTGATGTCGAGCAGGACGACGTTATAATCCGCCTCGGCAATCGCGCGCAGAGCCTCTTCGCCCGACGCCGCCGACGCCGCATCGAAGCCCGACAGGGCGAGTTGGTCAGTCACCAACTGCCGCAGCAGAGGGTCGTCGTCAACCAGCAGGACGCGAATTTTGCGAGTCATAAGAATGAAAGGATGCGGGCGGAGGACATACGGATGAACGCAAACATCGCGGTTTCGTTAGCCCTTTACCTCGTCTGTATCCTTTAACTTTCCTCTCACGATTGGACTTCTCAAAGTTCTCGAAAATCGTCACGGACATGACTGACATTTCATAAGCTTCGTCTCGCAGACGGCGAAAGTTTCCGTTTCGTATGACAAGTTCGACGCCCTTATCCGTCATCTTTTCTTTCGGGCGTGCGTCGGGGAATCCAGAGGCGGAAGCGGCTGCCCGCGCCGTGTTTGGTTTCGACGGCGAGCGCGCCGCCGATGGCTTCGGCGAGGGTGTTGGAGATGGCGAGGCCGAGGCCGGAGCCTTTGCCCGATTCCTTCGTGGTGAAGAAGGGGTCGAAGATGCGCGCGAGCATTTCGGGGGGAATGCCGGGGCCGTCGTCCGCGATTTCGACGGCGATCCGCTCGCCGTGCAGCGTCGTCGAGACTTCGATGTGGCCGCCGTCGCCGACGGCGTCGAGCGCGTTGTTCAAGACGTTGTCGAGAATCTGCCTGACCATCGCTTCGTCGGTCGCCACTTCGCCGATAGCGGCGTCGAGTTGCAGAGCGAGCGTGATCTGGCGTTCGCCCGCGCGCAGTTCAAACGACCTGACGGAGCGTTCGACGAGCGTGTTGATGTCGCAGGCTTCGCGGCGCGCGCGACGCTGGCGCGACAGGTCGAGCAAGCCCCGCGTGATTGACTTGCAGCGCAAAGCCTGACGGACGATCTCTTCGAGATAGAAATCCCAGTTGCGTTCTGCGGCGAGCGGCGCGAGTTCGGGGAGGCTGCGGATGCTGCGCTGCGTGGCTTCGGCGCAGGTGGTGATGGCGGCGAGCGGGTTGTTGATTTCGTGCGCGACTCCGGCGGCCAGTTGCCCGACCGTCGCCAGACGGCGCGAGCGCGCGAGTTGTTCCTGCACCTCGGAGAGCGCGGTCACGTCGCTCCAAGTAATCACGCTCCAAGTGGTTTGCGGGGGCGAGGCGGGGGTCGGGGGCCGGGAGTCGGAC
>DATLMV010000184.1:0-8670 GCA_035537095.1 Pyrinomonadaceae bacterium
GACGAGCGGCCTCAACGCATGGCAATTCTTCACGCACAGACCCGAGAAAAGCAGGCGGATACTAGACGACTTAACTTTAAATGTCAACCCATCTTTCCGCCCCGCCGGTCGTGCTCAAAGTGGCGTCGGACGGGCCTCGCAAGGGCGTCTGCGCGCGCCTTCCGGCCAACTCTTTGGCGGACGCTTTGGCCGCCGTTAGACGCCCACGCGCGCAGCCGCAATCAACTCTTGTGCGTGCCCATCTGTAGCCTTGACGGCGTCGGCAGAAAGCCTTGACAATGCATGGCTCGTGTTTTACTTTTCGCCTCCCGATAGTCTTCGGAGGTCGCCCGCGTTTCGCAACCTTTCGGCCCGCTCGCGGGCACGTCGAACGCGGACTCGACGACGCGCCCGCGTCCGCGACGCACCTTTTGACCACACACGGGCCGCCGCCACCGCCGCCCGCGCTCGTTCAAATCAGCCACACGCTCCGTGCAGTCGTCCCGCTCGACTCGGCGGCGCGTCGGTTTTGAGTTCCGCGTTGAAGCGGCGCGACGCGGCGCGCTACCGTCCAAAGCCGGTTTTTACTCCTTGAGATTTGCACGCTGCGGCGTGCGCGCAGATGAGGATTCAAAGTGGACGAGAGAGACAAGGATTCCCCAAAGGCGCGGCCCGACATGGATTTGACGACGCCCAACGTTCACCTGTCCAATCGCCCGCCGCGAAGACCGGGCGAGCGTCCGGCCACGCCGCCGCCGTCGTCGCCGGGGGGCGGCGACCTCGACCGCACGACCGTCAATAACACGCCCGCGCCGCGCGAGAACAAGCGTCCGCTCAAGAACTTCTACTCGTCGGGCGACGACCTCGACCTGACCTCCATCAACTTCGCCGTCCCGGACGAAACCGAGGAGGACGTTTATCGCCAGCCTCCGCCGCCCCCCTTGCGAGCGCAGCCCGCCGCGCCTCCGCCGCCGCAGTCATCGCCGTCGCTTGCGCCCGAGCAGACGAGCGTTTACCCGCCCGCGAAAGGTAACGCGCGGCAAACGCCACAGCCCTCGGCGCAACAGCTTTGGCAGCAAAAATTTCCGGCGCAGCCGCAGACGCAACCGCCGCCGCCACCGCAGCCAAAACCCGTCCGCCCGAAGCGACGCGTTCCGGCGTGGGCGTGGCTGGTGGGGGGCGGCGTGGTCGCCGTGCTGTGCGCGGCCATCGCCGTCGCCGCCTACTTCTTCCTCCATCTCAACGCGGTCTTCACGCTCAGGGTGCTCAACGCGCCTGCGGGCAGCAAGGTCTTCGTGGACGGCGTGCAGTCCGGCGTCTCGCAGAGCGACGGCACGATTCTCGCGCAGGGACTCCGCGCCAACGAAGCGCGCGAAGTGCGCGTCACGCGCGAGGGCTACAGCGATTGGGCGACGACCGTTCGCGGCGCAAGCGGCGAGGTCAAAGAAGTGTTGGTCAGGATGACGCCGCTCGTCGCGGCGAAGAGTTCGCCGCTGCCCGCCGAGATTGACTACAACGGCAAGATGCTCTTGATACCGGAAGGCCCCTTCCGGATGGGCGACAACGCGCACAACCCCGACGAGCGGCCCGAGCATGAGGTGACGCTGCCCGACTACTATCTAGACAAGTATGAAGTGACCAACGAGCAGTACCGGAAGTTCTGCGACGAGACGGGCCACGCCGCTCCGGTCAATCCGTTCTGGGATTTGCAGTATCACGAGCGGAACCCGCAGCAGCCCGTCATCGGCGTCAGCTATGCGGACGCCGAAGCCTACGCCGCTTGGGCGGGCAAGCGTCTGCCGACCGAGGAGGAATGGGAGAAGGCCGCCTCTTGGGATGCGAAGACGAACCGCAAGCTGCTCTGGCCGTGGGGCGACACGCCCGAAGTGAGCCGCGCCAACATCGGCACGAAGCACCCGCAGACCGTCGGTTACTTCGTCAACGGGGCAAGCCCCTACGGCGTGATGGACATGGCGGGCAACGCGCGCGAGTGGGTCGCCGCTTTCTACCAGCCCTACGAGGGCAACACGGCGACGGAGGTGGAATTTTCCGGCACGCAGCGCGTCGTGCGCGGCGGCGACTTCCGCGCCACCATAGATAATTCGCGGACGACCAAAAGACTCGGCGTTGACCCCGAATACAGAACCGGCCCCGAAGACGCCGACGACCTGAAAAGCTCGCTCGTCGGCTTCCGCACCGCCGTCTCCGCCGACGATGCGCGACTCAAACAGTTCTTGCAACAGTCGAGGAAACAATGAAATAAAGGCAAAAGTAAGAAGGCAAAAGGCAAAAGTGAGAACAGCAGGAGAAGCGTGTCGCCGTCGCCCTTCTGTCGTCAGTTCATCGCCTATTCGTCGCCCGTTCGTCGCCGCTTCGCCCTCTTCCTTTTACCTTTTGCCTTTTTACTTTTGCCTTACGCGAGGTTTGACTCTTATGTGGCAGAGACGTTTCGGGAGGCGCGCGTTTGTACTGGTGTCGGCGTTCGCGCTGGCGCAGGTGGCGGCGGGCGCGAGTCCGGCGCGGGCGCAGAACGACACGCCGGGTTGGAACCAGCCGAAGCCCGAAGCGTCGAAACCGTCGGCGCGGCCCCGGCGTCGTGCGCGTCGCAGGGCGCGCGGGCCGCTCCCGCACGTCGTCGCCCGACCGCTGCTGACGTTGCAATATCGCATCTTCAAGATCGAGCGCAACGGCACACAGATCGAGGTCAACCCGAACACGGTCTTCAACGCGGGCGACCGCGTCCGCTTCGGACTGCTCGCCAGCGACGACGGCTACCTGACCATCATCCGCCAGAGCCGACCGGACGCACCGGGCCGCGTTCTCTTCCCCGAATCGCGTACCAACAACGTGCAGAATTTCGTCCGACGCGGGCAGGAGCTTTTGCTCCCTTCGGTCTGCCGCGCGGGGACGCCCGCCTTCGAGTGCAGCTATCCGGTCAACGCCGATTCCGCACAGGATTTCTACACCATCATCTTCAGCCGCGACGACACGCCCGACCTCCCCAAGGATGCCTTGCAGCCCGACGGCCAAATTCGCGCGCAGTCGCTCCGCCAGCATTGGACGACCTCCGGCCAGCGTCTCTCCGAAGCTCAGCAGGGCGCGACGGTCTTCTCTCTCCGCGTCTCCAATCTCAACCGGCGGGCCGACGGCGAACTGACGCTCCGCTACGTGCTCAACAAACGCGCACGCACAAACGCCTCCGGCTCCGTCAACAAGTGAACCGAAACAAAGGGTGAACCTGAATCACAGTTGAACCGAAACTGCGGCGCGCGCCGCTCCCGTCCTCGCGCCGCCCGAACAGTAAGGGCATCAACGCGGCGACAATGGAAGAATGAAAAGCTTTCTCTCTTCCGTTGTCGCCGCGCGTTGTGTGTCGCTCCGCATGCCGCAGCCCGTTTAAAAACGAATGATATTAACCGCCGCCGACATAGAGATTTGGAGTCACTAAGAAAACCGAACCGTTGCGAGCATCAAAGCAGAATCAAACAGGGATGGACAGGATAGACATGATGAAAAGAGTTGAAGTTAACGCAGCTTGTTCTATCTCTTTAATCCTCTCTATCGCTGTCTATCCTGTTAAATTTCTTTCGGAGTGTTATCAGTTGCTCTTAGATTGAACGTTTGCCTTTTACCTTTTCACTTTTGCCTTTTTAAAATCGGTTCCGGGTTCTGAGAATGTCGAACGCCAGATTCATCATCAGCCAGCCGGGAAAGCGGACGCGCGAGATGGGCCGTCGCGGACGCTCGATCTCCATCGGTCGCGCGCAGGACAACGCCGTCTGCCTTGAGGGCGACGCCAACGTCTCGAAGTATCACGCCGTCATCGAGACGCAGGGCGACGAACTATGGTTGAGCGACCTCGGCAGCACCAACGGGACGACCGTCAACGGCGCGCCCGTCGCCACGAGCCGCCGTCTGGAAATCGGCGACCTCATCTGCGTCGGCGGCGAGAGCACCATCGAGGTCAGCCCCGCCCCTACAGCGGGCGACGACGATTCCGGCGAAGCCCCGCCCCGCGACGACGCGCCGCAGCCGACCGGCGACACGTCCGCCGCGAACAGTTCCGGCGCAAACAATTCCGCCGCCGCATCGCACGCCAACCATGCCGCGACGCCCGCGCAAACGTCCGGCGGTTTGTCGCCGCTCGTCATCGGCGCGATAGTCGTCGGCGTGCTCGTCGTCATCGTCGGCGCGCTCGCGCTGCTGTTCTCCGCGCGCTCCGAACCTGAAAGGCTGCGCCCCGAAAGAGAGACTTACACGAACCCGCGCGCGGGCGCGAACCGCGACGACTTCGCCGACGCCGCGACGCCCGAAACGGCTTCGCGCAACGACGACACCGCGAACGCTTCCGCGTCGCCGACGGGCGCGCAGGCACAAGCTCCGACGCCCGATGACGACGGCGCGCGTTTGAGCGAAGAGGAGATCAAGACGTTGTGTGAAAGCGTCTCGGCGAAGCTCGCGCCCGCGCGTCCCGTCGTCTTCGACGCGCAGTTCGTTCAACAGATTCGCGCGCGCACGAAGCAGTATGCGACCGCCGGATTCTACGCACGCGCGCGCCTCTACCGCGACGCCATCAACGAGGCTTTCGTCGGCGAGCAGGGCATCGAAGCGTCGCTCGCGTACCTGACCGCGATGAGCCGCAGCCGTTTCCGGCTCGAAGGCGCGGGCGCGGGCGAGGAGGGTCTGTGGCGTCTGCCCGTCCGGCTCGCCGAAGCGCAAGGCTATCTCGGGCAATGCGGCGCGCGGACGCTCTCGGACGCCGACCAGAACTGCTCGGCGCGCGTCGCCGCCGTCTATCTCAAGCAGTTGACGCTCGGACTCTTTCAAGACGACTACGTCTCGGCGGTCGCATGTTTCGGCATGACGCCGAAGGAGGCCGCCGCGTGGCGCGCGCGCCTGCCGGAAGACCGCCGCGACTTCTGGCAACTCGTCCGCGCGGGCGTAGCCAACGCGGAACAGCGCGAGCGCGTCGTCAACTTTTTCGCCGCCGCCGTCGTCAGCGAAAATCCGCAACGCTTCGGACTCACGAAAGACCGCCCGCTCTCCGACCTTTATCAAAAGAGGTAACAAGACGAAATGGATGCACCCGGTATCCGCAAGTACGGACAGGACATGCCGAGAAGATGAACGACGAACGCCCGACAACCGACACGGCTGCGACCAATCCACTCATCATCCCTATCGCCGCCGCGCTCTGCGTCGTCATCATCCTCGCGCTCGCCGCCTTCATCCTCTCGCGCGCCGCGAAGCGGACGGGCGCAGGCGAGTTTGACGAAGCCTCCATCGCCGAGGACGAGCGACGCGCGGAGGATGGGCCGACGAACGAGCAAGATGCGAACGACGAGCCGACGACGAGCGACAATCAAGCGGCGACGACGAACGACAATCAACAGGACGCGACCGCGAGCGTCGAGGCGTCGCCCGTCGCGTCGTCGTCGGACGCGTCCGCGCCGTACGTCGAAGATTTCTCCGGCAGCGACGCCCTCGCGCCGCCTGCCGCCGCCAACGTCAAACTCTATCTCAACATGTCGCAGCCGGAACGCCTGCGTTTCGTCGAGGAACAGAGCCAGCGCATCTCGCGCATCATCAGCAACCGCGCGACGAGCACGACGACTTTCACGCCCGCCGCGATTGCGAAGATCAAAGTCTATGTTGACGCCTACGCCGCGCGCGCGCGCATCCCGCCCTCTGAAGGCTGCAACATGCGGCAGGGACTCTCCACGCTTCTCAAACGCGCCAGCCATTACGCGCCCTACGTCAGCCGCTCCTTCAACGAGAAGGGACTCGCGCCCGTCGTCGGTCTCTATCTGGCGATGATCGAGTCGGAGTATTGCACCTGCCTGTCGAGCGGCACGGGCGCGAAGGGGATGTTTCAATTTGTCGGGACGACGGCGCGCCGCTACGGTGTGCCCGACGTGTCGCGCCCGAGCACCGACCGGCGTCCCGACGACCGATGCAAAGTCGAAATCATGGCCCCCATCGCCGCCGAGTACATGAAGAACCTCGTCACGATGTTCGGCACGGGCCCCTTGAGCGTCCCGCTCGCCGTCGCCAGCTACAACGAAGGCGAAGGCGGCTTGAGCCAGAATCTTGCCCGAGCCCTCGACGCCGCGCGCAACTCCGCCAATCCCGAACGCAGCTTCTGGACGATGGTCGCCAACTCCGACATCCTCAGCGAGCAATTTCAGAACGAGAACATCAGGTACGTCCCCAAATTCTTCGCCGCCGCCATCGTCGGCGAAAACCCGCAAACCTTCGGCGTCCAGATGCAACCGCTCTCAAGCTATTAACAATCACGACCGAAGAAAAAAGCGCGGGGAAAGGGAAAAGGTGAAAGAGGGAAAGGCGAAAGGGCGCTCAGGATGTGACCGAACCGAAGGCTACGAACTAACCGCGCGCTTAGTTTTTCTCCCCTTCCCCTTTTACCCTTTCTCTTATCCTGCCATCCCTGTTAATTTCTTCCGCACTTTTGCCTTTTTACTTTTGCTTTTTAACCCTTTGCCTTTTAACCTCTTTCACGTTTGCCCTTGTCTTTATGCAGCCTGAACTGACGCTCAACGTGAGAGAAAGTGGCGGGCACGTGCGGCGCGTCGCCGTCCGTGCGCGGCGTTTCACCATCGGGCGCAGCCCCGACAGCGATCTGTTTATCGAGGACTGGAATCTCTCGCGCCGTCATGCCATTGTCGAAACCTTCGACGGCGCACCCTACATCTCCGACGCCGGTTCGCAGAACGGCACGAGCGTCAACGGTCGCCCCATCAACGCGCCGACGCCGCTCAGTCACGGCGACATCGTCTCGCTCGGCGGTTCGTGCGAACTCGAAGTCAGCCTCGGAGGGTTCGCCGAAATCAACCGTGCGCCGCAAGCGACGACGGGCCGCGCGCCCGCCCGGAGTCTGCCCGCCGCGACATCGCCCACATCGCCCGCCGCCGCGTCTCTCTCGTCCGCCGTCTCGGCGCGGCTCACGACGCCCGTCATCGCCGCCTCGTCGGTCGTCCTGATTCTCTTCGTCGCCGCCGCGCTCGCGCTCGCCACGCGCGCATGCAACCGGACGCCGGACGCCGCCTTCGAGGACGACGCGCAAACGAACAAGGCGCGCGGCAGGAAAGAAGGAGAGAGGAAAGAAACAGGGGAGACTCGTGTCGCTGAACGCGACGACGAGGATAGCTCCGTCGCCAATCGCAACGACGACGCGGCGACAACAGATCAGCCCGTGCCCGTTGACGAGACGAACGCGGGCGGAGTCGTGCCGGACGCCGGAACGAACACGGGCGAAGCCTCAAACGAGAACAGCGTCGCCGACGATACCGAACGCATCGAACCGCTCGCCGCCGGAGTCATGCGCAGCATCAGCAGCGACCCGAATCCTAATATCCGGGAAAAGTATCTGAAGGAGATCGGCGCACGCGTGCGCGGCTATCGCGGCTCGAAAACGCTCGCGGCGTCGCTCAACGCGATGCGTTCACGCGGCCTCGCGCAACTCGCGGGCGCGGCGCGCAGCAGCGGTTTGAAGTTGCCGCTCGTCGCCTACGCCGGGCTCGCGCAGGCCGACCGCGCGGGCAGCGGCGACCCCGTGCGCGCCGCGCAGGAGATGCTGCCGCGACTGACAAAGATGGCCCGACTCTTCAGCACCGAACTGGCGAACGATAGCCTCTTGACCGTCGCCGCCTGCGACGAAGGCGCGTCGCTCTTTCAAACCATCAACCGTCTCTCCCAACGCGAACGCGAGTCGCCCGCCATCATCCGCAACGTCTGGTACTTACACGAACGCCGCCAACTCGACCCGCGCGCGTACGATTTCGTCCTCCGCTTCCTCGCCATCGGCGTCGTCGCCCAAAACCCCCGGCAGTTTCAGATTGACGCCGAACCGCTCGGCTTTTAATTATTCACTCTGTGAATAAATGAAAGGGGAAATGGTGAAAAGGTTAAAGGGGTAAAGGGAAAGAGAAAAGACAAAAAGCAAAGGGCGAAAAGGAATCTGCTTTTACCCTTTAACCTTTCCCCTTTTGACCTTTCCCCCTTTCTTCATTCACGGCTCGTTTGCTTACGCGTTGGGTCAGAGTAAAATAATCGCGGCAGGATTCCGGCGGGAAGCGTTTGCAGTTTAAGATGTCAAAGCCCCAACTCATCATCAGCCAGCCCGGTCAGAGAACACGCAGGGTTGCTATCGAGAAGAATCTGGTCTCCATCGGGCGCAAGACCGACAACACCATCGCGCTCGAAGGCGACACGAGCGTCTCGAAATATCACGCCGTCATCGAACTGCGCGCCGACGGTTTCTGGTTGAGCGACCTCGACAGCCGCAACGGGACGACCGTCAACGAACAGCCCGTCAAGACCGAACACAAACTGACGAGCGGCGATCTGATCTGCGTCGGCGGCAAAAGCACGGTCGAGTTTCTCCTGCCCGCTACGGGCGCGGACGCGCCGCCGCCCGACGCTCCCGCCGCTCAGCCCGCCGCAGCATCAAGCCCGCAGCCGCAGCCAACGCCCGCGCCGCCCGCGCCGTCTCCCGAAGCGAAACCGGGCGGCGGTTCGCTGATGATAGTCGCCTGCGTCGTCGGCGGGCTGGTGTTGGTCGGCGCACTCGTCGCGCTGCTGTTTGCGACGGGCGTCCTCGGCGGTTCGTCAAACAAGAACTCCGCAGACAACGACGCGCGCGGGCCATCCGCGCGACGGCGCGACGACGAC
>DATLMV010000185.1:0-50354 GCA_035537095.1 Pyrinomonadaceae bacterium
GCGTTCGGGGAGATTGACCCATCTTCTCTCTCCAATAACGCGCTACAACGTGCTTCCGCTTTGGCGTTCCCCTCACTTTCAAGACGACCGCTCGTGGCCCGAAAGTCGGAGATGTCCCAATATGTTGAGCAATGGCAACAAGCTTGCCAGCAGAGTGACGAAACTAGCGGGCGCAGAAATAAAGGGACGAGAAAGATAATCCTCCCCTTTCTTTTTTCCGCGCTCTCATCACCTCCTAACAACTCGTTAACATCTCGCGTAGATAAAAAATTTTCCAACATCCGTGAAGCAGACGGTTATGTCATGGGCTATTTCAAACATGCATCAACCGTCTCGGCAGCAGTCCGCGAGGGAGTTGGCCGCCGGGTGTCTCCTGAGATGTCCGCCCGGCGACCAGTCCAAAGGGTTGAAGAGTTCTCATGCTCGGGGCGAAAGGATGGCCCCGTGTGGAGCGGATTAGGGAAACCTTGCACGGAACTCGTTCGATTCGAGGAAGGCGCGAATGAGGCCATGATAACAGCCGTAGTCGCCGCCCGCGCCGGTGCAGGCGTTCAACTGGCCGAGCCAGTAGTTGTAGCCGTCGAAGTTATTATCCGGCGGAGCGTTCGGGGCGCGCTGGAGGTGGATGTTGTAGCACAATTCGACGAACCGGCTATTGACATACTCGGGCGGCGGGTTGGAATTGAGCATCCCGAAGGCAATGGATTTCCCGCGAAACTCGTCCGACTCCCAGAAGGCTCTGGAAACATCCACGCGTTTATTGGCGATGCAAATCTGGTCGCTGCCACACTGTGTAATCGTCCCTGTCCAGAAATCCCACCCGCCCTGATCGGGTTCGCGTCCGAAGAAATCCAGATACTGGACGCGCACGAAGACCCTCTGATCGTCAATCGGGTTGCCCGCGCAGTTGAACCTCGGCCCGTCGAGACTGAGAACGGTGAAGAAACCTGTATTGAACAGGTGGTTCTTGTCATCCTGAAGCAGGTAGGTTCCGGGGTAGAGGCTGTAGCCGAGATACATCAAAGAGTTGGAGGCGAACGTCCCGCCCGTGCAGGCCCCGTTCGGGTCGCATCCCGGCGGATGCGGCAACCCGAAAGCATGTCCCAACTCATGCCCCAAGCCTCCGATCCACCGACAGAT
Organism: Pyrinomonadaceae bacterium; assembly: GCA_035537095.1. Classification (GTDB taxonomy): domain Bacteria; phylum Acidobacteriota; class Blastocatellia; order Pyrinomonadales; family Pyrinomonadaceae; genus DASWNP01. Next base: position 1,141 of record DATLMV010000185.1, read on the forward strand.
ACCGCCGTTGTCGGGAGACCCGCCGCAGGGAGGGATGTTCTGCTCGCCGGTCAGACCGCGCAGGTCGTTGGCGGGCAGCAGGGCGACGCCGCTCGTGCCTCCGACGCCCTGATTGCAGGCGGGGTCGGCGTCTATATAGTAAATCCAACGATTGTTAGGGTCGTTGAACCCGCCGCCGCTGAGGGCGAAGCCGTCGGCCAGCACGCTGTTAAAGAAATCGTTCGGGCCGTTATTGGGGAAGGTCGAGTAGTAGTTGGCCGGGTGGCTGGTTCTGTAGACCTCGACGATGGGGGAATGCGTCGAAAAAGAGTAACCGCTGCCCATTTCTGCTTGATAGAAATTTTGCAGATGAAGGATAGCGTTGCCGATGGCAATCTGATAGTCCTTCCGGTAGGGCTTGTCCGACGGGATGAGGTAGACCATGCGGACGCGTTTCGGGCCTTGCGGCCCAAGAGGGCCGACCTCGTCATGACGCCTTTTGCGGAAAGCCGGATCGTCGAAAGAGTGCTCGTTGATGAAGCGGCGGTTGGTGTCGGGATTCACCTCCTGCGCGAAGGGGCCGTCCCGGTCGGGTCGCGCCGGAGCGCCCTGAGCGTTCGGGGCGATTGATTGGCCGCAAACCTCCACCATCATCAAACAGGCCAACAACGCCGAGCCGAGAAACCGGAGAACGACTGTCAGGCTGAAGTTTTTAGTCATGGTATCTCCTTGGGAATTCCGAGTTGATTGTGCAAGAGTGCGCGCCTCGATAAATGAGGATGCGTTCGAGCGTCCGAACGCCCGGAGCTAATCCTTCGCTCCCGTGTCTAAAGTTAAAGGGGTCTTTCCCGGTCGCGCGCCTACAGGCAGACGCTCGTCTGAGGGAATAAACAGAAAGCTCCCTATCCACGCGGAAGGCGTAGCCGGGAGCGGAAAGGCCGTGAGGCAACTTCGCATCGAACTCAAATGCCGGTGCGTTGAGAGAGCACCGCATAGAACCATTTTTGACGGACTGTGAGCGACAGAGTGATGAGTTTTGTAAGCGGGCTCATCAATAGAGCAAGATTGAAGTACTGACTTTAGAATCTTGGGCCGTTATCGTCAACAGGAAAATTTGCGCCTGCGCTGCAACGGATTTTCTCGGACTGCACTTTTGACTCGAAAGACAGAAATGGTCTCGAAACGCCCGTAAATCCCCTTCAGCTCAGGCACGGGCTGATACCTTCAAACTGTTCCTCCGGTAGTGTGCGAGCCGTCCAGATTCGCTGCGGGAGAGCGAGGGCGTCGAGCGGCAATAACGTCGAACGTTTCCGGTGACAGGTGAGCGTCCGGCGGTAGTGTGATACATGGTGAAACACGCGGGGCGAGTCTGTGTTACACGCTGAAACACGCCGATCTGATTTACCCGACTGACATATTGCAGAAGTCTAATATTTTAGATGTCATAACGCGCCATTGATTAAGGCACGCCACTTGCAAATCGCGTTAGCAGTACGGGATTTCAGACGACCGTCCGCCGTTGTGCGCTGTGGATACTGCCGTTGAGGAGTGATTCATCCGGCAGGAGTCGAGACGGGTAATGAGGGCAGGTAGATACGAGGGGGACAACGTCCCACGCTTTCATTACCTCGCCTCGCACCATTTCAAACTCACTTTCAAGACCGAGAACAAACGTCGAAAGACGACCGTCGCGTTGGCAATAAACATGTGTACGGTGGGCGTCACCCGCACCGCCGCTGACCGCTAGTTTCAATTTGCGTACAAGATGCATTAAGCGTTTGGCCGCCCTCCCGGCGGCCCGGGAGAGGTCTGTCTCCTGACCGGAGACTACACCGGCGGCCAGCCGTCGCCGTTGGACGAACGAGCGAACCGGATACAGGGTCATCCTCATATACATTAACGAAAAGGTAGGGAACCTGATGATGTACAGGACAGTTAAGAAGTCAATCCTGCGGGGCCTCACCATCACAGCACTCGCCTCCGTCATGGTGGTGCTCCACGCCGCTTCCGCTCAGGCCCAGTGGGTGACGAACGGGAACAACATCAACAACACCAACCCGGGCGGCGTTGGCATCGGTACTGCCGACCCCACACAGGGAGGGACGGTCGGGTCGAAGTTGACCGTCGCGGCTGCCGACGACGTTGCTACGGCATTTGCTACCAGTAACGGCACGCTCCCCAGATTCGCCTTAAATAATCATAGTAATGGTTCGTGGACAATGTATGACTACGTGGGAAACGCGTGGCACGCGGGCATTACTCAAGTATCCGGCAACGTCGGCATCGGCACGTTGAATCCGACGCAAATCTTCCACGTCCACAGCCTCGGTACATATTCCGGCACGCGCATCACGACCGCCGCCACCGGCTCGACCTTCAACGATGGCGTCAACTTCGGCTATGACGACGCCTACGGCGCATACATCTGGAACCGGGAAGCGACCCCCGTGATCTTCTCGACGAACAACACGGAGAGAGCGCGCGTGGATGCCGCCGGAAACCTCGGCCTCGGCACGACCAATCCCGTCTTTAACATTCATGTCGCATCCGCCCTCGACCCTGCGGCTGTCGCCGTTGATGGATATGGCAACGTCGGAGCGAATTTTATTGGCCGCAGGGCAAACGGAACTGCCAGCGCGCCCTCCGCCGCTCTCGCAAACAACAATCTCTTAACTTTGCAGGGACGCGGATATGGCTCTACCGGTTTTTCCACGTCCAGCAGAGCGTACATAAAAATGTTCGCAGCGGAAAACTGGACTGACACGAGTCAGGGTACGCATATCACATTTGCGACGACTGCAAACGGAACTGCCGCTACTGTCGAAAGACTTCGCATCGATAATACCGGCAACGTTGGAATCGGCACCGCCGCGCCCGCGACGGCGTTGCACGTCGTCGGCGACGTGACCGTCACGGGCAATATCTCGGCCAAGTATCAGGACGTGGCCGAGTGGGTTCCCTCCGTGCAGAAACTCAACGCGGGCACGGTCGTTATCCTCGACGCCGGACGCAATAACCACGTCGCTGCTTCCTCCACCTCTTACGACACGCGCGTGGCGGGCGTCGTCTCCGCTCAGCCCGGGATCATGCTCGGCGAGAGCGGAGAGGGCAAGGTGTTGGTGGCGACGACGGGGCGCGTCAAGGTCAAAGTTGATGCGACCGGGGGGCCGATTCGCGTCGGCGACCTGCTGGTGACGAGCGACCGCGAGGGCTACGCGATGAAGTCGGAGCCGGTGATGATGGGCAAGCGGCCATTTCACAGTCCGGGCACGATTGTCGGCAAGGCACTCGAACCGCTCGCGGGCGGCACGACGGGCGAAATCCTCGTCCTACTCAGTCTTCAATAACACACCGCGCCAGATTAAGAGGCACGCGGCCAAGTCCTGCTTGCCATCCCTACTAAAGCCGAGTCAGAAGGAGTAAAGGCAACATGCATTACAGAGCCGAACAGCACAGGTCTCACCGTCGCGTATCGCAGCTTGTTATCTTCGCGGCGTTCGCGCTGCTCGTCCTGTGTCGTCCCGAAGGGGCGCAGGCGCAATGGACGACCAACGGTAACGACATCAGTAACACCAACGCGGGCAACGTCGGCATCGGGACGACGACACCTGAAAACTCGGAGGGCTGGAACAAGGTGCTGGAAGTGTTCGGCAGCCCGCACGCCAAGTTCACGATGCGGACAGGGGCCGTAGAGGGGCGGATGATGGTGCACGATTACGGCTGGTGGGGTGCGCCCGCCGGAATGGTGGTGGGCACGCGCACGAACCATCCCATCGGCTTCGCCACCGGCGGCGTCTTCAGGATGAGCATCGGAAGCGGCGGCAACATCGGCATCGGCACCACGAACCCGGCGGAAAAGTTGGACGTACGCGGGAACCTCCTCTTGGAGACCGGCGGCAACCCGACTTTATTTACGGGAACGGGGGCGGGCGAGTTGAACCGTTACCTACTGCTCCTCAACTCGGCTAGTTACACAAGTGCGTCGGGCCTCAAGGTCGGGGGTATTCTCATATCCGATGATTACAGCTTCGCCAACCCCACCAAGAACGACCTGATCGTAAAGGGCAATATCGGCATCGGCACGGCTGCTCCTTCCTACAAGCTGGACGTGTCGGGGCAGATTCGCTCCGGCGCGGGCGGGTTCGTCTTCCCCGACGGAACGACGCAGACTACTGCCGCAGGTGGCGCATCTTCGGCGGCCAACATCTCCGCCGGTCAGTTCGGGCAGAACGCCGGAGGCGGAACGTTCAGTTTCCCGTCAAACATTATGATGAATACCAGCGCCTCCGCGCTCATTGACGCTGGCACGAACAACCGTTTTCGCGTGTGCGGCCCGAACGGAAGCTGCGCCATCGCGGGTGAGTACATCGGCGGGAGGATTCGTCTCTCGGGGGACGGCAGCTTCGCCAACGCAGAGGCGCAGGTTGACCCCGGAATGGGCGGCATCCACGCGCCCGGCAACGCCTACGTCGGCGGCAAGGTCGGCGTCGGCACGACCACGCCCGCGACGGCGCTGCACGTCGTCGGCGACGTGACCGTCACGGGCAACATTAATGCCAAGTATCAGGACGTGGCCGAGTGGGTTCCCTCCGTGCAGAAACTCAACGCCGGAACGGTCGTCATCCTCGACATCGGACATAACAATCACGTCACAGCCTCCACCTCGGCTTACGACACGCGCGTGGCGGGCGTCGTCTCCGCTCAGCCCGGCCTCACGCTCGGGGAAGCGGGAGAGGGCAAAGCTTTGGTAGCGACGACGGGGCGCGTCAAGGTCAAGGTTGACGCGACGCGCGCGCCCATTCGCGTCGGCGACCTGCTCGTCACAGGCGAGACGGCGGGCGTCGCCATGCGCTCGCAACCGTTGGATTTGGGCGGCGTGCCGATTCACCGTCCGGGCACGCTCATCGGCAAAGCACTTGAGCCTTTGGAGAAAGGCACGGGCGAAATCCTCGTCCTGCTTAGCCTGCAATAGTTGCGCACCATTCACGAATAGAAAGAGAAGGAACGAGATGACGAACGCTATCAAACAAAGAAGGATTCACACGCAGTTCACGCGCGCGACCCTGCTCTCTCTGCTCGCGCTCGTAGGAGTTCTCTACTCGGCGCGCGAAACCCGCGCGCAATGGGCGACGAGCGGTAACAACATCAACAGCACCAACACGGGCAACGTCGGCGTCGGTACGCCTACCCCGACGTTTCTCCTTGATGTGTCGGGCAGCACCAACACGCCCTTCCGCGTGCGCGACGGCGCAGGGCGGGAGTACTTCTCGACAACTACGCACACCGGGCCTTGGGGTACTGCGCCGGTCGTGGGCCTCGCCGGTAGTCGCCTGATAATAGACAATGACGGCCCGGATGGTGATAACAACACGATCATCCGCCGCATGGTCAACAGCATGATCTTTAGCCCTTCCGACCACCCGCAGTTGCCGGGTGCTTTCATTGTGCGGCAGGTGGGCGGCACCCCCATTCTGGTTGCCGACCAAAGCACAAACGGCAACGTCGGCGTCGGCATGTACGGGGCGACGTTTAAGCTCGACGTGATGGGCGGCTCCGGCTCGCTCTTTCGCGTGCGCGACAGCGCAGGCCGGGAATACTTCTCGACAACTACGCGCACCGGAGCTTACGGCACGACGCCGATTGCGAGTCTGGCCGGTGGTCGTCTGATGGTAGAGCACAACGGCCCGGACGGTGATAACCACACGATCATCCGCCGCGTGGTCAACAGCATGATCTTCAACCCTTCCGACCATCCTACTTTGCCGGGCGCGTTCATGGTGCGGCAGGTGGGCGGCATTGCCGGTCTGTTTGTTGACCAAAGCACAAACGGCAACGTCGGTATCGGCACGAACGCTCCGTCGAGCAAGCTGCACGTCGTCGGCGACATCACCGTCACGGGCAACATCAACGCGAAATATCAGGACGTAGCCGAGTGGGTTCCGTCGCGCGAGAAGCTGGCGGTCGGCACGGTCGTCGTCGTTGACGACAAGGGCTTCAATCAGGTGCTGGCCTCGTCGTCGGCTTATGACACGAGTGTGGCGGGCGTCATCACGGGGCAGCCGGGGCTGTTGCTCGGCGAGGGAGGCGAGGGGAAGGTCAAGGTGGCGACGACGGGGCGCGTCAAGGTCAAGGTTGATGCGACGCGTGCGCCCATCAGGGCCGGAGATTTACTGGTGACGAGTCCGGCGGCGGGCGTGGCGATGCGCTCCGAGCCGGTGTCGGTCGGCGGCGTCTCGATGCACCGTCCCGGCACGCTCATCGGTAAAGCCCTTCAGTCGCTCGATAAAGGCACGGGCGAGATTCTCGTCCTCCTCAGCCTCCAGTGAGGCGGGATTCCTGCGCCTGTTCTTTCGGCGGTGGCGAATAGGTACTGCTCACATTGGGTCGTAACAGATAATAAAGAGGAACTACGATGAACAGAGTAGAGCGATTGGGGCGCGTGCGGACAACGCCGAGGTGCGTAGTCATGCTCGTGTTAGCCCTGCTAATCATTGTCTCACAACCTGACGAGACGCTGGCCGCCGTCGCTGCGCCCACGAGTCTCGCCGTCACTTCAAATTCCACTTCGCAAATCACCGTCACTTGGGGGGCTTCGACCGGCGCGGCCAGTTATCAGGTCGAGCGCGGCAAAAGCAAGACGGGGCCTTTCACCGTCATCGCTAACCCGACGACGAACACCTACACCGACACGGGAGTCACCGACAAGACGACATACATCTACCGTGTGCGCGCCGTGGATGCGACCGGCGACCTGTCGCCCTACAGCAACACCGTCGTGGCGACCGCCGTCAGCTTCGCCGACGCCCCCCTCACGGCTGGCGCGACGCCCATCAAAGCACAGCACATGACGGAGCTACGCGATGCCGTCAACTCCGTCAGGGTGGCGGCTGGTCTCCCCAATTCCAATTGGACGGATGCCAGTCTGGTCGGGGCGACGGTGCGCGCCGTGCACATGCAGGAGATGCGTGATTCGCTCAATCAGGCGCTCACGGCTCTCCAAGTTGCGACGCCCGCCTACACCGACCCGACGCTTCTGACCGGCGCGGGCGGAACTTTTATCAAGAAGGTGCACGTCGAAGAACTGCGCCGTTATACGGCCAGCGGGCTGAGTGCCTTAAAGATAGTGGACGACGACAATCAGGATACGGCGGCGTGTCCGGCGACGCCGCAGTCGTGGCCGATGGACGGCGAGACGATTGTCGCCAACGTCGTCGCGCTCGATCAGGTGCTCACCTATAACCGTCTGGGCGCGATTAACCCGTCGGGCATGATCTTCGCCCTCGAACGCGACGTGGTGGCGATTGACCCGCAACTGCCGCCGGGCCCCGGTAACGCGCAACTGCGCCCCACCAAGCGTCCGCGCCCGCTCACGCTCCGCGTCAACGTCGGGCAGAAACTACAGATCAACTTCAAGAACTGGCTGGCTCCGTCTCCGAAGGACGACAACCAGCCGAACACGCGCACGGCCTCGGTTCACGTCGCCGGACTGCAACTGGTCGGCGGCATCAACGACGACGGCTCGAATGTCGGACAGAACACGAGCAGCCTCGTCGCGCCCGGCGGCTCGGCCAGCTACACGCTCTATGCCGAGCGCGAAGGCAATCACCTGATGTACAGCACCGCCGCCACGACCGGCGGCGAGGGCAACGGCGGCTCGCTCTCGATGGGCCTCTTCGGTTCGGTCAACGTCGAGCCGCGACGCTCCGAGTGGTATCGCAGCCAAGTCAGAGCCTCCGAGATGAAATACGCGACCGTCCGCAACGCCGACGGCTCGCTCGCCAAGACGCCCGGCGGTCAACCCATCATCTGTTACGACGCCGTCTATCCGGCGGGCCACTCGCGCGCCGGTCAGCCCGTCCTCAAGATGATTTACAACGGCGAGATTATCCATTCCGACTTGAACGCGCTCATCACGGGGCCGAGTAAGGGACGCTTCCTCGCTGGCACGTATCCGGTCAATGCCACCGAGCCTGACCGCGATCAACCCTTCCGCGAGTTTACGGTCGTCTATCACGACGAGATCAAAGCCGAGCAAGCCTTCCCGCAGTTTGAAGACCCCGTGCTCGGACACACGCTGCACAGCACCCGCGACGCCTTCGCCATCAACTACGGTACGGGCGGCATCGGCGCGGAAATCTTAGCCAACCGCTTGGGCGTCGGCCCGATGGCGAACTGCACCGAGTGCAAATACGAGGAGTTCTTCCTGTCCGCTTGGACTATCGGCGACCCCGCGCAAATCGTTGACATTCCGGCCAACACCACCGACGCCAACGACAATCTGCTGCTCGGCCCGAAGGCGACCAAGGTTCTGTTCCCTGAAGACCCCTCGAACGTTCACCACAGCTACATCGGCGACCACGTCAAGATGAGAGTTGTGCACGCGGGGCCGAAGGAGCACCACATTCACCACCTCCACGCGCATCAATGGCTGCGCACGCCCGACGACAGCAACTCCAGCTATCTCGATAGCCAAGCGCTCGGGCCGGGCTATGCGTTCACCACCGAAATCGCGCACGGCGGTTCGGGCAATCGCAATCAGACGGTCGGCGATTCCATCTTCCATTGCCACTTCTATCCCCACTTCGCGCAGGGCATGTGGGAACTCTGGCGCACGCACGACGTGTTCGAGGCGGGCACGCAGATTGACGTTGACGGGCGTCCGTCGCCGGGCGCACGCGCTCTGCCAGACGGCGAGATTGCCAAGGGCACGCCGATTCCGGCACTCGTTCCGCTCCCGACGCTGGCGATGGCTCCGATGCCGGAAGCGCAGGCGCAAATCGTCAATGGTCAGGTGCAAATCTCGGGTAACGGCAATCCGGGCTTCCCGTTCTTCGTCGCGGCTGTCGCGGGCCATCGTCCGCCGCATCCGCCACTCGACAACGACTTCGACGGCGGTCTGCCGCGCCACGTCATCACGGGCGGCACGTCGCATCACGTCGAGACTCGTCTCGACTTCAGCAAAGACCTGTTGACCGCCACCGCCGAAGCGCGTCCCGAAGCGGGCACGCCGACGGAAGTGGCCGCGATGAACTATCACGCCGTGCGCGTCCATCCGAGCTATAAACCCGATGGCACGGCGGCCAACTACATCCTCAACGGTCTGCCCGCTGCGAAGGGCGCGCCGTTCGCCGACCCCTGTATGGACGACAACGGTGCGCCCGCCGGCACGCCGCGCTCTTACAAGGCCGCGTTGATTGAGACCGACATCAAGTTCAACAAGGCTGGCTGGCACTTCCCGCAATCGCGTCTCCTCACCTTGTGGGGCGACGTGGCGGCGACCAAGAACGGCACGCGTGCGCCGGAGCCCTTCTTCTTCCGCTCCAACACGAACGACTGTATTACCTTCTATCACACGGTTCTGGCTCCCAACGTCTATCAGCTTGACGACTTCCAAGTCAAAACGCCGACTGACATCATGGGCCAGCACATCCACCTCGTGAAGTTCGACGTGCTTGCCTCCGACGGCGCGGGCAACGGCTGGAACTACGAGGACGGAACCTTCTCGCCCGACGAAGTTATCGAGCGCATCCACGCCATCAACCAGACTGGCGGACTCAAGGCGTTCGGCGCGGCCACCAAGACCGCGCTCACGGCCAAAGCGCACCCCTACTTCGGCACGCTCGGCGCGCAGACCACCATCCAACGCTGGTATGCCGACAACACGCTCAACAACAACGGCGTGGATCGAACGCTCCGCACCGTCTTCACGCACGACCACTTCGGCCCCTCGACGCACCAGCAGGCCGGACTCTATGGCGGTCTCGTCGTCGAGCCGCAGGGTTCGACGTGGCGACACTCGGAGACGGGCGAAATCTTCGGCGGTCGTTTCGACGGCGGCCCGACCAGTTGGCGCGCGGACATTCTCACCGCCAATAGTGCTCACAGCTACCGCGAGTTCCTTTTGGAGTTCGCCGATTATCAACTCGCCTATCAGGCGGGCGGCGGCATTGACGCGGCGGGCAAGGCCATCCCCGACCCGCAGCGCGTGATTGCTCCGCCGGTCAAGAACGAAATCGGTCTGCCCTTCATCGTCGAGGCGGCGCAGCAATGCCCGGGCGGCGTGCCCTTGCCCTGCCCGGAAGCGGTCTCCTCGATGGATCCCGGCACGATGAGCGTCAACTATCGCAACGAGCCGGTTGCCTTGCGCTTGCGCGACCCGAACACGAACACGCAGGCGTCGGGCGAGGCGGGCGACCTCTCGCACGTCTATCGCTCCAACGTCGTGCGCGCCGACGCGCGTCTCAACACGCAGCCCAACTTCTATCCGGCTCTGACGGGCGGCGTACAGGCGGGCGACCCCTATACGCCTCTGCTCCGAGCCTACGAAGACGACCGCGTTCAGATACGCATCCTCGTCGGCGCACACGAGGAGGGCCACAACTTCGCCGTCAACGGCGTCAAGTGGTTGTTCGAGCCGGGCACGCCCGAAGACCCTGCGTCGGTCAACAACTCCGGCTACCGCAACAACCAGATGATGGGCATCTCGGAGCATTACGAGTTCATCATCCCCAAGATGGCGAAGAACGCCATCGGCGCGCAGGATTATCTCTACACGCCGGGCCAGTCGGTTGACGACCAATGGAACGGACTGTGGGGCATCATGCGTGCATATAACTCGACGCAGCCCGACCTGCAACCGCTCCCGAACAACCCGAACGGGCACGGGCCTGCCGTCTCCAATCCGGGCGACTTCAACGGCGTCTGTCCGAAGACCGCGCCCGTCCGCAACTTCGACGTGACGGCCATCCCCGCGTCGGCTCTGCCGGAGGGAACGCTCGTCTATAACTCGCGCACCAATCAGGGCGGGCAGTTGCACGACCCGACGGCCATCATGTTCGTCCGCACGGGCGACCTCGACGCCGCAGGCAAACTGAGCGCCAACGCGCCGCGCGAACCGCTCGTCCTCCGGGCCAACGCGGGCGATTGCATCAACGTCACGCTCAACAACAAACTGCCCGCTGTGGCGGCAGACCTCGACGGCTTCAACACGCTGCCGATGATCGTCGAGCATTTCAACGCCAATCAGGTCAAACCGTCCTCGGAAGTGGGCCTGCACCCGCAACTCCTGCACTACGACGTGACGCGCTCGAACGGCATCAACGTCGGACTCAATCCGGTGCAGACCGCGAAGTCGGGCAATAAGACGACCTACCAATGGTATGCGGGCGATGTGGTCATCAACTCGACGAACGGCATCGGCACGGCGCGTCCTATCGAATACGGCGCGACCAACCTGTCGTCGTCCGACCCCATCAAGCACTCCAACAAGGGAGCCATCGGCGCGCTCATCATCGAGCCGCAAGGGGCGACGTGGATCGAAGACGCCAACTCACGCGCGCAAGCGACCGTCACCAAACCCGACGGCAGTTCGTTCCGTGAGTTCGTCCTCCTGTTCCAGAACGACGTGAACCTGCGCGTCGGCGCAGGCACGGGGACGCCGCTTCCGAACGTGGCCGCCGAGGAAGATGCCGAAGACTCCGGTCACAAGGCGTTCAACTATCGCACCGAGCCGCTGTGGAAGCGGATGGGCTACGATCCGGACGATTCTCTGGAGGAGACACGCGGGGTTGACTTCACCAACTCGTTGTCGAACTCACAGGTCGGCGGCGACCCCGTCACGCCGGTCTTCAACGCCCGCGTCGGTCAACCCGTGCGCTTCCGCGTCCTGATGCCCGCCGGACACGCACGCAACAACGTCTTCACAGTTCACGGTCACATCTGGGAAGAGGAACCCTATGCGAATAACTCGACCGTTCTCGGCTCTAACACGTTCTCGGAGTGGAAGGGCGCGCAGTACGGCATCGGGCCGGGCACTCACTTCGACTTCCTGCTCAAGAACGGGGCGGGCGGCGCATTCCAAGTCCCGGGCGATTACCTCTATCGCAGTCTCCAATCGTTCCAGTTCGACGGCGGACTGTGGGGTATCTTCCGTGTCACGCAGTAAACACTAGTGAGCAACTCAGACGCTCCTCAAAACTAGGGGCGGGGAAGAACACTCTTCCCCGCCCCTATCCTTTCCCGACCATCGCTTTGTCCAACAACTCAAAACCGACCCTTCATCTCGGGCCGGATGATACATGCTCATCCAATAGTATTTAAACCCGCGTTCGCAAAACACGATTTATCGGAAATATGGCGCGAGTTGCGCAAATTGACTATCTTGGTGCAAATAGCATCTTTTAATTCCAGTCAATGCAAAATTAATGAGCGAGTAACTTTGTGTGAAACAAAACTTCTAGGTGCAATTTCAAGTGTCATTAGGAGATTGATTTAAACCAACTTACTTTTCAGAAGTCTGCTTGCCTGCGATCCAATTCACTCGCTTCCCTTACCTGATGAGATGGAACCCAACCTTTTGTGTATACATCGAGCTACGCCTTTACTGACCCCGGACGGATACCAAAAGCCCGTGCCATGACAATCCGAGCAAGCGAGAGCATCCTCCCCTTTTATAATTTCTTTTTGATCTTCTTTAATGGGGCCACCTCGCGGCTGCCTGCTTTCTCTAGGCTGCCTGCTTTCTTTAAGCTGCCTGCTTCGTGCAAGCTGCCATGTCGGGGCATGGACGACATATTCGATGCCCTGATCTTTACCGAAACCGAGCGTGTTCCCTGTCTTCTGTATCAACCCCTTCTCGACCATTTTGTTGACATTGTCCTTGACCGCCGACAGTGATAGGCAGGATCGGGCCGCGAGGGCGGGGTTGCTGATAAAGCAGCGCTCGCCGCCCCAACCCCACGAAAGCCTGTAAAGTTGTGTGTAGATCGCCTGCTGCGGGGGGGGGAGATGGCGGTACAAATGGTCAATAATCTGGTACGGCACCTCAGCATGCCCTTTAACATCAGGCAACGCTGAGATTAAATCAAGGGGGTCGCTGGCTGACTGGCTGTTATTTTGCTGCTGGTTGCTTTCTGGCGGCTGGCTGCTTTCTGCCGCCCTGCTCTCCTCGGGCTGCCGGTCTTCTCGCGGCTGGCTGCTTTCTGCAAGCTGCCAGCTTTTTTGACCGGCACCTGCCGGTCTTTTTGGCTGGCTGCTTTCTGGCGGCTGGCTGTCTTCTCGCGGCTGGCTGCTTTCTGGCGGCTGGCTGTTTTGAGTAGCCGCTTCCTGCCGCTCGCGCTCCTCGCGCTCCTTTCTGGCGATGGCCGCGGCGAAAGGGTCGAGGTGTAAAAGACTACTGCTCATACTGCTTCTACCTCGTCGGACATGATCTGGCTTTCCCGCTCGATAATGCTCTGCGCCATTACAGCGGTGACCGTTTTCTCGCCTAGAAACTGGGCCAGTTCGTACGCGCCGTCGCAGAACCGGAGGATGTCTCGAGGAACCCCGCCAGCCGCATCATAGATGAGTTGGATGACCTCGTCGGGGAAGGGAACCTCGATCTCCACCATCTCGCAACGATGGCGCAGCATGGCCTTCGTTTCACTCAGAGAGAGCGGGTCGAGCAGGGAATACATGATGATGCGGGACTTGAGCGCCCGGTTCGACTTGAGTTTGAGCCGATTGCGCAGTTCGAGTTGGCCGGCCATGACGATTTGCAGGAGTTTTGCGTTATTCGTCTCATAGTTGAGGAACGACCGCACGATCTCCAGCATGGCTGAGTCCAACCCCTGCGCCTCGTCGAGCAGGAGGACGACATTACGCCCCTCTTCAGCCTCGGTGAATATGAACTCCTTGAGGGCGTTCTTCTGGTCGAGCAGCGACCGACGCGGCGCGACCTTGAAGACTTGACAGAGGCTTTTGACGAAGGCATAAGGCGAGGAAATTTCGGGTTCGGTGACAAACGCGGCTGTGACGCCGCTCTCCGATTCGTAAGCCCCGTAGAGGTAGCGCAGCACGCTCGACTTACCCATGCCCGCGTCCCCGAGGATACAGGATAGTCCCTGCCGGTTGTCTATCGTGCGGCGCACCTTGTGCAACGCAGCTTTCAGGCTGGGTGTTAGAAAGAGAGTGGCAGGATTCGGCGAGATGGAGAAAGGTGTTCCGAGCATGGACTAGGGTTGTAACACATACCCTGATACTAGAGCAACAACTAATTCCGACTCAGCATACCCAAAATTGATGTTAGAACTAGCGAACTTATCCCTAATTAAGTTTTTAATCCTAACTAGAAGAGCATTAATCAGCCACCCGTCGAGAAGGGGTAGTGTTGCAGGAATTGCCCGCGAGCTTATAATCCGATCTTTAGCTCATTCATCACTCATCGGGACTCATACTTGTGAAACATAATTCCACCCCCTTCAAGTGGCGTCACTTTGAGCCTACTATTATTCTTTTGTGCGTCAGATGGTAGTGTCGCTATCAGCTATCTTATCGAGACATTGAAGAGATGATGCGAGAGCGCGGGCTCGACGTAGATCACTCAACGGTGTTTCGTTGGGTTCAGCGTTATGCTCCAGAAATCAATAAATGTGTGCGTCAGCATTTGAAGATGAGTGGTACGTCTTATCGAGTGGATGAGACCTACATCAAAGGTCGGGAAGTCATGTAAATATCTGTATCGCGCTGTGGATAAAGAAGGGCAGACAATTGAGTTCATGCTCAGCGCAAAGCGAGATGTTTCCGCAGCGAAACGGTTCTTTAAGAAAATAATGAGGGCTGAGCATCGAAGGCTACCGTTCTCTATCTCCGTTGATAAGAACGCCGCCTACCCCGAGGCATTTAGCGCTTCACAAGCGGTGCGAGTCGTGCCAAAGGACTGCAAGCTCAGGCGCGTGAAATATCTGAATAATGTGATTGAGCAGGATCACAGATTTATAAAGAAGAAGGTGCGAGCGTCACAATGCTTCAAGAGCTTTTATACAGCCGAGCGCACGCTCGAAGGCATTGAATCAATCAACATGATAAGGAAAGGTCAAGTCAAAAGATTAGCCGGAAGTGATGTGCAGGGACAGGCAAAGTTTGTTGCTTCGCTGTTCAGTATAGCTGCTTAACGAAGTGCACACGAAGCACTTTCTCGACTCAAATCAATCTTTGCAACGCAACCCGAACAGATGCAAAGGCGTCCTTTCGGAAGTTTGCGGGCGGCGGGGTGAATGAAGGGCGCGCTCCGCGTTCGTTCGGAGCGAGAGTTGGCGGGCGGGTATTTGCTTATTTCAGTAAGATTTGGAAATATGTCGCGTTAGTTTCGACAAAACGGCGTGCCAGATTGCGCGGGCTTTTGCGTGGGCGGGCGCGCGGGTTGTTTGAACGAGGGACGGTCGGGCGTGTTTCGACCGTCGGGACTGAGGGGGTGAACAAGGGGTGGAATTGATGTCGAAGGCGATCACGCGCGCGGTTTCGAGGGAGATCGGGCGTTGCGAGTTGACCTACAGGCGGCGCGAGTGTGTGGACTACACGCGGGCCGTCCGCCAGCATGGGGAATACTGTGCGCTGCTGCGCCGACACGGCGTCGAGGTCTTGACGCTCGAAGCATGCGACTCGGAGCCCGACGGCTGCTTCGTCGCCGACACGGCGCTGGTGCTCGCAGAGTTGGCGGTCGTCGGACGCATGGGCGCGGCCTCCAGACGCGGCGAGACCGCAGCCGTCGCCGAAATCCTCTCGACCACTCACGAACTGGCGCGCATCCGAGCGCCCGCCACATTCGACGGCGGCGATGCGGTCGTCATCGGCAGACAGATTTTCGTCGGACACTCCCGCCGCACCAACCGCGAAGGCATCGAATCACTTTCAAACTTGACGAAGCCGTTCGGCTATCGCGTGACGCCGGTCAGGGTCGCGGGGAGCCTGCACCTGACGACCGCTTGCAGCGTGCTCGACAGGGAGACGCTGCTCGTCAACCCGCGCTGGATTGACGCGTCGGCGTTCGGGCGTTTTCAGGTCTTGCAGGTCACGGAAGACGAGGACTGGGCGGCGAACACCATCAGCGTCGGCGAGACGGTGGTGGTCGAGGCGGGTGCGCCGCGCACGCACGAGTTGGTCGCGCGTCATTGCCGGAGCGTGGAGACTCTGGACATCTCGGAGTTTCGCAAGGCGGAGGGAAGTCTCGCGTGTCTGAGCATCCTCTTCGCGGACGCGGGCGGACGACGGACAAGCAGGAACAGGGAGGTGATGTATGCAGAGTGAGCGGGCGACGCGCGCGGGCGCGATGCTGAGCGCGCCGTTACAGCCGGTCGGCGCGGAGGGCTTCGACGAAGCGGAGCAATGCTTCGACGCGCTCCTGAAGGCCGCGCGACTCGACGAGTACGTGGCGACGCGCCCGCGCGCCGTCCGCGTCTTCGAGCGTGCTCTGGAAGATGCGCTCGCCGTCGCCTACGCGGGCGGGGATGCGACGGGAGATTCCGCGCCCTCGTCGGGCGCGTCCGCCGGGTCTGCGCCGGATGAACATTGGGCGGCGGCGCATCTCTTTTTGCAGCGCGTGCTCTATCGCATCAACCGTCTCAAGTTTTTCTGGTACGACGCTTTGAGCAACTACGACAACGAGCGTTCCGTTTATCTGCGCTCCGTGCGCGAACGCATCGAGGCGGCGTGGCAGGAGTGGGAACTCTCCGCGATAGACACGGAAGCCCTGCGCCGCGCGGACGTGCGCGAGGTGTTGCTGCGGCGCGCTGCCGATGACGTGTCGCCCGCGCATTCGGCAAGCGGGTTGTATTTTCGAGACGAAGTGGGCGAGGCCGGATACCGTCGCCTGCTCGCCATCGCATCGCTGGATGGTCTGGTCGAAGCCAGCCAACTCTCGCGGACGCTCGGCGGCGTCTCGAACGAGATTCACGCGGTGATGACGCGGCTGCTCGTCGAGGAGTACGGCGGCGGAAAAATCGCGCGCAAGCACTCGTCGTTCTTCACGACGATGCTCACCGAACTCGGCATGTCTACCGAGCCGGAGGGCTACTTCGATGTCGTCCCGTGGGAAGTGCTGGCGGCCATCAATCATAGTTTTCTGTTGTCGGAGCGGAAACGTTTTTACCTGCGCTACGTCGGCGGGTTGCTCTACACGGAAGTCTCCGTGCCCGCCGGTTTCGGCAACTATCGCGCCGCCGCCGAACGGCTCGGCATGTCCTCTGCGGCGCGCGGCTACTGGGATCTGCACATCAAGGAGGACGAGCGACACGGGCGCTGGATGCTGCACGATGTCGCGCTGCCGCTCGCGGCTGCGTACCCTTCGGAGGCATGGGAGATCGTGCTCGGTTACGAGCAGCAGAAACGCCTGAGCGACCGTGCGGGCGCAAGCGTCGAGCGTGCGGCGCGCGCGGCGGAGAGGGAAGCGGCGCACGGGCAAACATCACGCGCGAAAGCGTGCGCGGAGGACAAAGCGTGCGCGGAGGACGCAGCGTGAACGACGACGGCGTAGAAAGTGACGCAGAGAGCGGCGTTGCACACCAGAACGGCGCGGACAGTTTTCGCTGCACGTATCTCCTGCCCATCCGGCGCGTGCGCGCCGACGGGAGAGAGGCGGCGGACTTCGCGCGCTACTTCGAGCGACTGGCGCGCGCGGGTTGTGAAGTGCTGGTCGTTGACGGCTCGCCGCCGGAGGTCTTCGACGCGCATGACGATGCATGGCGCGGCGCGTGTCGTCACGTCCGCGTCAATCCGAAATATGCGTATCTCAACGGCAAGGTGAACGGCGTCCACACGGGCGTTGACCTCGCGCGCTCGGAGCGCATCGTCCTCGCGGACGACGACATTCGTTACACATCCGGAGACATCGCGCGCGCCTGCGAACTGCTCGACCGCTACGAGATGTTACGCCCGCAGAACTATCTCGCGCCGCTGCCCGTCTGGGGACGGATGGAGGCCGCGCGGATGTTGATTAATCGCGGCGTGCTGCGGACGGGCGACTATCCGGGCACGTGCGCCTTCCGTCGCTCGACGTGTTTGCGCGTCGGGCATTACGACGGCGACGTGCTGTTCGATAACGAGGAGATCGTGCGCCACTTCGCCGTGCAGGGCGCGAGCGTCGGTTACGCGCGCGATTTTTTTATACACAAGCGTCCCTCCACGTTGCGCAAGTGGATGGAGCAGAGGCCGCGTCAGGCTTACGAAGATTTCGTGATGCGCGCGAAGACGGCGCTCTTTATGTCGCTCGTGCCGCTCGCGTTGCTGCTCGGCGCGCTCGTCTCGGTGCGTGCGGCGCTCGCCTTCGTCGCCGTCGTCGCGTGCGGCGCGATGCTGCTCGCGGCGCGCGGGCTTTTGACGGACGGCGCATATAAATTCTTTCCGGCGCACGTCCTACTCTACGCGCCGCTCTGGGTTCTCGAACGCGCTCTGAGCGTCTACTGGGCGCTGTACTGGCGCGTCGCGCGCGGCGGTTATCCGTTCGGCGACCGCCTTCTGTCGAAGGGCACGGGGCGTTCGTGGGTCGCGGGCGGTCGGGCCGTGCGTCGTGAGTTGAACGGGCGCACGCGTTGACGCGTTGTGCGACGGGTTGCGAAGCGTCCGGGGCGTTGAACGAGGGAGCGGAAGGGAAGTGTCAGGGATGCGCGAGAGCGATGCGGCGCGGGCGTGGCCGGAGTTGGGCGACATGCCGGACGAGGAATTTCGCGCCGCGCTGCACGCGGTCGCCGATTGGGTGGCGGACTATCGCGCGCGCATCGGAGAGTTGAAGATCACCCCGGACGTGCGGCACGGCGAAATCACCGCGAGCCTCGACGCGTCGCTGCCGGACGGGCCGACCTCCTTCACCGAAATCCTCACAGACTTCCAGACACAGATCATGCGCGGCATCGTCCATTGGGGGCATCCGGCGTTCCTCGGCTACTTCGGCTCGACGACGACCGCCGCAGGCATCCTCGGCGAGATGCTGGCTGCCGCCTTGAACGTCAGCGCGATGACGTGGCGCACGTCGCCCGCCGCGACCGAGTTGGAGTCGGTCGTGCTCGAATGGTTGCGACGGATGCTCGGCTTGCCGGACGACTTCACGGGCATCGTCTACGACACGGCTTCGGTCGGCGTGCTGCACGCGCTCGCGGCGGCGCGCGAGGGTCTCGGGATAGACGCGCGTGCGGAAGGTTTGAGCGGTCGCGGCGACGTGCCGCGCCTGCGCGTCTACGCTTCGGAGCAGGCGCATTCGTCGGTCGAGAAGGCGGCGATTATGCTCGGCGTCGGCGAGCGCAATGTGCGGCGCGTCGCGTGTGACGCCGCGTTTCGTCTCGACGTGCGTGCGCTGCGGCGAGAGATCGAGCGAGACGTGCGCGAGGGCTACAGGCCGCTCGCCGTCGTCGCCACCGCCGGAACGACCTCGACGACGAGCATAGATGCTCTGGAAGAGATCGCCGCGCTCTGCACGGAGCGCGAAATCTGGCTGCACGTTGATGCGGCATACGGCGGCGCGCTCGCGCTCTTGCCCGAATGTCGTCAACTGCTGCGCGGAATGGAGCGCGCGGATTCGGTCGTCGTCAACCCGCACAAGTGGCTGTTCGTGCCGCTCGACTTCAGCGCGCTCTACGTCCGCCGTCCCGAATTGCTGCGCGCCACCTTCTCGCTCGTGCCGGAATACCTGCGCGGCGACGCCGAACAAGCTGAGCGCAATTACATGGATTACGGCATCCAACTCGGACGCCGTTTCCGCGCGCTCAAGGCTTGGATGGTCTTCCGCAACTTCGGGCGCGAAGGCTTGGCCGCGCGCATCCGCGAACAGATTCGTCTCGCGCGTCTCTTCGCCTCTTGGTTGGACGCCGACGCGCGTTTCGAGATACTCGCTCCCGTCGCGATGGCGGTCGTCTGCTTCCGCGCGAAGCGGCAAACGCGCAGCGACGAAGGAGAGCCCGCGCCTGCCAGGTCGAAGGATAAAAGCGAGTCGGCGTTTATCGAATCGGAGGATGAACGCGAGAAAGATAACGACGAGTCCGCGTTGACAGATGAAGGCGAGAAGGATAGCAGCGAGCCCGCGTTGAGGTTTGAAGATGCTTCCGCTTTGACGGATGAAGACTCGAATGATGACGGAGGGGAGAACGGGCTGGCGGAGACGAATGAGTTCAACCGTCGTCTGTTGGAAAATCTCAACGCGACGGCGGAAGTCTATCTGACGCACACGCTCCTGCGCGGTCGCTTGGCGATTCGTCTCGCGGTCGGGAATGTTCTGACGACCGAACAGCACCTCGCGCGCGTCTATCAACTCATCCGCGACGAGGCCGCGCGGATGGATGCTGCGTCGCAGCAGTCGGCGGATGCGGCGTCGCGTCAGTAGGCTTCGATCTCGATGATGCGGCTGTAACCGTCGGGGCTCGCGTGCGTGAGCACGCGGATGGCCGTCGTCGTCACAGCAGGAAACGTGAACTTTCGCCAGACCAGATTGTTCGACGTGACCGCGCCGCTCGGCACAGTCACCCAACTCCCGCCGTTCCAGTACTGCACCTCATAACCCGTCAAACCATAGACGCCGAACGTCAAGCTTTCGGTCGGCTCCGAGGGATTCCAGAGGTTGTCCTGCTCGGTGAAGACGTGAATCTCGCTGACCTGCTTGCTGCCGTCGAAGTCTATCCGCAGCCAGTCGGGGAAAGTGTGTGCGGGCGCGGCGTCGTTCCAAGTACCGCCGCCGCCGATGTTCAAGCCGCGACGGTCGCCGTTGTTGACGGCGGACGCCGGATAGCCCGCGCTGTACTCGGACGAAGCCGTCGCCGTCGCGCCGTTGCTGGCTGCGGCGAGGTTGGTTCTCGTCGGGACGGGCGGCGGTGCGGGCGGTGCGCTGCCCGTCCACGCCTCGACCTCCGTGAGACGGCTGTATCCGTCGGGCGAGGCGTGCGTCAGGATGCGGATGCGGTCGGTCGTGAGCGGCGCGAAGGTGAACCGCCGCCAGACCTTGTTGTTGCCCGCGACGCTCGCGCCCGCAATCGTCTGCCAAGCCGTGCCGTTCCAGTACTGTACCTCGTAGGCGGTCAGACCGTAGAGGCCGAACGTCAACGCTTCGGTCGGTTCCGAGGGGTTGCCGTAGTTGTCCTGTTCGGTGAAGACGTGAATCTCGCCGATGGTCTGCGCGCCGTTGAAGTTGACTTGCAGCCAATCGGAGAAGGAATGCGCGGGGGCGGCATCGTTCCAAGTGCCGCCGCTCCCGATGTTCAAGCCCTTGCGGTCGCCGTTGATGGCGGCGGTCGCGGGATAGCCGGGGCCGTAGGCGGAGGACGCGTTGGCGATGCCGCCGTTTGCCGCCGCCGCGACGTTGAGCCGCGAGGGTGGCGGCGGCGGCGCGCTCGCGCTCCACGCTTCGACCTCCGTGAGCCTGCTGTAGCCGTCGGGCGAGCCGCCCGCGAGGACGCGAATCTTCGAGGTGGTCAACGCGGGGAAGGTGAACTTCCGCCAGACCTTGTTGTTGTTTGTCACGCTCCCGCCCGCGACGTTCGTCCACGCCGCGCCGTTCCAGTACTGCACCTCGTAACCCGTCAAGCCGTAGAAGCCGAACGTCATCGCTTCGGTCGGTTCCGAGGGATTCCAGCAGTTGTCCTGTTCGGTGAAGACATCAATCTCCTCGATAGTTCGTTCGCCGTTGAAATCAATCTGTAACCAATCGGGGAAACTGTGTGCGGGCGCGGCGTCGTTCCAAGTGCCGCCGCCGCCGATGTTCAAGCCTCTGCGGTCGCCGTTGTTAACTGCCGTCGCCGGATAGCCCGCGCTGTATTCGGAAGATGCGGTCGCCGTCGCGCCGCTTGAAGAGAGGGCGACGTTGAAACGCGTGGGCGGCGGCGGCGGCGCGCTCGTCCATGCTTCCAACTCCACGAGGCGACTGTAGCCGTCCGGGCTGGCGTGCGTCACGACACGAATCTTGTCGGTCGTGATCGGCGTGAACGTAAACTTTCGCCAGACCTTGTTGTTGCCCGCGACGCTCGCGCCCGCGACCTGCGACCAACCGCTGCCGTTCCAGTACTGCACTTCGTAGGCGGTCAGACCGTAGAGGCTGAATAGCATGTTGTCGGTCGGCTCAAGCGGGTTCGCGTAGTTGTCCTGTTCGGTGAAGACGTGAATCTCGCCGATGGTCTGCGCGCCGTTGAAGTTGACTTGCAGCCAGTCGGAGAAGGAGTGCGCGGGGGCGGCGTCGTTCCAAGTGCCGCCGCTCCCGATTCCGAGGCCGCGACGGTCGCCGTCAATGACGGCGCGGGCGGGATAGCCGTTGCCGTATTCGGAGGAGGCGAGGGCCGTCGCACCGCCCGTTGCGAGCGCGACGTTGATGCTGGAACCGTTTTGAGGGGGCGGGGCAGGTGTTGGGGTGGAAATCGGCGTCGGAGCGGGCGTAGGGGTCGCTGTGGGCGTCGGCGCGGGTGTCGGCGTGGGGGTGACGGGGGCGGGCGGGGCGACCTTGAGCAGAAGGAAGTCGAGATGACCGGCGGCGCGGCGCGTGTCGCCGCCGAGATAGATTTGGCCGGAGGCATCAAGGGCGACCGCCTGAGAGTTGTCGTCCAAGCCGTCCGGGCCTTCGTAGCGATTGACGAAAGCTTGCGTCCCGTCGCTCAAGTACTTGAGCAGGAGGAAATCATAATCGCCGTCGGTGTTGAGCGACGGGCCGGTGACGTAGACGCTGCCCGAGGCGTCGAGCGTCATCCCGTAACCGGCGTCGAAACCGCCGTTGGCGGGGCCGTTGTAGATGCGCTCCCAGAGCGGGTTGAGCGCGGCGTCGAACTTGACGGTGAAGATGTAACCGTACTCGTCCTGCGTCTCGGAGACGCCGGTCGTGTAGATGTTGCCCGCGCCGTCGAAGGCCCAATCGTTCGGGTCGTCGCTGCCCGGCCCCGTCCACGAGCGCGAGGCGAGCAGTTGACCGTTGGCGGTCGAATACTTCAAGAGCAGCACGTCGAAACTGTTCGACACGGGCTTGCTCGAACCCTCGACGTAGAGGTCGCCCTGCGGGCCGACGCGGACGCGCTCGGCGTTGTCGAAGTCCTGCCCGCCGTGCGTGATCGGCGTGTCGAACTGCGCGACCCAGAGTTGATTGCCCGCCGCGTCGTACTTGATGGTCAGGACGTTATCGTCGGTCGTGTTGGCGTTGACGGTCGCGTATTTCACGTTGCCCGTCACGTAG
The DNA here is from genome assembly GCA_035537095.1 of Pyrinomonadaceae bacterium. Classification (GTDB taxonomy): domain Bacteria; phylum Acidobacteriota; class Blastocatellia; order Pyrinomonadales; family Pyrinomonadaceae; genus DASWNP01. The sequence goes on from DATLMV010000185.1 coordinate 24,062, forward strand.
ACGTTGCCCTGAGCGTCAACGTCCACGCCGTTTCCGGTCGCGCCCCAACGGTCGGCGGTGTCGTAGCCGCGCACCCAGAGCTCGTTGCCGTTCGTGTCGTACTTGATGGTGGTGGCGCGGCCCACGAGGAAGTTGTTATAGCCGTGATACTCGGAGCCGCCGGTGACATAGACGTTGCCCGCCGCGTCGAGCACGAGGTCGCGCGGGATGTCGTCGGCGCGGATGCCGTCGTAGTGCTTCAACCAGAGACGATTGCCGTCGGGGTCGAACTTCATCGTCACATAATCGTACTCCGTGCCGTCGCTCGTGGTGTTGTATTTGCGCCAAGTGCTGCCGGTGACGTAGAGGTTGCCTGCGGCGTCGAGCGCGGCGTTGTAGGGCGTGTCGCTGCCGTTGCCCGTGCCGTTGAAGCGGGAGGCCCAGAGGAGTTGTCCGGCGGGGTCGTATTTGACGACGGCGATGTCGGTTGAAGTGCCGCTCCCGACCGACAAACCGACGAGATAGACGTTGCCCTGCGCGTCGAGCAGCATCTCGGGCCGCTCGTCGTTGGCGCGCGCGGGGCCGTCGTAGAGCGCGGCCCAGAGCGCGTGCGGAGCAGTCGTCGGCGGGACGGGCTGCGCGTTCACTTGGACGGCGACCGTCGCCGACGTGCCCGTGCCCGCGCGGTTGTCGGTCGCACGCGCGCTCAGCGAATGGCTGCCGCCCGAGACGTTGTTCAAGACCGCTTCATAGGGCGCGGTCGTGTCGGAGGCGACGAGCGTCGCGCCGTCGTAGAAATCAACACGCGCGACGCTGCCGTCGGCGTCGGTCGCGTCGGCGCGCAGGATGAGATTCGTGCCCGCCCTGTAGACGGAATCGGCGGTCGGGTGCGTGAGCAAGACTGTGGGCGTCTGGTTGGGCGCTTGCGTGGGCCGGAGCGTGACGGCGCGGTCTGCGCCGCTCGATGTCTCTTGAAAGCGGCGGTCAGCGGCGGTCACGCGGAAACGCACGTCCGCGAAGCCCGCGCCCTGCGCCGTCTGAAAATTGTAACTCGTCTGCGCTGCGGGCAGGTCTTCGGCGAGCAGCGACCACGAGCGACCGCCGTCATACGAGACTTGCAGGGTGTACGAGCGCACGGCTTCGTCGTCCGAGGCCGTCCAACTGACGGGGACGATGTCGCCCGCGTTGAAGGACGCGCCCGCCGCCGGAGAAGTCAGGGAGACCGAGGGCGCGGCGTCGCCCACGCGCGCGTCGGGACGGATTTTGAAGTACGGGCTGTAGAACCACTTGACGCGATTGGACGAGGCTTGAATCTTGATGGCGATCCGCGCCACGTCCGTGCTCGTGAAGGGCATCTTCGCGTCCCAGTTGCCGTAGTTGAGAAACGCGCCGCCCTGACTGATGAAGGCCCGGTCGTTGAGCACGACGTACATCGTGAACATGCTCTCGTTATAGCCGCTCGCCGTCCAAGTGATGTTCGCGCGCTCGCCGGGGCGAAAGGTTCGGCCCGCGAGGTCGCCGGTGAAGGTCAACTGTCCGGTGATCTCGCCGGAGGGAATCTGTATCGCCTGATCGTCGAAGCGTTCGTGTCCGGCGGTGTCTATCGCGACGACGCGGATGGTCGAATAGGAAAACGTGGTCTGAAAGCCGACCGGCGGAACCGTGAATTCATAGGAACGCGCGTCGGCGGGGAGGTTGTCTATCACGGTCTGAAAGGCGGTCGGATAGTTGCCCGCCGCGTTGAAGAGGATTCGATGAGCGACGATGCCATGGTCGTCCTCCGAGTCCCAAGTGACGGTGTAACGCTGTCCGGCGTCGAAGGTGACGAACGGCTCGCGCTGGCGCACGACGGGCGGCGCGTCGCTGTAGTCGGGACGCGCCGTGAGATACGGGATGAAGTCAACCGTGCCCTCGATGGGGTCGCCCGTGCCGCCCGGATTGTTCGGCGTGCGCGGCCCCGTCGGGGAGTTCCACCAGTTGCCGCGCGCCTGTATGGTCGCGTTCCCGTTCGAGCGGATGGCGACGCCGTTGCGCTCGAATGAATTGGGCGAGGCCGCTTCGGCGTTGAACTTGCCGTGTCCGGCGGTCTGGTTGGCCGTGTCGGCGTAGCCGTAGGAGTTGTCGAGAAACTGCGTGCCGATGACGAAGACGGGGCCGCCCGTCGCCTGCTGGTTGTTGCGCAGGATCAGGTCTTGGACGTACGTGAAAGAGCCGTTGTTCGGCGTGCTCGTGACGCCGCTCGTGCTGCCTTCGACGATGGCGTGCGAGATGCGATTGCCGAAGCGCACGTAATGGATGCCGCCCCATGCTTGCGCGGGGTCGAAACGCTCGAAGCGAACCGGCGCTTGCGGCGTGCCGCGTATGATGAGGCCGAGCGTTTCGTCCGTGATGCCGGAGACGCCGCCCGCGCCCAGCTTGACGGTCGTTCCCGGCAGGATCGTCCAATTCCCGCCGCCGTAGAGATTGATGGGGTCGAGGACGACGTAAGGGACGGCCATCGGAGCCCAGACGAACGGGCCGCGCCAGTCAACCAGACCATTTGAAGCATCGGCGAGGATGTAGTTGTTGACGTTGCCCGACGCGGGCACGGTGCTGCCCGGCAGCAACCCTCCGCTCTGGACTTTCAACGTGTAGCGGTTGTTTTGCAGCACGTTGTCGGGGCCGAGAAAGTAGTTGCCCGCGTAGTTGCCGCCGCCGAGATAGAGACCGGATTCGGGCGAGTTTCTGACCTGTAGATTGTTGAGATAGAGCTTGCCGTCGAGGAAGAAGGCGAGCCCCTCCGTGTTGCTGCCCGCGCCGTCCACGCGGACGTTGTCGAGATACATGTACGCGTACAAAAATCTGCCGTACGCGCCGCCGGTGAACGACACGTCGCGCAGCACGAGCGTCGCCGTCGAGAGATAGAGATTCGCGGTCGGGCCTTCAAACGTGCAATGGTCGAACTGGAGATAGGGCGGTTGCCGGAAGGTGTAATCGGCGGTCGCGTAGAACGAGCCGTAGTTGCCCCAACGGCAATTCGTGTAGAGCAGCGTGCCGCCCGATTGCGGGTCGGTCTGCGCCTGCAAGTCCGTGTAGTCGAGTTCGACCGTGCCGGGGACGACGATGTCGGAGGTCGCGTTGGAGATGCCGCGAATCGTCACGCGGTTGGTGGCCGTGCCGCGACCGAGCAGACGGCCCTCGACGCGCAGATAACTGTTCGCGTTGATCTGCACGACCGTGCCCGCCTCTAAAATCAGAGTCGTGTCAGGCGGCACGACGTACGTTCCGTTGACGACGTGCGGGTTTCCGGCTGGCGTCCATGTGATCGTCGTGTTCGCCGCGAGCGTCGTCACGGGCCCCGCGTCCGGTCTGGCGTCCGATTCCTCGTTCGACTTGGCTGCGTTTGAATCTGCGGGCTGCGCCGGGTCTGTGTAGGCGCGCGGGCCTTCTCTGGGCGGTTCGGCTTCTGACGTGCGCGAGTTGGAGATCCAGCGTCCGGGGATGTCGTCTTCGCTGCGGCGTTCGGCGCGCGTCGTCGCGTCCTGCCGTGCACGCACGCGCGCCGCCGCCGCATCGTCCAACGGTTGATAGACGAGGAGTCCGGCGATGACGAGAAGCGTCGCGATGAACAGGTAGATGCGCGGGACGAGTCTCCCGCTCCGGCGGCCTCGCAAGGCCCAACGCATACGGCGCATCAACTCAAACCCTCCCGCACCTTCTCGACGTGTGCTGCGGCCTCAGACGGTATGACTCTTAACTTTGAACGGGAACGCGCGAACGGCGACGCGTCAAAAAAAACGCGCTCCCTCCGGCGATACGAGCGGGGATTGACTCTGAAGGGGAATTGCTGCCTGCACAGTCTAGCAAAAGAGTCCGAAAATACAATCGAAATATTCCGAAAGCATGTCGCCCCATGCACGCGTGCACGAGCGTCGGCGTTCGTCGTCTCTTCCCGCAACGCGCGAGAAGCAATAGAATACTGTCACGAGTTTGATTAACGTATCACCGTTCGAGCCAAAGGAGCGAAAGATGGATTGGAAAGAGAATCTGATTGAAGACACGAAGGGCATCCGCGAACTGCTCGCCGGAACGCGCCGCATCGCCGTCATCGGCATCAAGACCGAAGAACAATCCGGGCAGCCCGCCTTCTACGTCCCGCAGTATCTCGCCAGCGCCGGACTGGAAGTGATTCCCGTGCCCGTCTATTACCCGCAGGCCACGCACATCCTCGGCCAGAAGGTCTATCGCAAACTGTCCGAGATCGAAGGCGACCTTGACATGGTCAACGTCTTTCGCCGCCCGCAGGACATCGCCGCGCACGTCGAAGACATCCTCGCCAAGCGACCCAAATCCGTCTGGTTTCAATCAGGCATCCGCAACCAAGAGGCCGCCGAACAGTTTGCCCGCGCCGGAATCAAAGTCGTGCAAGACCGCTGCCTCATGGTCGAGCACCGCCGCGCCTGAAAGCAACCGGTGAACGTAGCTTAACGAACATCGTGGGCTGACCTTCAAACAACGACTCTGAAAGGCTAAACTGTGCAGACAATAAGATTATACGCGTCCGATAACGTCAGCGGGTGAGCGGATGCATCATGTTTTGTTTGATCTGGTAAGGCTGTATGTTCCGGCATGAGGGAGCGCGGCGCAGGAAGGTTTGCGCCGCGCTCTTGCGTTCACAGTCCGGCGGTGCGTTGGGCGACGGGGGCGAGCAGGGGGAGAGAGTTGTCGGGGCGGTCGAGGTAGAAGTAGGCGCAGCTTGACCAGTCGTCGGTGCGCTCGAACTTGCCGTCTCTGGTGATGTCCAACGCGACCGCGCCTGCGCCCGCGCGATAGAGACGACGGCCTTCGCGGACGAGCGTGCCGCGACTGTGGTCGCCGAGATAACCGATCTGTTGCATGGTGACGCGCACGTCGCGTCGAAAATAGACGGGGTCGGGGATGTGATAGCGATAGAAGCACCATTGACCGGCGCGCTCGTCGGCGACGGGCGAGCCTTGATAGAGATGCGCGTATTCGCCCTGCCCCCAAGCCGTCCCGACGTAATCTTCCGTTCCCGTGCCGACGAGGCTGGGAAGTTCGCGGTCGCCGTCGAGATAAATTTTAATCTCACCTTCGCCCCACCAAGTGTTCGAGTAGGTCGCGCGGTCTGTGATGACGCCGATGTTCGTCCCCAGATAACGCCCGCGTCCTTCGACGCGCGGCAGTATCTCGTAATCCTTCTGCAATGTCGTCGGGTTCTCGCGTCGCCAATGTGCGTGGAAGTAGAGCGTGCTGGCGGCGTGACGGTCGCCGAGCGTGTAGTTGATGTCGTAGAAGAGTTCGGGCAGGTCTGTCGCGCTCTCGTTGGTCATCACTATCCGCATCCCCGTGCGAAAGGGCATCGGCACGCTACAGTTGAAACTGCGCGCCTCCGGGTTCGAGAAAAGTGCGGACTGAAACTGCGCCATGCGACCGAGGCCGACGCCGAAGAAGTCGCCGAGCGGCGCGCTGACGGCGGGACGCGCCGCGCCGTCCCAGTAGATGTCCAGACGCAGGGAACGAAGCATGCGCGGGCTGCGGTCGGGGATCGTCATCCAGAGCCGCCGCACCGTGCCCGATGTCCCGCGCGCTTCGGCCAGCACGGCGCTCGCGCCCGCCGGAATCGCAATCGTCGGCGCGCCCTTGCGCCCCGCGTTCGCGCGCCCGCCCGCCCCGCGTTCCCCGCGCGGATTCTCCGGACTCGCCCAACGCGTCTCGACGGCAGCGTCCGGCATCTCGTACAACGCTTGCGCCGACGCCGCAACGCACGCAACGTGCAGGAGCGTTACTGACAGCAGAGTTTTGATAAGGATGCGTCTCAAGAAGATATGTCTCACGTCGGCGGGCCTCCTGATGTGTTTGGGCGAAGCGTGTTTAAACAGCGTGTATTCAAGCGTTCGTTTATTAGTGCTGTCGTTATCGGACTCTTGCTGACGATTTGAACTATCAGAACGTCATAAGAACGTCGGCGGCAACCGTCCTGCGCGTGACGACGACTTGACGAATGTCGGCGAATTGAAGGGCGTCTGCGACACTTCTGCGAACGTCGGGCGCGGCGTTCCTTCGTGTGCCGCGTCGGGTTCTTCGTGTGCCGCGTCGAGCGAGTTTTTCATCTAGCGCAGGTCGGCGGTCGGGAGAAACTGCGGGGGCTTGCGGTGTTTGGTCGCCTGCTCGAAGGCGTATGCGAGCCGGATGAGCACGGGTTCGCTGTCGGCTCTGCCGAAGAAGGAGATGCCGACGGGCAGGCCGTGGATGAAGCCTGCGGGGACTGTGATGTTCGGGTAGCCCGCGACGGCGGCGGGCGTGGAACTGCCGCCGGAGAAGTGGTCGCCGTTGACGAGGTCGGTCGTCCACGGCGGCCCGCCCGTCGGCCCGACGATGGCGTCCAGACGATGTTTCGACATCACGGCGTCAATCCCCTGCGCGCGCGCGAGCAGATGATTTTTGCGGAGCGCAGCGCGATAAGCCCTCGACGTGAGCGGCCCCTTCTCCTCTGCCTTCTGGAAAATCTCCTGACCGAAGTAGGGCATCTCCTCGTCCCTGTGCTGCTCGTTGAAGCGGATGATCTCTTTCAACGAACGCACGCGCGCATCACCGCCGAGACGCGCGAGATAGGCGTTCAGGTCGGCCTTGAACTCGTAGAGCAGGACTTCAAACTCGGAGTCGTCGAACTTGCCGTGCGAAGGGATGTCGGCGGGGTCTACGACGATTGCGCCGAGCCGCTTCAACGTGTCAATCGCTTCCGCCAGAAGCTTGTCTACCTTGTCGCTGAAGCCGAAGAACTTGCGCGCGATGCCGAGCCGCGCGCCGCGCAAGCCCGCCGGGTCGAGAAACTTCGTGTAGTCGAGAGCCGAACCGCGTCGGCTGTCTCGCGGGGCAGCGTTGCGTTCGCCTGTCCCGGCGAGCGCGCCGAGGAGGATGGCGGCGTCGGCGACGGTGCGCGCCATCGGCCCCGCCGTGTCCTGACTGTGCGCAATGGGGATGATGCCCGCGCCGCTCAGGAGTCCGAGCGTGGGCTTGATGCCGACGACGCCGTTGGCCGACGCGGGACAGACTATCGAGCCGTCGGTCTCCGTGCCGACGGCGACGGCGCAGAGGTTGGCGGCGACCGCCACGCCCGAACCGGAACTCGAACCGCATGGATTACGGTCGAGCACGTACGGGTTGCGCGTCTGCCCGCCGCGCGCGCTCCAACCGCTCGACGAATGGGTCGAACGAAAGTTGGCCCACTCGCTCAGGTTCGTCTTGCCGAGCAGCACCGCGCCCGCCGCGCGCAGGCGTTCGACGATGACGGCATCGCGCGCCGGTTTCGCGCCGACGAGCGCGAGCGAACCGGCGGTGGTGCTCATGCGGTCGGCGGTGTCTATGTTGTCTTTGATGAGCACCGGGATGCCGTGCAGGGGCCCGCGCAGGCTTCCCCGTTTGCGTTCCGCGTCCGAGGCTTCGGCGATGGCGAGCGCGTCGCGGTTGGTTTCGATGACGGAGTTGACGCGCGGCCCGCTCCGGTCTATCTCCTCGATGCGCGTGAGATATTTCTCGGCGAGCGAGCGCGCCGAGAGACGCCCGCGCGTCAACGCTTCCTGTAGCTCGCCGATGGTCGCTTCGTCGTACTCGAACGACTTGACCGGCGCGGCCTCCATGTTTGACGGAGTCTTCATCTCGTCATTCGTCTCGCCAAACGCCAGCGACGGGCTGACGAACGCCAGCGCGCCGCCCAACACGCCGCGACGCAAAAATCCGCGACGGTTCAAAGCGGAATCACCCGCTGCATCTTTTTTCTTCCGGCTCATCTTTTCCCTTTCCCGCGCCGTAGGTTACGACGCCGCGTCGGGCCTCTGTCAAGCAAATGTCAAGCAAATTTTCCGCGCGCCCCGGAGCGTCCCGGCAAGCGTGCGTCGCGTCGTCCGTCGCGTCGTCGTTTCGCCGTCGCGGAGATAGCGAGACAACACAAACGACGCGTCGGAGTTTCGCCCGTCGCGCAACCCGGCGCACGCGCGTCGCCCGCGTGTTCTGTTTACCGGCGACGTGGTGTTAGGGGTTACGGGTCGCAGATTTTGCAGGGACGATAACCGGCGAGATACGCGTCGGCGGGCGTGGGGAAGCCGACGCGCTGGTGCTTGGCTATCTTCTCCGCCCATTCGCACTCCGGCATGTGATAGAGACGCAGGCTCGGGTTGCCGACGACGGGCCGCCCCATTCCTTTCACGGCGAGAGGAACGTTCTTGGGTTGCGTAAACCATGCGTTAGACGCTTGGCCGCGAAGTGTCGGCTTCGGTTTCGGCGGGTTCGGCGTGAGAAAGTTGACGGGCATCGCGGCGAGGCTGCCCGCCGACGCCTGTCCCGTGCGCAGCGACTTCTCCGATTCGTAGACGGCGCGCAGGAAACCATAGAGGAGAAAGAGCGACGCGAAGAGCAGCAGCGTGAGAATCACGGCGGGAAAATCGGTGATGCCGAAGAGACTCCAGAAGCCGTCGAGGATGCGATAGACGGGAATCCACCAGACGTAAAAATATGATTGACCGAGCAGCTTGCCCGCGTACTTGACGGTGTTGCCCCACACGTCCGAGGGGTCGAGCGGCGCGGGCAGCGTCGAGGCGGAGGAGGCGGCGGCGGCGGGCGTGTTGAAGATGCTCTGGACGCTCTGCGAAGTGGGCGTCTGGGGCATCGCCGCCTGCGAACTCTGCTGCGACCGGCGCGGGGCGCGACGCGGTTCGACCACGGGCGCGTCGGCGCGTGAGACTTCGCGCGTGTGCCCTGTGTAGTCAATCTCCACAGGCGCGGACATCCATGCGGGCAGTTTGGATTTGGACTTGACGCTCACGAGGTCGAGCAGGTGCGGCGTCGCCAAAGGGTCGCTGCCGCGCGCCGCCGTCTCCAAAGCCTCCGCCAGACGACGCTCCTCCTCTCCCGTCTCTTTGATCTTTTGCAGCAGCGCGGAAGATTCCGGCGCGAGAAAATCCTGTTTGCTGAACAGGAGATTTTCGTCGTGATGTTCGTCCCACAGTTCGGGGCGCGCGGCCAGCGCGACGAGCGAGAGGTAGATGACGAGCGCGGAGAAGTTATCAATCTCCGGCGAGAAGAGGCGCGCGTCGCGCTGCGGGTGTTGATAATGTTGATGACCGACCTCGCTCGCCTGTCGGCCCGCCAACTGCGGGACGAACATCCCGTCGAAATCAACGAGACGAAACTGCCCGTGCTCGACGATGATGTTGCCGTGTTGTAGGTCGCCGTGCGCGACTCCGGCTTCGCGCAGGTTCGCCACCAGCTTGATCCACTCGTCGGCGAGATGGCGGACGACATCCGGCTTGCGATGCATCTCTTGCAGGTACACGTCGAGCGTCGGCCCTTCGATCCATTGCATGACGAGGACGGGAAAGCGTTGGCCGTTGACGAGGATTCCTTTCGGCAGATATTTGAAACGCGGGAGCGCGTGGATGGTGTGCGAGTTGAGATGCGAGTCGAGCGCGGCGTAGCGTTGCTCGCGGTCGCCCAAGTAACCGCGAAAGCAGCGGACGGCGACCGAGCTTGTGCCCTGCTGCGAGTTGAGTTTGAAGACGTATGCGAACTGCCCCGAGGTGACGAGCGGCATCCCCAGACGGTCAACCGCGGGCAGCATCTCGCGCAGCGACGGTTCGTTGAAACAGAGGCGCGGGCATTGGATGGCTTCGGCGAAGTGGCGCGCGGTCGGCCAGAATGAACTCGTGAGGTTCGACATGAATTACTCTGGCCGCCTCAAAGGATGGGAACGCATTGCACAGTTAAAGCGGAGACTCTTTTCCAATTGCACAGTTAAAGCGAAGACTGTTTTCCAAACGGTCGTCGAAGTCACAGCGGAAACTCTTGCAAAGTCGTCGTCGAACAGTTCACTCAATCGGGATGAGTTTATGCAATCGAGATGCGGAGCGCGGCCACGTCGTCGTCTTTCAACGCGCCCGCGCGCCGTTCGTTGCGGAGCAGTTCGGCGAGCGACTCATTTTGCGTCGCCGCCAGCAAAGAATCAAACTGCGCGCGCACGGGCGAAGCGTCCGCGCAGAGCTTGAGATACCATGCCGCGCCCGCGTCCGAAAGGAGCAGGAACACGTCGCCGCGCTCGGCAGTCCCCGCCCGCACGGACGCTTGCCCGAGCGCCGACGCGTGCATGGATTCGTGCGAAGGGACGAGCAGCGGCGTCGAGTTGAAGTTCTCGTGATGCGCGACCGGGAGCGACAGTAGAACGGAACCGCCGCGACTGTGTATCAGACAGCAATCGCCGAGCGCGATGGCATCCCAACCGAGCAGGTTCTCCGACGCGCGAAAGCGCACGCCGACGAAGGCCGCGAACGAGCCGCGACGCGCTTTCTCTTCGGCGTACCATGTCAGCGTCCGGCCCTGCCATGATTCGTGCAGCAGTCGGGATTGGGCGGCGACCCACTCTTGAAAACTCTCAATCGAGAGCGGCGCGGGTTCGGTCTCGACCCACGAACCGGCGAGACGTTTGGCCCAGTTGCCCGAGTCGAAGGCTTCGGTCGCGCCGTCGGCAATGGCATACGTGCGGGTGCGTTCGTTGATTCCGATGGCGTCCTCACATTCGTCGGGCGCGGCGTTCTCTTTCGGCAGGAGGAAGTGTCGCACGTCGAGACGCAAGGGTTCGGCGTGCGCCCGCGTGTTTCGTGTCGTCAGCATATCGCGCGTCGCTTGTCGCATGCTGTCTCGCCTTAGGCGTCCATCCAGACGTGCGGCGTCATGCCGGTCAGGCTCGTCCCGATCTCGTAAAACTGGACGACGGAAGAAGGGTCGGCGTTGAAGATGAAACCCCTTGAGCCGTCCAAGGCGTTGACGCCGAGTTGTTGCGCCGCCGCGAGGAAATTTTCGGGGAGCGTGCTGGAAACGTTGAAGAGCGTCCGGGCGAAACCGTCCGGCAGGTGCGCGGCGTCGAGCGGATACTCGACCTTATGGGCGCGACGCGACGAGACGTGACAGTTGAACAAAAGCACCTGCCCGTCGTCCGTGCCGAGCGACATGATCTGTCTGCCGAGTTCGGTCGGGTCGCCGTCGCCGGATTCGCCGTCGGTCAAGTGCAGGACGGTCGGCGGAAAGCCGCGCGGGTGCTCGTGCAGCCAATGTTCGAGGATGGCTCTGGTGCGGGTGAAGGCTTCGCACATCGGCGTGCCGCCATCGGCGTGCGGGTAAATCCAGAGCGGCACGCGCACGGGCATCTCGACGTAGCCGCCCGCGCCGTCCGACATCCGCTTGAAGCGCGTCTCGATTTGCAGAGGATAGTCGGCAACGTCCGCGATGGGGACGACGCTCTGCGCCGAGAGCGAACCCGTCAACGCCGTGCCGACCGTGCGCCCGTAGCCGATGATTGAAACGTAATAATAGTTGCGCACCTCTTCGGTCTTGGTGCAGCGGATGACCAGATCATGCAGCGTGTGGTTGACGACATCGGCGACGAAATCGGCCTTGCGCGTCGCCGCGTCGCCGCCGAAGGGGTCGGCCATCGAACCCGATTGATCGAGCAGAAGGATGATGCACGTCGGATTCGCGCGCGTGATTTGTGCTGAGTACAACCCTTTTGACCTCCGCCTGTTAGTCAGCCGATTGTAACGGCTCGCCGCGTCTTATTTCAAAGCCATTCGGCAGTCAATCGTGAATCGTCAATCGTAAATAGATAACTGCTTTAAGTACGTTTCTATTCACGATTGACGATTCACGATTTACTACTGAGTTTTCACGCTGCCGCAACATCGAGGGATGATTACAGCAGAGGTCGCCCCTCATAGTCGCGCGGGTGCGGCGCGATGTCGGCGGCGTCCGGTGGCGGGGGCGTGCCGGAGGCGATGAAGGGCTGCGGGCGCGCGTTTGCCAGAATGCCGAGATAGATGAAGAACGAGAGCACGATGGTGGCCGACTGAAGTATCTGCATCGTGATGCCGTAAATCATCAGCCAGAGAAACGATTTCGCCATGCCGTCTATACTTCCGTAACTGTATGTCGTGACGATGGAGATGAGGAGGACGAGCGCGCCTAAAACAAACTGCGTCCCGAAAATCTGCCAGCGATAGCCCTTCGTCAAATCGTCGCTGCGCGTAAAAGCATCGGTCACGCCCGTGTCTTCCATCGCGGCGACCGGAATCACCAGCGCATACTTCAAACTGAGAATCACGCCGGGGATAATCAACAGCAGATAGCCGATGCTCGTGATGAAGTTGAAGCAGATGGTGCACCCGAGGAGCGTCAGCCATTTTTTCAACCCCCAACCGTACGACTCCGCGACCGACGGGTTGACGCCCGAACGCAGGAACTTGACGAGCGCATAAATCAACGCGCCCGCCAGCAGAGAGCCGCCCGCGACGTTCATCAGCGATTGCGCCAACCACTCCCACCCTTCGTCTAAGCCCGCGAGCGTGAAGATGGATTGCAGCAGGACTAAGGGGACGGCGGAAGTCAGAATGATCTTCGCAATCAACGGAAAGTTGTCGCGATAGATTTTCAGCGTCGGGGTCAACACGTCGCCGATAAACTCGAAAGGTCTGACGTAGAAATCAACGGGGAGGCTCTCCGCGTCGGCGGCGTCGGGCAGGTCGTGCGCCCCGGCGTCGTGGCCCTCGCGCGGTGCGTAGTTGCCCTCGATGCCGGGAACAAAGCCGCCCGCGTGCGGCGCAAATTCCGGCGCGGGGCGCGGCTCGGTTCTCCGGACGTTCTCCTCGTTCAGAATGAGGCCGCAATGCTCACAGGCGGGCGCGTCGCTCGGGTTCATCTGCCCGCAACCCGTACAGGTCAAGCTCTCCACGTCGGTACTCCTTCGAGATGTTCGAGTTTCGTCGGGACTCAAAGTGTGCGCTTCGACGGAGGCGGCGAGCGCAGGCGGCGTTTGAGTTTTGGTTCGTCTCGCGGCGGTGTCGTCTCGCGGGCGAGCGAGATTTCCAATAGTGTCTTGATGAGGTGCGGGCGGATGGGAGTTCGCGCTCGCGTAAAAATCGCACAGGCGTTGCGGCAAGCACCTTAGCTCTCCCGCGCGCGGGTTGTCAAACGAGTTCTTCGCGCTGCTCAAGTGATGGCGGCGCGCGCGTTTCAACAACACGACTGTGCTACACTCTCGCGCCGTTTTAACCTCCGGGAGCGCAACGCGCATCCTCAATCTGCAAGGGGAGAACCGACGAAAATGGGGAAGACTCTGGTTGCCAAAAAAAGCAAGATTCGCGGGCGCGGGTGCTTTACGCTCGTGCCGCTTGAGAAGCGCAGGAAATTTGCCGACTACGCTGGCGAAGTGCTGCGCGGAAGGCGGCGGATCAACGCGCGCCTGAACGAGCAGGAGGAGATTTTCAAAATCATCTGGCTGACGGAAGAGTTAGCGATTGACGCCTCCGTCGGCGGCAACGAAACCGCCTTCATCAACCATTCCTGCGACCCGAACTCCTTCATGCGTATCCTGCGCGGCGACCGCGTCGGCTTCTTCGCGCTCCGCGACATCGCGGCGGGCGAAGAGATCACCATCAACTACCGCGACCCAGACCACCCGCCCGCCGACGCCTGCCGCTGCGGCGCAAGCAACTGCCGCTCGCTCAAAAAACGCTGACCCTCTAACGTGACGCACAACGTCTCAGCGTGACGCACAACGTCTCGACTTGAACGCGAAACGCACGTCAACGCGTGCACGCGCCCGTCGTTAGCCTGCGCGCGTCCGTCGTTTAGCCTGCATGCGTGCGTCTGTAAAATGCGTTCGCGCGTCCCTAACATGCGTGCGCCCGTGCTTTGCGTCTCAACGGAGGAAGTCGAACCAGCCGTACGCGCTCAACAGTTCTCCCGCCGCGAACGAGAGCACGTTGGCCGTCGTGATGGCCGCGAAATCGCGCCACATAGACGCCCGCCCGCGCTCGTCCCGCGCGCCGAAGGCAGACCAGAAAAGCACGCACTCCGCGAGCGGCGCGAAGATTTCCGCGACCCACAGGTAGGCCGCGCGCGACGCGCCGGACATGACAAGCGGCAGCACGAGAATCACGACCGGATATGTGCAGGCGGTGAGCCAGAGACCCGCGAAGAGTTTGCGCCGGAGCGGGTGTCGCGCGGAGAGTCCGGCGAGCAGCACGGGCGTTTCGCAGAGCACCGTCAGCAGGTAGCCGAAGGGAAGAAAGAGCCAGAGTTCGCTCGCGCGCATCGGTCGTTGGTTCTTCAGAGCATCCGCAGCAGGAAGGGAACTTCGGCGAGGACGTGGAGCATCGCGGCGGTGAAGTAGATGTCGCGCGTCGTCGGGTAGTCGGCGAGGAAGCAGAGCCAGAGCAGGACGACGCCGCACGCGCCCAAGACGAGCAGCGCGCGCAGCGTGCGCGGCCAGCCGCGCGGGTGCGTGACGAGCGGAATCCGCTCCGTGCGCCACGGCGCGACGCGCAAACCCACGAGCGGAATCGCCACGAGCCAGACGGCGTAATGCAGCGTCTCAAGAAAGACGTGCGTCGAGACGAGCAGTTGACTTGAGACGCCCGACAAGAGTCCCGCGCCCGCGTGTCGGGTGATGCGCAGGGTCAGCGCATCGTCGCCCGCAAACGAGGGCGCGTCGGCCAACTGCCACCAGAGCACGCCGACCAGAAGCGGCAGACACGCCACACACATCCGGTACGCGCCGCGCCAGCGCGGGCGACTCTTTCCCAGTTGTCTATCCAGAAACCAGAGCGCAACGAGCGGGTGCAGGTAGACGAGCGCGAGCGACCAGTAGTGCGGCATCATCCATGACAGACCGATGAGCGCGAAGCCTGCGGGCAGCGTCCAAGACCAATCGCGGCGCGGGCGTTCGCGGCTGCGTAGATGTACGAGCGCGAGTATCCAACCGACGAGCAGACTGTTCCACACGGCTGTTGCCGCGAGCCAACCCGCGTCCTCCCACGCGAGCGCGCGCGCCGCCAACGGCAGCACCGCGTAAGTCGTCGTCAAGAGTATCGCGCCGCCAATCGCCAACTGAAAAAAGTTGCGCGTCTCGCCCCAGCGCGCGGGCATCCGCGAGACAAAATAGCGAAACTCCATCCAGTTGTGCGGGCCCGCGAAGAGAAAGACGGTGACGACCGAAAGCTGCAAAGGCATCCACCCGACGAAGATGGCGGACGCCAGCATCAACGCCAGCGTCGCCGACGCAAACAGCCACGCCGGAGCCTCCGCCTCACGTCCCCGCGCGTCGCTTCCGTCGCTCACTTTGTCGCTTCCGGCGATTCCTTTGAAGACTATCTCTTGCATGTTAGTAGCTCATTGTCGTCTTGATTACTCGCTCGTCTTCGTCGCGTTTACTTGTCCATCACTTTGATACTTTTACTTGTCCGTCTCGGTCGCGGTCTGCGGGATGATCAACTTGATTTCGTTGCCCTCGGAGACGACCTCGACTCTGACAGAGCCTTTGAGCGCCGTGCCGTTGGGCGCGGCCTGCACGAGCGTTCCGGCGTCGAGCGGGGGCAGGCGCGGCGGGCCGATGTTGGCGTGCGAGACGGTCGCGAGGGCCGCGCCGCCGAGCACACAGGCGACGAGCGCGAAGGCTGCGCGCTGCGCCGTGGAGCGACGCCGCGAGCGCAACATCAGGAAGCCTCCCGTGATGAACGAGAGCGAGAGGAAGAGTCCGGCGAGCACGGTCTGCGCGGGCGGGAGATTGAATCCGCCGGAGGTCGTCGCGGCGTTCGTTTCGTCCTGCGTCCCGGCCTGCGCGCGCAACTGCTTGAGCATCTCGCGCGGAATCTGCAAGCGCACTTCGGAGTTGGCGTCGCCGCTCGCCTCAATCACCATCCGCGACGCGCCCGCGCGCTGCACCGGCTCGACCGCGCGCACCTTCGGACGAACGCGCGAAGGGTCGGGGACGTTGGCCCGCGCCGCCGCCGCACACGCGAACAAACAGAGCACGATGCATAAGGCGCTCGACGTATAGACACGAATCTTCATTTGTGACTCATCTCCTTAAGATTTTGAATTGCCGGAAGACTGCTTCAGTCCTAACCGAAAGAACGCGACGAGGAAAGATTCTTGCGAGAGCTTCAAACAGGACGGACAGGATAACAGAAACAGGAATCAACAAGGGAAAAAGGTTAAGGGGGAAAGGTTAAGGGAGAAAAAGAAAAACGCCCTTCGTCCTTCCTCCTTCCTTTCCCTTTCCCCCTTTTGACCCTTTCCCCTTTCCCCTTGATTTACTGCTGCGCGCCCGCCGTCGCCGGTTTGAGATGGACGGCGGGGATGTTCTGTTCGCGGGCGAGTTGGTTGAAGTCGCGGAGGTCGTTGGCGAAGACCTGCTTGAGTCTTTCGAGTTGGACGTTGATTTTGCCCGCGAGTTCTTCGTAGAGGACGTAGGACTGGTCGGTCGGCGCGGCGTCGGCGCTGGAGACGACGCCGCCGAGTGCGGCCAGTTTGTTGTTGAGACGGATGGGGAAGTTGAGCGGGTCTTGGCTGCTCTGATTTTTGGTCTGGTAGAGTTCTTCCTCAATCGCCGTCATCTTCGCATTGAGCGCGCGTGCGGCCTCGACGATCCTCCGGCCTTCGGGCTGTTCGCCCGCGCGCTTCGAGAGTTCTTCGACCTGCTTGCGCACGTCGCGAATCTGCGTGATGGCGTCGTGCGTCTCGGTCAGCTTGTCGCGGATCTTCGTGAGCAGTTCAAACTGTTTCGCGAAGTCAGCCGCCGGAGTCGCGACGCGCGGGTCTTTCCTGATTTCAAAACTCTCCGTCATCGTCTTGCCGTCAACGGTGAGCTTGACCTGATACATGCCGGGGACGGCGAGCGGGCCGCGCGTGTCGCCCGCCCACATGATGAGATTGGGAAAGCGCGACGCGTCCGCGTAGCGCATGTCCCAGACGAAGCGGTTCAAGCCCTGCTCGGCGGTCGGTCGCGGCTGCGCGCCGCCCGCGCCGAACGTCGAAGACTCCTCGCCGGAGGGCGCTTGCGGTTGCGCGGGCGGCGTCTGCACCTGCGCCGCGCCGGTCGTTTGCGCCGGGGTCGTGCCGGGGGCTTGTGTCTGTCTCATTCCGGCGGCGGGCGGTTGCGGCGTCGGCGCGGCCTGCATTCCGGCATTAGGCGTCGGCGTCGGCGTGGCCTGCGCACGCGCGGCGGTGAACTTTTTGATTGAACGCCCGTCGGCGTCGAGAAATTCGAGCACGACATCGGTCGCCGGTCGGTTCTTCAAGTGGTAATAGACGACGACGCCGTTGGGCGGATTTCTGCCGATGGTCGCCGTCGCGGGAAGCTGTCCGCCGAAGCCGTCCATGCGATACGCGCTCTCCGGTTTGAGCAGTCGCGTCTCCGCCTGTCCGGTGACGAAAGCGTCCGACATCTGATGGAGGACGGTCAGGTCGTCGAGGATGTAGAAGGAGCGGCCCTGCGTGGCGACGACGAGGTCGCGCTCGCGTTTGTGAACGGCGAGGTCTGTGATGGGGACGACCGGCAGGTTGAGTTGAAACGGTTGCCAGCGTTCGCCGTCGTCGAAGGAGACGTACATCCCCGTCTCCGTCCCCGCGTAGAGCAGGCCGCGACGGTTCGGGTCTTCGCGCACGACGCGTGTGAAGGCTCCGTCGGGAATGCCCGCCGTTATCTTCGTCCAAGTTTTGCCGTAATCCTTCGTCCGGTAGAGATAGGGCCGGAGGTCGTCCCACTTGTACATCGTCGCGGCGACGTACGCGCTCGCCGGGTCGTGCGGCGACGCTTCAA
This sequence comes from Pyrinomonadaceae bacterium, assembly GCA_035537095.1. Taxonomy (GTDB): domain Bacteria; phylum Acidobacteriota; class Blastocatellia; order Pyrinomonadales; family Pyrinomonadaceae; genus DASWNP01. The sequence goes on from DATLMV010000185.1 coordinate 41,682, forward strand.
TGGAGTTTATCTGAATCCATTCGGGCATGTTCTTCGGCGTGACGTTCTCCCAATTCCTCCCGGCGTCGCGCGTGACTTGGACGAGGCCGTCGTCCGAACCAGTCCAGATAGTTCCCTTCTGCGCGGGCGATTCCATCACGGTGAAAATCGTGTCGTAGTATTCGACGCTCGTGTTGTCTTTCGTGATCGGCCCGCCGGACGAGCCCTGCTTGGTGCGGTCGTTGCGCGTCAGGTCGGGACTGATGGCCTCCCAACTCTGCCCCTCGTTCGTCGTGCGAAAGAGGACGTTGCCCGCCGCGTAGAGCGTGTTCGGCTCGTGCGGCGAAAAGAGAATCGGGAAGTTCCATTGGAAGCGATACTTCATCGCCTCCGCGCCCGCGCCCATCGGATTGTCGGGCCAGACGGTGACGTTGCGAAGTTGGCGGTTGCGGTGGTCGTAGCGCGTGATCAGCCCGCCGTATGAACCGGCGAAGACGACCAGAGAGTCCTTCGGCGAGGGCGCGATCCAGCCGGATTCGCCGCCGCCCACGTCGAACCAATCGGCGCGGTCAATGCCGAAATCGGTCGTCCGGCTGGCGATTCTCACCGTCGAGTTGTCCTGCTGCGCGCCGTAGATGTGATATGGGAAATCTTCGTCGAGCGCGACGCGATAAAACTGCGCGGTGGGTTGGTCTTGTTCCGTCCAAGTGCGGCCCGCGTTGAAGGAGACGTTTGCGCCGCCGTCGTTGCTGTTGATCATGCGCGCGGCGTCGTTGGGCGCAATCCAGAGGTCGTGGTTGTCGCCGTGCGGGACGGAGATGTTCGTGTAGGTGCGCCCGCCGTCGTTCGATTTGTAGAAGCCCGTGTTGAGCACATAGACGGTATCGGCGTTCTCCGTGTCGGCGTAGATGCGCGTGTAATACCACGCGCGCTGGCGCAGGCGACGCTCGTCGCTCGTCCGCGTCCAAGTGCGCCCGCCGTTGTCGGAACGAAAGACGCCGCCGTCCTCCGCTTCGACAATCGCCCAGACGCGCTCCGGATTGACCGGCGACACAGTCACGCCGATTTTCCCCACCAGACCTTTCGGCAGCCCCGCATTACGCGTCAACTCCGTCCAACTGTCGCCGCCGTCGGTTGACTTGAAGATGCCGCCGTTCGGCCCGCCGCTCTCCAGAGTCCAAGGCTTGCGATAGACCTCCCAGAAGGCCGCGTACATGATGTTGGCGTTGGTCGGGTCGAGAATCAGGTCGGACGCGCCCGCTTTATCGCCGCGATAGAGTATCCGCTCCCATGTGCGCCCGCCGTCCTTTGAACGAAAGATGCCGCGCTGCTCGTTCGGCCCGTACGTGTGGCCGAGCGCGGCGACGTAGACGATATCGGGATTGCGCGGGTGCACGCGCACGCGGGAGACCTGCCGCGTATCTTCGAGCCCCATGTGCTTCCAAGTTCGCCCCGCGTCAATGGACTTGTAAACGCCGTCGCCGTGCGACACGTTGCCGCGAATCGGCGACTCGCCCATCCCGACGTAAATCACGTTCGGGTCGGCGTCGCAGATGCCGATGCCGCCGACCGAACCCGTCTTGAAGGCCGCGTCCGACATCGGCTCCCAGTTTGCGCCGCCGTCGGTCGTCTTCCAGACGCCGCCGCCCGTCGCGCCGAAGTAATAGACGAGCGGCTGCCCGGCGACGCCCGCCACCGCCGTCACGCGCCCGCCGCGATACGGCCCGATCAAGCGATACTGCAACGGCTTGAACTTGTTCGGCGCGGGCGCGTCCTGCCTGAGCACCGTCGGCGTCGAGGACGGTCGCTGTGCGCGCGCCGTCACAGCGAAACAGAGGGCGAAACTCAGGGTGCAACTCAAAACGAGCACGCCTTGCAGCAAGAAGTTGAACGCGTTCGGGACGCGTCGGACACTACTCTCTCCGCTCATCGGGGAGGTCTCCTTTGATTCATGGATGTCAGGTTGTGAAAGCCGCCTCTGCCGGAGGCGCGTGCATCATAACACCCGTATGGCTGCGCGCACGCAAAAGGGCGACTTGAATTCGGTTCTGATTTGGTCGAACATTATCGAACAATCCGTTGACTCCGGCGTGCAAGCCGGAGATGCTCGCTGCCGGACGCGCCGGAAGACAGTGCTCTTGTCGCAACGGATAGTTCTCGTCTCGCATCTTTCCACGTAGCGGAGGTGAACCGGATGATGATCAACCGCAGACGATTTGCCGCCGACCTGAGTATGTCGCTCGTCGCGCTCGGCATCGGCAAAGCGAGTCCCCTCTCCTTCGCCGCCAAGCGTCCGCAGGTCGCCGTCACGCTCGACGATTTCGTCGTCTTCGACACGCCGCTGTTATCCAAAACTGCGCGCAACGAAGCCCTCCTCGCCGCGCTTCGCAAACACAAACTGCAAGCGGCGATGTTCGTCGCCGGTCGCTATGTGGATAAGGAATCGAACATGGATTTGGTGCGGCGTTGGGACGCCGAAGGGCACATGATCGCCAACCACACCTATTCGCATTCCCACTATCCCGACGCCGACTTTCAGAAGTTCACCGCCGACATCCTGCGCAACGAAGCCCTGCTCAAGCCGCTCCCGCGCTTCCGCAAGTTTCTCCGTTTCCCCTATCTCAAAGAGGGCGACACCGCACAGCAGCGCGACCGGATACGCGCCTTCATGCGCCAGCATGGTTATCGCAACGGCCACGTCACGATAGACGCTTCCGATTGGTACGTTGACGAAAGATTGCGCCAGCGTCTCAAAGAGAACGAGCGCGCCGACATCAAGCCCTACCGCGATTTCTACCTGAGCCACATCTGGGAGCGCGCGGCGTACTACGAAGACCTCTCGCAGAAGGTCTTGGGGCGCAGCGTCAAACACACGCTGCTGCTTCATCACAACCTGCTCAACGGTCTCTTTCTCGGCGACGTGCTGCAAATGTTCAGAGACAAGGGCTGGCAACTGTTGAACGCTGAAGAAGCATATACCGACCCCGTCTTTTCGCGCTCGCCGAATATCGCGCCAGCGGGCGAAAGCCTCGTCTGGGCGCTGGCTAAAGAGACCGGAAAATTCGAGAAATCTCTGCGCTATCCGGCGGAAGACGGCACGTACGAAAAGCCGAAAATGGACGCCCTCGGACTCTAGAACCTATCCCTCAACTTACATTTTCGCCCTGATTTTACGGGCATTTCGCGGTTTAAGGACGACTTCAAGCAGAGCAAACGAGAGCCTCTCCGTGTAGTTCGCTTGGCCTCATGGCCGCGACGGGAGAAGTTTTTCCGTCGCGTCTCTTTTTCGACGGCGCGCATATTCCTCTTGACAACAGTCGTTATAACGTTTATCGTCATCACATGGTCAGGCGTTTGCAAAAGGAACTGCGACAGACGAGAGCTTTTGCGAGTCCGGAGGAGGAGGTTTATCTGAGTATCCTGCGGACGGCGGAGCGGCTGGTGTCGGGCTTCACGGAGGTGCTCAAGCAATCGGAACTGACGCCGACGCAGTACAACGCGCTCAGAATCCTGCGCGGCGCGGGCGCGGAGGGCGCGTCCTGCCGCGACATCGGCGAGCGGATGGTGACGAAGGATTCGGACATCACGCGTCTGCTCGACCGGCTTGAGGCGCGCGGCCTGATTTCACGCGAGCGCGCGGGCGACCGTCGCTTCATCATCACGCGCATCACGGACGAGGGCTTGCGGATGCTCGCGCAACTCGACGCGCCCGTCGCCGAGCAACACCGTCGGCAACTCGGGCACATGGGAGAGAAAAAGCTCGTCGCCCTCCGCACGTTGCTCGACGAGGCGCGCGCCGTTCAAAGTTAAAAATTTTTCGCACGCTATTCGTTGTTAAAAATTTTTCGTACGCTATTAGTTAGTCAAGATTCAGCACATCGCATTTCCGTTCGGCACGTTATAAGGAGAAACAGATGGCACAACCCGATTCATTTTACACTCGATGGGCTCCGCGCCTGTTGAGCGTGCTGCGAATCATCGCGGCGTTCCTGATAATGCAGCACGGCGCGCAGAAAATCTTCGGCATGTTCGTTCCGCCGCCCGCGCCCGGTGCAGCCGCTCAAGGCGCGCCGCCGCTCATGTCGCTGATGGGCGTCGCGGGCATCCTCGAATTCTTCGGCGGGTTGCTGCTGCTTCTGGGATTCTTCACGCGGCCCGTCGCGTTCATCCTATCGGGTTTGATGGCGGTGGCCTACTTCATGGCGCACGCGCCGCAGGGCTTCTGGCCCATCTTGAACAAGGGCGAGTTGGCGGTGCTCTACAGTTTCGTCTTCCTCTATCTCGCGACGGCGGGCGGCGGCGAATGGAGTCTCGACCGCCTCCTGCGCCGTGACGACTCGATGACGCCCCGCCCATACAAACACGGATAACCGAAGCCCGCGCGCGTCCGTCAGCGACGGGATAAATTTTGGATTGAAGTTAAGGAGAGAATTTACATGTCACGTTTGAGATACGCATTTCTGTTCGCCGCGCTCGCGGCCTTCGTCGCGTTGGCGTCCGACGGCGGCGCGACCGCTCCGACCGTGCACGCGCAAGGGGCGCAGGCGAAGGCGACGAAGGTCAACTATGCTCCGATCACGGGCGGCGAATACCAGATTGACCCGGCGCACAGCACCATCGGCTTCGCCATCCGTCACATGGAGATCAACTGGGTGGAGGGACGCTTCAAGGATTTCACGGGCACGATTCGTTACGACGAGTCTGACTTGACGAAGTCGTCGGTTGACTTCAAAGCCAAAGTCGAAAGCATTGACACGGGCGTCGCGCCGCGCGACAAGCACCTGCGGACGGCGGACTTTTTCGAAGTGGAAAAGTATCCGGAGATGACCTTCAAGAGCACGCGCGTCGAGCGCAAGGGCAAAGACCGTTACGTGCTGCACGGCGACCTCACGCTCAAGGGCGTGACGAAGCCGGTCGCGCTTCCCTTCACCATCACCGGAGCCGTCAAAGACGCGCGCGGCAACACGCGCTTCGGCATCAACGCGCAGACCAAGATTGACCGACGCGACTACGGCATCACCTACGGCAAGGCGATGGACAACGGCGGCTTCGACCTCGGCCATCAAGTGACCATCGAACTGCAACTCGAAGCCCTCAAGCCCGCGCCCAAGCCCGCCGCGCAATAGTCCGGCAGAGGACGGACGCGGAACGGAGCGGGCATCTGAACGCTTCGTTTGCGCGCGCAGGTGCTTGAACGCTCGCTTGAGTGTGCACACACGTCGGAGTGCGCGGGACTTCGCTTCGCTGCGCTTGAGCACCGGAGACTTCGACGCGTCTCCGGCGCGGGCGGAATGTCCGTTTGAATTTCAGCCGGAATGTCGGACTAACTTTCAGAAGGATTTCAGCGTGATGCAGAAACCAATGCCCGCCGTCTTCTTCGGACACGGCAATCCGTTGAACGCTCTGGCGAACAACGCTTGGACACAAGGATGGGCGGCCATCGGGGCTTCGCTGCCGCGCCCGAAAGCCGTGCTCGCCGTCTCCGCACATTGGTACTTGCCCGCGACGCAGGTCACGGCGTCGGATTCGCCGCGCACGATTCACGACTTCGGCGGCTTCCCGCGCGAGTTGTACCAGTTCAAGTATCCGGCGGCGGGCGATCCCCGTCTGGCGCGGCGCGTGCAGGAGTTGCTCGCGCCCGTCGCCGTCGGTTCAGACGACGGGTGGGGACTGGATCACGGCACTTGGTCTGTGCTCTGCCACGTCTTCCCGGAGGCGGACGTGCCCGTCGTGCAACTGAGCATAGACGAGAGACAGCCCGCCGCGTTTCATTACGAGATAGCGCGAAGTCTCGCGCCGCTGCGCGACGAGGGCGTGCTCGTCATCGGGAGCGGGAATCTCGTGCATAACCTGCACACGTACGCTTGGGGGCGTCATCCGGTCGAGCCTCTGGACTGGGCCGTGCGTTTCGAGGAGCGGGCGCGCGAACTGCTGCTCGGAGGCACACACGAACCGCTCGTCAACTACGAATCTCTGGGCCGCGACGCGCTCCTTTCGGCCCCCACGCCCGACCATTACCTGCCGCTGCTCTACGTGCTCGCGCTGCAACGCGAAGGCGATGCGGTCAGTTTTCCCGTCGAGGGTTTCGACGGCGGCTCGATCTCCATGCTGACCGTGCAAATCGGTTGAAGCGTGTCGTCAAGTGAACTTTTAACCGAATCCGGAGAGGATATTTTTTGATGGCTGACAGGATAAAGATTCTCGGCATCGCGGGCAGTCTCCGCCATGCTTCGTACAACCGCGCGGCGTTGCGCGCCGCACAAGCGCACGCGCCCGAAGGCACGGAGATTGAAATCTTCGACCTCGAAGGCATCCCGCCCTTCAACGAAGACATCGAGGCGAATCCCCCGGCGCGCGTCGTCGAACTCAAGGAACGCGTGCGCGCGGCGGACGCCATCCTGTTCGTTACGCCCGAATATAACTACTCGATACCGGGCGTGCTCAAGAACGCGATTGACTGGGGTTCGCGTCCCTACGGCGACAGCGCGTGGGAGGGAAAACCCGTCGCCCTGATGGGCGCATCCGTCGGCATCCTCGGCACGGCGCGCGCGCAGTATCACCTGCGTCAGGTCTTCGTCTTCCTGAACATGCACGCCGTCAATCGTCCCGAAGTGATGATCGGCAACGCCGCGCAGAGGTTCGACGCCGGGGGCAACCTGACGGACGATAAGACGCGCGAATTGATCGTCAAACTGCTGCACAATCTGGCCGCATGGACGCGCCAACTCCGCGCGCAGGTTTGAAAGAATCTTGACCCCGCAAGAGACACATGCGAAAGAAACACAAGTGCGCCGCGCCGACGCCGCCGACGCGAGCCTGCTCGCCGAACTCGGCGCGCGCATCTTCTATGAAACCTTCGTCCAAGACACCCCGCCCGAGGATATGGACGCCTATCTCAAAGCGACCTACGGCCCCGACATCCAGCGCGCGGAACTGAACGACCCGCAGTCAACCTTCTTTATCGCCGAAACCGGCGGCGCGGCGAGCGGCTACGCGCTGCTGCGTGCGGGCCGCCCGCCGGAGTGCGTCGAGGGCGCACGACCGATTGAGTTGGCCCGCCTCTATGTCTCGCAGGGGTGGCACGGGCACGGCGTCGGCGAGGCTCTGATGCGCGCGTGCGTTGACGAGGCGCGGCGCGCGGGATTTGAGACGCTGTGGCTCGGCGTCTGGGAGCACAACGCGCGCGCCAAAGCCTTCTATGCGAAGTGGGAGTTTGTCGCCGTCGGCTCACACATCTTCGCCGTCGGCACGGACGAACAGATTGACCTCCTGATGTCGCGCGCGCTTTGAAAGAGATATCGTAAACGAAATTTCGTTTACGATATTCCGTTTCCTTCGCACATCCTCCGAACTCTTGTCCCGCCGTCCGTCTCTCTATAAATCTGCGTCGCCGTCGGGCTATACTCGCCTCCGGTCTATCTCCGAAACTCAAACTGTTTAGAGTTCCACGTCTGAGGATGTGAGGCCGCCCGAGCGTTTTGAAGATGGGTAACAACTCCGCGTCGCCTCTCCTGATTTTCGATTTCCGCAATCGAGACGGCACAGCGCGCCCGCTCTGCTTCGCCGAACCTGTGGAAGTCGTCGTCGCCGGTTCGCTCGCGGAGGTGCGTCCGGCGTTGCGTCGCGTGCAGGCGTGCGTCAACGCGGGGCTCTACGCTGCGGGCTACGTCTCCTACGAAGCCGCGCCCGCCTTCGATTCCGCCTTCGACGTGCGCGACGGCGCGCAGTTGCCCCTGCTCTGGTTCGGAATCTTCCGCGCACCGTCAACGCGTGAGACATTTCTGACTGACGGCGATTTTCGTTTCGACGGCTGGCTGCCCGCGACACGACGCGACGAGTACGACCAGAACGTCGGGCGCGTGCGCGCGGCGATTGCGCGCGGCCAAACCTATCAGGTCAACTACACGCTGCGTCTCGTCTCCCGCTTCGAGGGCGATGCCCTCGCCTGTTACCGACGCCTCCAAGCTCTCCAACGCCCGCCCTACGCGGCCTACCTCGACACGGGGCGGCAACAAATTCTGTCCGCTTCTCCCGAACTCTTTTTTCGACTGCGCGGCGGAGAGATAACCACGCGCCCGATGAAGGGAACAATCCGCCGGGGACGTTGGACGGAGGAAGACGACGCGCTCGCGGCGCAACTCGCGGCGTCGGAGAAAGACCGCGCGGAGAACGTGATGATCGTTGATTTACTTCGCAACGACTTGGGGCGCATCGCCGATGTCGGCTCCGTGCGCGTCGCCAGCCTGTTCGACATCGAGCGTTACCCGTCCGTGCACCAGTTGACCTCGACCGTTACAGCCGGAGTGCCGCGCGACATCACGCTCGAAGACATCTTCGCCGCGCTCTTTCCCTGCGGCTCGATCACGGGCGCGCCCAAAGTGAGCACGATGCGTTTGATCGCCGCGCTCGAAGATTCGCCGAGGGAAATCTATTGCGGCGCAATCGGTTTCGTGACGCCGGAGCGCGAGGCCGTCTTCAACGTGGCGATTCGCACGATGACGATTGACGGCGCGACCGGAGAGGCCGCGTACGGCGTCGGCGGCGGCATCACTTGGGACTCCAACGCCGACGACGAATACCGCGAAGCCCTCGTCAAGGCCGCGCAGTTGTTGGAAGATTGGTCTGACTTTGAACTTCTGGAAACCCTCCGGCTCGAACGCGGCGCGTATTTTTTGCCGGAGCTTCATCTCCGAA
>DATLMV010000186.1:0-1501 GCA_035537095.1 Pyrinomonadaceae bacterium
AGATCAGCTCGTCGCCTCGCTGGCGAGGAATCGTTTGTGGCTGACGGACGCCTACTACGCCGGAACGACCTCTTACGTGCAGGCCCTGCGCGCGGCGGCGCGCGACGGCGTTGACGTGCGCCTGCTCGTCCCGAACGGGACGGACATTCCGCTCCTCAGACCTTTATCGAGGGCGGGCTATCGTCCCTTGCTGGAGGCCGGGGTGCGCGTCTTCGAGTGGAACGGCACGATGCTGCATGCGAAGACGGCGGTCGCCGACTCCCGCTGGGCGCGCGTCGGCTCAACGAACCTGAACATCGCCAGTTGGTTCGGCAACTGCGAGTTGGACGCCGTCGTCGAAGACGAGCGTTTCGCGCGCCTGATGGAAGAGACTTATCTCCAAGATTTGGAGAACTCGACCGAGGTCGTTTTGGATGCGAAGCGCAAATTACGCGCGCCCGGCGAGCCGCCTCACCCGCATCCCGTTTTAACGAGCGGAGGGGGTAGCGGAGGGCGCGCAGCGGCCGGGGCGATTCGCATCGGCAACGCCATCGGCGCGGCGTTCACCGACCGGCGCGTGCTCGAACCGATCGAGTCACGCATCATGTTGACGGTCGGAGCGCTGCTGCTGGCCTTAGCAATCCTCTTCTGGTTCTTCCCGCGACTGTTAGTCTATCCGCTCATCTTCATCTTCGCGTGGATTGCCGTCTCGCTTCTCTACAGGGGTTACAGGTTGCACCGCCGTAAAGATGGGCGAGGAGCAGGCACGCCCAAGGAGCAAGATTCGTCGTCCCAGGCCGCGGCGGAAGTGTCTCGACACATTAGGTCGAAGCGAAATTGAACCGAGTGATGACCGCTGGTGAAACAATTGAAAACCACTTCAGAATCGAACCCGCGTGGAGAGGCGGAGGCGGGACGGGAAGGCGAGTCGTTAAGGTTCGCGCGGCGCGTGTTCATAGCGGCCCTCGTCGTGGCGAGCGTGGCGCTCTTGCTGCTGTTCGTCTGGTACGCGGCGGACTTGCTGATGCTCGTCTTCGCGGGCGTGCTCGTCTCGATTCTGCTGCGCGGATTCACCCGAGCCTTGAGCAGGAAAACAGGCATGGGGCGGGGGCTTTCACTGGCGACCGTCGCCCTCGCGCTCGTCGCCCTCGTCGTCGCCGCGGCGTGGCTGGTTACGTGGCGCATCGGCGCGCAGATGAGTGAGTTGCGGCAGCAGCTTCCCCTTGCCGCCGAGAACGTGATGGGTTACGTCGGGCAGTACGAATGGGCGCGGGGCGCGGTCGACAGTCTGCCGAACATGAACGAGTGGCTCGCGGCGCGCAGCCCCACCGTCATCGCGCGCCTGACGGGTTTTGCTTCGACGACGCTCGGCGCGGTCGTGAACGTCGTCGTCGTCCTCATCATCGGTCTCTACCTCGCTTCGCAGCCCGACCTTTACGCGAGAGGCGTCAAACACCTGCTGCCTTTCCGTTATCGCGCGCGCGCCGGTGAAGTTTTAGGCGCGATTGACGTGGCGTTGTGG
>DATLMV010000187.1:0-22030 GCA_035537095.1 Pyrinomonadaceae bacterium
GAGTTTCACTACCTGCACCGCACGCCCGAAGGCACGCCTTACGACGACCCGAACCTGCTCGCCCGCGAGGTCGTCCGCGCCGCGCGCGACACGGGACTGCGCATCGCCCTGCTCCGCGTCGCCTACGCGCGCTCCGGTTTCCAACTCGCGCCAAACCCGCAACAGTCCCGCTTCATCGAGACGGACGCCGACACTTACCTGCGTCACGTCGAACAACTCAAGCGAGACATCGAACTTCAATACAGCGTGCCCTTCGTCGAGGCACAGCCGACGAAAGAGACGCACGCGCAGGCGACGAAAGATGCGGGCACGCAACCGACACCCAAAGGCGCACACACACAGGCGACGAACGGCGCGGATGCAAACGCGGCGAACGAAGACGGCATGTTTACCCTTATTGCTCCGCACGCGTGGGTCGGGGTCGCGCCGCACAGCACGCGCGCCGTGCCGCTTCACTTTCTGCGCACGGTCTGCGCGTTCGCCGACGAGCATCGTCTGCCCGTCCACATGCACGTCGCGGAGCAGCAGAAAGAACTCGACGATTGTCTCGCCGAACACGGGCGGACGCCCGTCGCGCTGCTCGCCGGAGAGGGTTTGCTGAGCGAACGTTTCAATGCCGTCCACGCCATCCACATCACGGAGGCGGAAGCGCGCGCGCTCGCCGCCGCACGCGCCAACGTCTGCGCCTGCCCGACCACCGAGCGCAATCTCGGCGACGGCATCGTCCCCGCCGACATCCTCTTCCGCGCGGGCGTGAAGGTGTCGCTCGGCACAGACAGCCACACGCAGATTGATCTCCTCGAAGACGCGCGCGAACTTGAATATCACCTCCGCCTTGATAAACAACGCCGCAACGTCCTCGCGCCCGACGACGACGCACAGAGGGAAACTCTTGCGGCTTTGAATGACGAAGGGGACGATAAAGGCGATGATGAAGGGCGCGATGAACAGGCGCGCGATAAGATGTCTGCGCTCGCCGCGCGTCTGTTCGCGTGCGCGAGCGTGAACGGCGCGCGCAGCATCGGCGCGCGGGGCGGCACGCTCGCCGCAGGGCAACCCGCCGACTTCTTCACCGTCGCGCTCGACGACCCCTCAATCGCCGGAGCGAGCCAACAAGACCTGCTCCCCTCGATTCTCTTTTCGCTCGCGCGCACGGCCCTGCGCGAGACGGTGGTCGGCGGTCGCCTGATTGTCGCGGACGGACGACACGCGTCGTCGCCGGAAATCATTGAGCGTTTCAAAGCGTTGCAGCGCAGACTGTGGAGTTGAAGATGAATGTCGAGCAAGCAAAAGTGAAAACGGTCGAGCAGACGTTGGCCGAGTTGGTCGCCATTGATTCGCGTTCCTCGCTCTCCAATGTCGAGGTCGTCAACTATGCTTCGGCGCGGCTCGAAGCGTCGGGCCTGTGCGTGCGTCTCTTTCCTTACACGGACGAAGCGGGCGTCAAGAAGTTCAATCTGGTGGCGGTCGCGCCGCGCGAAACGAAGGACGGAGACGAAGTAGAACTCGCGCTCGTCGGCCACACCGACACCGTCCCCTTCGACCCCGCGTGGCGCGAGGCGACGACGCTCACAGGGCGCGAAGGCAAGCTCTACGGTCGCGGCGCGTGCGATACGAAGGGCTACATCGCGGCGGCTCTGACCGCCGTCGAGCATCTAGACCTGTCGAGGCTCGCACGCCCGCTCGCCGTCGTCCTCACAGCCGACGAGGAGATCGGATGTCTCGGCGCGAAGCGTCTGGCGGACGCGCGCGTCCTGCGCGTGCGGCGGGCAATCGTCGGCGAGCCGACCTCCTTGCAGCCGATACGCGCGGGCAAGGGTTATTGTCTGGCGGAGATCATCGTCGGCGGGCGCGAAGGACACAGCGCGTATCCTGCGCTCGGCGCGTCGGCCATCTTCCGCGCGGCCCGCCTCGTCGCGCGCATCGAAGAGATGGCCGTGCAACTACAACGAGAACAACACGCGGCTTTCGACCCGCCGCACACGACCGTCAACGTCGGGCTGATTGGCGGCGGGACGGCGAAAAACATCATCGCGGGCGAGTGTCGTTTTACGCTCGAATGGCGTCCGGTCGCGGGCCAACCGGCGACGCACGTCGTCGAACTCGTCGAACGCGCCGTCGCCGATTTGCGCGCGGCGGACGCCGACTTCGCATGCGAGATTAAGGTCATCCGGCTCGACGAAAGCAACGAGACGCCCGCCGCCGCCGCGCTCGTCCGCGCTTTGGAGGAGGCCACCGGGAGGAGCGCGGGCGCGGTCTCTTTCGGCACGGAAGCGCCGCAGATGGTCGAGATGGGCGCGGAGGCGGTCGTCTTCGGGCCGGGCGACATCCGCGTCGCGCACCGCACGGGAGAGTTCGTGCCGGTCGCCGAGTTGAACGCCTGCGTCTCGATTCTGTCGCGCATGATCGAGCGTTTTTGTATGGACGGGTAGAAAATCAGGGTCAAAGGGGAAAGGGTAAAAGGGTTTAAAGACAAGAGTTAAAGATAGGGTTTGGAGAGAGACGTTAAAGGTTGCAGATGAACTTTAAAGATGGAGTTTAAAGACAGACGGTTTCTCCCTTCCCTTTTACCCTTTCCCCGTTTACCCTTTGACCCCTTTCGTTCCTTTATCTTGTCAGTTAAATTTTGCGCCGGGGATGTATTTTCGCGTGGGGAAGCCGGACTGTTCGTGTGACGCATGCCTTCTTTCTTCAAGGGTGGGAAGGCAGAGCTAGAGGGGCGACTTCCACACGCGGGGACGGTGGGGGTCGCCCCTTCTTGTGTCCGCCAACGTCCCGACGCGCCCGCCGCCCGACTTTTATTCGCGCTCCCGCGAGGCATCTTCACGCGCTCCCGCGAGCATCTCTTGTTTACGAAATCATCATGTTGAAGCCCAGACCTTTTATACTCCGCTCAACTCTGCTGCTGCTCTGCTGCGTTCTCTGCGCGACGGGCGCGCTTGAGCGACAAGCCGCGCACGCGCAGCAGCCGCAGCCGTCCGCGACGACGCAAAGCAGCAGTCCTCTGACGAGCGCGGAACTGGTGCGGATGGTGCGGGAGTTGCCGTCGCGCCCCGCCCTGCGCGATGCGATTGTCAGCGAGATTCGACGGCGCGGCATCGGTTTCCCTCTGACCAACGGGATGCTCTCGGTCGTCGCCACCAAGAGCGGCAACGACGTGCTCTTGCGCCGGACGCTGGAAGAGGCCGAGCGGCGGCGTCTCAATCCGGCGACGGCCAAACTGCCGTCCGAACGGGAAGGCCGGGAGGTGCTGTCGCGCGTGCGCGAGGCGACGCTGGCCGCCGCCGAGCGGATGCCGGACTTCGTCGTCAAGGAACAGATTATCCGTTCCTACGCGCGCGGGACGACGAAGAACTGGCGCGTGGACGACCGTCTGACGGTCGCCGTCAGCTATCGCGCGGGCGGCGGCGAGAAGTACAAACTGCTCGCCGTCAACGGTCAGCCGACGGCGACCGCCGCCGCCGAGAGCGACCGCATAGACGTGCAGGGCGGCGCGACCTCGACGGGCGAATACGTCACGCGCCTGACCGGGATTTTTCAGGACGAGAGCCAGACCGATTTTCAGTTGGTGGATACGGACACGCTGCGCGGTCGTCGCTGCATCGTCTATGAATACCAGATCAAGAAGGCGAACTCGCGCGCCGTGCTCACCTACAACAACGAGCAGCAGACGAGCGTGGGCGACCGTGGACGCATCTGGGTTGACCGCGAGACGTTTCGCGTGCTGCGTCTGGAAAGCATCTCGACCGAGATACCGGCGGGCTTCCCCGTCTCGGCGGCCAGCCGTTCGATTGACTACGATTGGGTGACGATTGCCGAGCGGCAATATCTCCTGCCCTCGCGCGCCATCGTCGAACTCACCGCCACCACCCTCGACCAAACCTACCAGAGCCGCAACGACGTGCGCTTCCGCAATTATCAGAAGTACGGAACCGAAATCAAGATCATCGAAGAGGACATCTTCGAGGAAGACGTACCTCAAAAGCCGTGAATCGTGAATCGTAAATCGTAAATAGATACGTGGTTATCACGGCTTCTATTTACGATTTACGAGTTCTTTCTATTCACGATTTACGATTCACGATTTACTAGCTATCTGCTTGTCCGGCGTATTGCGCGGTGCTGGCGTTGGAGATGAAGGGCGCGTCGGTGGTGAGCGCCTGATTGACGAGTTGGCGTTGTTCGAGTTCGTGGACGGTGTAGGAGCCTGTGGCGGGGCTGGCGGAGGCGGCGCGGCCCACGTAGTAGGCACGCTCACATTTCGGCAGCATGTTTATCAGTCGCGGCTCGACGAATGCCCAACCGCCCATATTTTTCGGTTCCTCCTGCGTCCAGACGAGTTGCGCGGCGTTCGGGTACGTTGCGAAGATTTCGCGCAAGGCGCGTTCGGGGAACGGGTAGAACTGTTCGAGACGAATGATGGCGACGCGCTCGTCGCCGGACTTCTTGCGCGCCGCCGCGAGGTCGTAGAAGACCTTCCCGCTACAGACGACGAGACGCTTGACGGCGGCGCGGTCGCGGACTTCCGCGTCGTCAATCACGGGCCGGAATCCTCCCGCCGTCAAATCCTCGACGGTCGAGGTCGCGGCGGGCAGCCGCAGCAGGCTCTTGGGCGTCATGGTAATCAGCGGTCGCGCCGTCTCCTGCCTGACCTGTCGGCGCAGCAGGTGAAAATACTGCGCGGGAGTGGTCGGGTAGCAGACCTGCATGTTGTTCTCGGCGCAGAGTTGGAGGTAGCGTTCGAGACGCGCGCTCGAATGCTCCGGCCCCTGCCCTTCGTAGCCGTGCGGCAGCAGCAGGGCGAGCCGCGTCTGCTGCTGCCACTTGTCTTCGCTGGCGGCGATGTACTGGTCAATGATGACCTGCGCGCCGTTGCCGAAGTCGCCGAACTGCGCCTCCCACAGGATGAGCGCATCCTGCGCGACGACCGAATAACCGTACTCGAACCCGAGCACGCCCTGTTCCGAGAGCGAACTGTCGAAGACTTCAAAGACGGCGCGCGGGTGCGCGTCGTTGCGCAGTTCCGAGAGCGGCGTCCAAGCCTGTCCGGTCTGCGTGTCGTACATCACGGCATGGCGTTGACTGAACGTCCCGCGCCCCGAATCCTGCCCGCTCAGACGCACGCGCGTTCCCTCCAAGACGAGCGAGCCGTAGGCCAGAGCCTCCGCGAAGGCCCAATCCATCGGCGCTTGGCCCTCGCCCATCTTGGCGCGGCGCGCGAGTTGGCCGACCATCTTCGGGTTGATGTTGAAGCCTTCGGGGACGATGGAGATTTTGTGCGCGAGGCTGCGGATAGTCTCCGCGTCAACTTTCGTCTCGACAACAGTTGAACCGTCCTCTTCCTCGACCGGCGGCTTCAACTCATTCGTCGGCGCTTTCTCCGCCACCAACTGCTTGGCGCGTTGCAGTATCTCCTCAAACTCGCCGACGCTCTCCTTCGTCATCCGCTCGACATCTTCCGCCACGAGCACCCCTTCGCGCACCAATTGCTCCGCATACTTGGCGCGCACGCCCGGATGTGCCTTGACGCGCGCGTACATGAGCGGCTGCGTGTAGCTCGGCTCGTCGCCCTCGTTGTGGCCGAGACGACGGAAGCCGATCACGTCGAGCACGACATCCTTGTTGAACTCCTGTCGAAATTCGAGCGCGATGCGGAGCACGCGGTAAGCGGCTTCGGGGTCGTCGCCGTTGATGTGGAAGATGGGCAGTTGCGTCATCCGCGCCACGTCGGTCGAATAGATGGTGGAGCGTCCCTGTTCGGGAGAGGTGGTGAAACCGATCTGGTTATTGATGATGATGTGAATCGTGCCGCCCGTGCGATAGCCCCGGAGTCCGGCGAGATTCAGAGTCTCCATCACGATGCCCTGTCCGGCGAAGGCCGCGTCGCCGTGCAGGAGCACCGGCAGCGCGCGGTCAATAGACTCCTCGCGCGGCGTCTCCATCGCGTCCTGCTTGGCGCGCACCATGCCCTCGACGACCGGGTCAACGAATTCGAGATGGCTCGGGTTGGGCGAGAGGGTGATTTTGATGTCGCGCCCGCTCGCGGTCGTCCGCTGCCCCCGCGCGCCCTGATGATATTTCACGTCGCCTTCGTCCGCCGGAAAACTCGGATGCACAGAGCCTTCAAAGGCCGTGAAGATGCGTTCGGCGAAATTGCCGACGACGTTTGCCAGCACGTTCAAACGCCCGCGATGCGCCATCCCGAGCGTGATGTCTTCGACGCCCTTTCCGGCGGCGTCTTCGACCAGTTGGTCGAGCAGAGGGATGATCGTCTCGCAGCCTTCGAGCGAGAAACGTTTCTGCCCGAGATATTTCGTGTGCAGGAAACGCTCGAACTGTTCGGCGTCAATCAGTTTTTCGAGCAGACGCTTCTTCAACTCGGGCGCGAGCGGTTCGGGTTCGACGAACTCGCGCCGGATGCTTTCGCGTATCCAAACCTTCTGCTCCTTGCTCTGAATGTGCCTGTATTCTGTCCCGACCTTGCCGCAGTAGGCGCGATAGAGGATGTCTAAAATCTCCCGGAGCGTCGCGCTCTCTTTGCCGCCGAGGCCCCCCGTGATGAACTCGCGGTCTAAGTCCCAGATGGTCAGGCCGTAGGTTTCGATGTCGAGTTCGGAATGATAATGGAGCGGCATCGCGTGGAGCGGGTCAATGTCGGCGATGAGATGGCCGCGCACGCGGTAAGCGTTGATGAGTTCGAGGACGCGCGCCTCTTTGACGATCTGCTCGTGCACGTGGTCGCCGCCGAGCAACGCCGGATTGTGGTCTATTGACCAACGCACGGGCGGGTGCGGGATGCCGAGGTCGCGGAAGAGACGCACGTAGAAATCGTGCTCGCCGAGCAGAAGCTCGTGGACGTAGGCGAGAAACGCGCCGGACTCCGCGCCCTGTACGATGCGGTGGTCGTATGTGGACGAGACGGTGAAGCCCCGGCTGATGCCGAGTTGCGAGAGGGCTTCCGAAGCCATCCCGTGATATTCCGCCGGGTACTCAATCGCTCCGGTGGCGATGATGACGGACTGTCCGGCCATCAGTCGCGGCGTCGAGGCGACCGTGCCGATGGTTCCGGGGTTCGTCAGCGAGACGGTCGTGTCTTGAAAATCGGGGAGGCCAAGTTTGCCCGTGCGCGCGCGTTTGATTATGTCGTCGTAAGCCGTGAGAAACTGCGCGAAGTCGAGCGCACCCGCGTTCTTGATGTTCGGAACGAGCAGCGTGCGCGTGCCGTCCTTCTTCTCCAAATCAACGGCGAGACCGAGATTCACCTCCGCGCGCGTGATGCGCGAGGGCACGCCGTCCAGAACAGCGAAGCCATCGTTCAACTGCGGAAACTTCTCCAACGCGCGCAGGAGTGCGAACGCGATGATGTGCGTAAACGAAGCCTTGCCGCGCCCCGTCTCCTTGAGATGACGGTTGACGGTGATGCGGTTCTCCTCCAACACCTTGACCGGCACGCGACGATTCGAGGTCGCCGTCGGCACGCCCAGACTCGTCTCCATGTTCTCGACAATCTTGAGCGCGCCGCCCCGTATCGGCGCACCCGTCGCCTGCGTTGCGGGCGACGCGGCTTGCGCGGCGGGCGCAGCAGCGGGCGGCGTCGCGGCCTGCGCGGTGCTTGCTGTCGGCGCAGTTGATTGAGACGAAGCGGGCGCGGCGGGCATAGATGACGGAGACGATGACGGAGACGTGGCGGCAGTCGTCGGCCAATCGGTTGCCGTTGCGTCGTTGGTCGCAGGCGTTGCGGTCGTCGCCGCTCGCGCGCGGGATGCGCCCGCGCCGTCGCCGTTCGTGGCGCGTCCGTTGTCGGGCGTCTGCGCGGCGGCGGTCGTCGTCGTCGTTGTCGCCGCCGCCGTCGCGTCGCCTTGCAGCATCTCGTTGAAGTACGCGCGCCATGATTCATCCACGAGCGACGGGTCGCTGCGGAAGCGTTGCAGTAGAGTCTCGACGTAGGTCGCGTTGGCTCCGAAATTCTCGGCGATAAACTCCGAGTAGTCAGTCCTGTTCTGAGATTCGCTCAAGGTCTTATCACCTCTTTTAAAAGTCCGCCCGCGCCTTCTGCAAGGGAGACGGCGAGGGCTGGCGCGCTTTAGGTTTTACCGAACTGGAATTTAACTATAGCCTATCATCATCCGCATTTCATTGCATCCGTCGCGGGATGTCCGGGCGCGCGCCGTAAATTAGACGTTGACTCGCCCGCCGGTTTTGACATACAAGCACGCCGCTCCAACCATCCGCCGGACAACGAATCGGAGAAGCCTTCACTATGTTGAAAGATTTCAGAGAGTTCATCAGTCGCGGCAACGTGATAGACCTCGCGGTGGCGGTCGTCATCGGCGCGGCCTTCGGCAAAATCATCACCTCGCTCGTCGAAGGCATCCTGATGCCGCCCATCGGACTGCTGCTCGGCAAGGTGGATTTCGCAAGCCTCTTCTACGTGCTCGACGCCTCACAAGGCACGCCCGCATCTCTCGCCGACGCGAAAGCGAAGGGCATTCCCGTCGTCGCCTACGGCGCGTTCATCAATGATGTCGTCAGCTTTCTCATCATCGCCTTCATCGTCTTCCTGATCGTGCGGCGCGTCAACGCCATCAAGAGCAGGCAGGAGCCCGCCGCCGTGGCGACCAAAGATTGCCCGCATTGTCTCTCGACCATCCCGCTCAAAGCGACGCGCTGCGCCGAATGCTGCGTTGACCTGCAAGCGGCATGAACACGGGAGAGACTCAACTCGCGCCGCGTTGGTTTCGACGCAGTTTCTTGATGGAGTTTTGATGGCGGCTTTCGTCGCGGTTGTGTTATATGAGACGCGGGGCAACCGTCGAACGAATAAACTCGAATGAGGAACGCGAAACAGTCGGCGTGCATATCTTTTGTGCCGCCGTTCGTGAGGCGAAAAGATGAAAACTCCGAAGCAGTCGCGCGCTCAAGCGCAGTCGTCGTCGCCGTCATCGCGTCGGCGTTTCACGAAGGCAGTCGCGGCGGCGTTCGTCGCCGCGCCGCTCGTCGCCGCATCTTCCGGCGCGAACTCGCAGACGCCGCCCGCGACAAAAGAGGCGACCGCGCCGCCGAACCCGCAGCCGTCGCCGACGCCCGCCGCAGCCGCGCCGCCGAAGCCTTCGCCGCTCGCCGAGTCGTACGCGGAAGTGGCGCGCGTCCGCTTCGGCGAAGGACTCAAGCCCGAAGAACTCGAACGCGTCAAACGCGACCTCGACGGCAACGTCCGCACAGCCGAACGCCTGCGCGCCTCCAAACTCAAGAACGCCGACGAACCCGACTTCGTTTTTATCCCTTGAAAAAACTGCAAGGGGAAAGGGGAAACGGTCAAAAGGGTAAAGGGAGAAAGCATCTATCGTTGACCTCTGTCTTCTATCTTTATCTTTTACATCTTCGCCCTTTAACCTTTTCCCCCAAGTCTTTCACATGTGAATACACGAAAACCTTATGTTGCCTACAGACATCTTTTTTGCACCTGTTAGCGAACTGGCGGCGCAGATTCGCGCGCGGCGCGTGTCGCCGGTGGAACTGGCCGAAGGGTATCTGGCGCGTTGGGAGACGCACGGGCGGCGGCTCGGCGCGGTCGCAACGCCGATGCGCGAGACGGCGTTGCGTGAAGCGCGCGCGGCGGAGCGTGAGATTCGCGCGGGGCGTTATCGTGGCCCGTTGCACGGTGTTCCTTACGGCGTCAAGGATCTGTTGGCGACGCGCGAGGCTAACACGACGTGGGGCGCTGCGCCCTACAAAGATCAACGCTTCGATTACGACGCGACCATCATCCGGCGTCTGCGCGAAGCGGGGGCGGTCTTGCTCGGCAAGCTGGCGATGATCGAACTGGCGGGCGGCATGGGCTACAACCAAGCCGACGCGAGCCTGACGGGCGCGTGCCGCACGCCTTGGAACGCGAACTTTTGGAGCGGCGGTTCGTCTTCGGGGCCGGGCGCGGCGGTGGCGGCTGGCCTCGTCGGCTTCGCCATCGGTTCGGAGACTTCCGGCTCAATCATCACCCCGGCGGCCTTCTGCGGCGTCTCGGGGTTGCGGCCCACTTACGGCGCGGTGTCGCGTCATGGCGCGATGGCGCTCTGCTGGACGCTCGACAAGCTCGGCCCGATGTGTCGTTCGGCGGAAGACTGCGCGCTCGTGCTCGCGGCAATCGCCGGACAAGACCCGCTCGACCCCACCTCGCGCGCGCACGATTTTCGCTACCCGCCACCGCGCCCGAACGCAGCGGCGACAGCGCGACGACGCGCGACGCTCCCGCGCGTCGCCGTGATGAAGGACTCCTATGAGAAGGCGCAACCCGAAGTGCGCGAGAACTTCCTGCGCTCGCTCGAAGTGTTGAAGCGGTTCGCGCGCGTCGAGATGGATGTCAAGCTGCCGGAGTTTCCTTACGGCCCTGCGGTCGGGACGATTGTTGACGCCGAGGGCGCGAGCGCGTTTCGTGAACTGATCGAGACGGGACGCGTTCGAGAGTTGGCATCGCCCGAGGGACGCACGGGCGGCTATGCGGCGTCGCTTGTCACCGCCGTTGATTATCTACACGCGATGCGTCTGCGCGCGCCGATGCGTCGCGCTTGGAACGAGATGTTCAAGAAGCATGAAGTGCTCGTCGCGCCTTCGCGCTCGACCGTCGCCTATCCTGTTGATAAGACCTTCGACCAAGCGTATCCGAACATCGGCGCATCGTCGCCCATCGGCGCAAGCAACCTTGTCGGCGTGCCCGCCATCTCTGTCCCGAACGGTTTCGGGCAGCATGGTTTGCCGACAGGCATACAACTCGTCGGGCCAGCTTGGAGCGAGTCCTCGTTGATTGATTTAGCCGTTCGTTTTCAACAACTTACGGACTGGCACAGACGACAGCCGCCGATGCCCGAAGCCTGATTTTGAAGCCCTTCCGAGACGCTTCGGAGGAACATAACATCTGTCGGGTTTTTGCTGCGCCGCGTCAGTTGAGAGAACTTTTCCGCTCGACAACTCACACGATTTTCGCGTCCGACGCCTCACTCCCCGTTCCGGCACTATCTTTGCTCTCACATCTCCGGCGCTGACGTCTCGGAGAGCGAAATCAGCTTGAACTTTAAGAAGGCGAACGACGTACAGCTTGGGTTCATTTGCCCGACCGCCGAACGGCGCGCAAACATAACATTGCTTCACGGTTCGTCCGCTTCCGTACGTAGGTTAACGTACGCAAGATGACGGTGAAGTAAACATGCCGGTGGACTCGAAGCTTCGAGTGATGCCGGTCAACTTTAATCAAATGCCCCAACGGATTTTGTGAGACTGAGTTGAAGGCAGAGGGCAACGGCCCTGCCGTCGCAGTCATCTATCAGGTTCAACAAAACTCACGACAGGGAGAAAGACTTTTATGCGTAAATTGATTCTTCTGGCAATCCTTATTGCCTGCGCTGCGCCGATGACTTTCGCGCAGACCACCAGCGATTATCCGAGCGTCGAATTCTTCGCCGGTTATTCCAATGCCCGCGTTGACAACACGGGCGGCGACGAAGACCTCGATTTCGGCGTCCCCGGCACGATCACGAGCAACTCGGATTTCTTCAACAACGAGCGCGTCGGCTTCCACGGCTTTCAGGCGTCGTTGATCGGCAACGTTCACCGGAACGTCGGCATCAAGGGCGACGTGTCAGGCCACTTCAAGAGCGAAGATGCTTCCGTGACCTTCACCCCGACGGGCGGCACGTCCGTCACGCAGAACTTCCAGACCAAAGCGCGTCTCTACAACGTGCTCGGCGGGCCTGAGTTCAAAGCGCGTAACACCAGCGCGGTGACGCCTTGGGCGCACGCGCTCTTCGGCATCGCGCATGCCAACGTCGAGTTCTCGGCCACGACCGGCCCCTTCGCCGGTCTCTCCGAGAGCGACAGCGACACCGGCTTTGCGATGGCCTTCGGCGGCGGTCTCGACTTCCGCGCCAGCAACCGCGTCAGCGTTCGCGCTTCTGCCGACTACAACCCGACGTTCCTCGGCAACGACAACTCCACCACCTTGAACCGCAGCAACCGTCAGGACAACCTGCGCTTCTCGATTGGTCTTCTGTTCCACTAAACCGGACTCGCTTCTAAGCGAATCAAAAATCGCCCGAACTTCTCGACAGAGGTTCGGGCGATTTTCTTTATCGCAAACTCATCGCGCGCGAGTTCGCGGGCAACGGCAAACTCTCCCTCCGGCGCGTCCGTTTATTTTCCGCCGCTCCACATCTCCAACAGGCGCGGCAGGTCGAGCACGAGCGCGACCGTGCCGTCGCGCAATTCGGTCGCGCCGCTGACGCCGCGCCAGCGCGTCGCGTGGCGACCCAAACTGCGGACGAGCACTTCGCTGCGCCCGTCCCAACCGTCAACCACGACCGCCGCGCGCTCCGGCATGTGCTCTCCGCTCTCCTGCATCTCGCGGCGCGCGACGTGCGCGATGATGACCTGCACGCGTTCACCGTTCGTGCCGTTCGCGTCCGCCGTTCCCCGGCCCAACAGCGCGCGCAGAGAGACGAGCGGCAGAACTTCCGCGCGCCAGCGCGCGACGCGCCCGTTCTCGCTCTCCTTGATGTCGGAGCGCGCGACGTGGCCCGCCTCGACGACGTGACGGTCATAGACGCAATAGCGTTCCCCCGCCGCGTGCACGATGAGCGAAGGAATCAGCGCGAGCGTCGTCGGCAGCCGCATCTCGAAGGTCGTGCCCGCGCCCGTCCGGCTCCACACGCGCAGTTCGCCGCCCGCGCGTTCCACCGCGCGCTCCACCACGTCGAGCCCGACGCCGCGCCCCGAAAAGGGCGAAAGCTCGCTCGCCGTCGAGAAGTTCGGGCGAAAGATGAGACGCAACGCCTGTTGCTCCGAGAGTTGCGCGTCGTCCGAGACGATGCCGCGCGCGACGGCGGCGCGCGTGACGTTGGCGGGGTCAATGCCGCGCCCGTCGTCGGAGACGCGCAGCACGACGCGGCTGCCCTCGCCCCACGCTTCCAGACGCACGCGCCCGCTCGCCGTCTTGCCCGCCGCGATTCGCTCGTCCGCCGTCTCGATGCCGTGATGGACAGCGTTGCGCAAGAGATGAAGGAGCGGGTCGGCAATCGCATCGGCGAGCGACTTGTCGAGGCTGACTTCGCCGCCCGACGTGGAAAACTCCACCTGCCTTCCGGCCATCCGCGCCACGCTCGCCCCCGCGCGCGCGGCGCGCTCAAGCGTCTGGCCGATGGGAACCATCCGCAACTCGATGAGCCCCGCTTCGAGTTCCACGAAGCGACGGCGGATGCGCGCCGCGCGTGTTTCGATTTCGCTGCGCGCGTCGCCGCCCGCGAGCGCGAGGTCGAGCGCGCCGGTCGTGTCGTTGAAGAGTTCGTGCGCGGCGGAGATGAGATTATCCAACTCTTCGAGCGGCACGCGCACGAGGTTCGTCAGAGCGGAGACGGAGCCGCCCGTCGCCGCCGAATCGAACGACGAAAACGAAGCATCCGCGAACGATGGTGACGACGAATCCGCGAACGCCGCCGCGTCTTCCGTCGGCGACTGCGCGACGTTGTTATTGCTGCGCTCGCCTTGCGTCGCCGCGCGGCTGGTCGGCTCGTCTTCTCGGGCGTCTTCGTTGTGCGCGTCGAGCGTTGCGCCGAAGGGAGCGATGCGGGCGGCGACCTGCGGCGCGCTCTGCGCGGGCGTCGCGTAGACGAGGCGAAAGCGGACGCGCTCGGGCGCGCTCGCTTCGATACCGGGGAGCGTCGAGATGATTTCGCCGGTCTCGGCCAGCGTGTCGCTCAAGCGGCGAAACTGCTCGTCGAAGTTGTTGAGGTCGAAGCTCACATCAACGATGCACATCAGCGCGCCCTCGCCCGCCGTTTCGCGCAGGCGTTGCAGTTCGTATTCGCTGAGCGACTGCCGGATTTCGGCGGGCAGGAAAGCGTAGAGGGAAGCGGATTCCGGCGCGTCCGTTGGCGCGTTGGTTTGGGGGGATGCGGTTGCGGATAGTCGGCGCAGGCGGGCCAAGAGGGCGGGCGGCGTCGCGGTCTGCTGACCGCCGCGCGCCACCGCGCTCAGATTCTCGGCGATGGCCTGCACCGTCTCTTCAAATAAATCGAGCACGCCAATATCGAGCACGACGCGGCCCATCCGCACGGCGTCGAGCGCGGACTCGAACTCGTGCGCCAACTCGCCCGTCGCCTCAAGTCCGGCGGCGGAGGCCGTGCCCTTCATCGTATGGACGTGGCGGAAGATGCGCCCGACGAGTTCGCGCCGCGCGCGCCCGTCCGCGTGCCGCACTCGCAGCGCGCCGATGTCCGCAAACAACGACTCGAATAGCTCTTCAGCTTCGCCGAGAAATTCACGCAGAAGTTGCTCGTCCATATCAACGTCCAAAGTCTAAAGTCCAACGTCCAAAGTCACAAGACAAAAAGCGGCTATTGAAACCATCCTTGCCTTTCTTTTTGACTTTGGACGTTGGACTTTCAGACTTTGGACTTATCTCCGACTTTGGACTTTTTTAAGCCGAGGCGGTGCGTTCGTCGCCTTCGTCTTCCGAAGGCTCTTCGGCGTCGGAATCTTCTTGCGGGCGTTCGTGGTCGAGGTCGCGTTTGATGGCATCGAGGATGCCGTTGATAAACTGTGTGGCTTCGTAGGTGGAGAAGCGGCGCGCGATCTCTAAGGCCTCGTTGATGGCGACGGTGCGCGGCGTCCGTTCGTGCAGGAACTCATAGACGGCGAGGCGCAGGACGTTGCGGTCAACGACGGCCATCCGCGAGATGCGCCAATGCTCGGCGCGCGAGCGGATGCGTTCGTCTATCTCCTCCAAGTGCGACAGCGCGCCGATGGCGAGCCGCGACGAAAACTCGCGCGCCGCCTCGTCCGTACCGGAGTCTCCCAACTCTTCCCAGTACGAGCGCACCAACTCATCGGCACGAATCGTACCCATGACATCAGCCGCAAAGAGCATTTGCAAGGCGCACTCGCGCGCCTTACGCCGCGAACCCATAATCCTCGTTAAGAAATGATGAATGCGGAATGCGGAATGATGAATAGAAGCCCGGAAGCTTATCTCTTTTCATTCATCATGTCCGCGTTCCGCATTCATCATTTATTGAATGCTTCCCTGTAAAGATTGACCAACTCGACCGCCGACATCGCGGCGTCGAACCCCTTGTTGCCCGCTTTGACTCCCGCCCTGTCAATCGCCTGTTCGAGCGTGTCGGCGGTGACGATGCCGAAGAGGACGGGGATGCCCGTCTCTGCGGCGGCGTGCGCGATGCCCTTGGCGGCCTCGCCCGCGACGTAATCGAAGTGCGGCGTCTGCCCGCGAATAATCGTGCCCAGACAGATCACCGCGTCGAACCTGCCGGACTCCGCAACCTTGCGCGCCGTCAGCGGAATCTCGAACGAACCCGGAACTTTGAACTGCTCCACCGCATCGTCGCCCGCGCCGAGACGAGCGAGCGCATCGAGCGCACCCTCGACCAGACGCGAGGTCAGAAAATCGTTCCAGCGACTCGAAACAATCGCAAAACGAAAGCCCTCGGCGTTCAAGCGTCCTTGATGTATGACAGGCGGCAAGGTTTCTGAACGGCTCCGAAAGAGTTTAAGGAATCATTGCTCAAGCAGTATATGAAAGACCGCCGGGAGTGACAAGCGACAAGCGACGAGCGACGGGCAAGACACGAATAAGTGACAAGTGGTGAGTGACGAGTGACGAGTCAAAACGGTCATCAATCATAACTGATGAGCTAAAACACTTGTCTTTCAGTCAACAGTCATCTTTCATAACTCATCACTTCTTTATCTTGCTCGTCACTCGTCACTTGTCACTCGTTACTGCCCTTTAAACTCGGGCGCGCGTTTTTCGAGGAAGGCGCGCGTGCCTTCGCGTACATCTTCGGTGGCGAAGAGACGGCTGAAGAGTTGGGCTTCGAGGGCGAGTCCTTCTTCGAGCGGGAGTCGTGCGCCGCGCGTGACGGCTTCGAGACAGGCGCGGATGGCGAGCGGCGCGTGCTGCCCGATGTCGCGCGCGAGCGTCTCCGCTTCATTCATCAACTCTCCGGGCGCGACGACGCGATTGACGAGGCCGAGCCGCAGGGCTTCGTCCGCCGAAAGCTCCTCGCCCGCGAGCATGACGGCGAGCGCGCGTCCCTCGCCAACGATGCGCGCGAGCCGCTGCGTGCCGCCGTAAGCGGGAATCAGGCCGAGATGCGTCTCCGGCAGACGAAAGCGCGCGTCCGTCGAAGCGACGCGCAGGTGGCACGCGAGCGCGAGTTCAAAACCGCCGCCCGCCGCCATCCCTTCGACGGCGGCGATAACCGGCACGCGGCACACCTCGATTGACTCGCACACGCGCTGCCCGCGCTCCGACGCGCGGCGCGCCCCGTCTTCGTCGAGCGCGGCCAACTCTGTGATGTCCGTTCCCGCGCAGAAAGCTTCATGCCCCTCGCCCGTCAGAATCAACGCGCGCAAGTCTGCCCGCTCGCTCAACTCCGCGAACAGTTTGACGAGACTTTCAAGCATCTCGCGCGTCAAAGCGTTGCGCCGCGCCGCGCGCGCCAAACGTACGATGCCCAACGCGCCGCGTTCTTCGAAGGAAATCATAAAAGACGTGAATCGTGAATCGTCAATCGTGAATAGAAGAAGACAGTTTTAATCTATTCACGATTGACGATTCACGATTTACTAGACGAGATTCATCGGGGTCGGGTTTTTCGGGTCGGTGTAGTCGTAGAAGCCGCGCCCCGTTTTGCGCCCGTAGAGACCGGCCAGAACCATGCGTTTCAAGAGCGGCGGCGCGGCGAAGCGTTTCTCGTGGAACTCGTCGAACATAATCTCGGCGATGTAATAGGTGGTGTCGAGGCCGACGAAATCGCCGAGCGTGAAGGGGCCCATCGGGTAGCCGCAGCCGAGTTTCATCGCGTTGTCTATATCAACGATTGAGCCGACGCCCTCTTCGAGCGCGCGGATGGCGTCGAGCATGTAGGGGACGAGCAGGCGGTTGACGATGAAGCCGGAGCGGTCGCCCGCGCGGACGGGGACTTTGCCGAGCCGCTTGCCGAAATCAACCGCGTGTTCATAGACCGCTTCGTCCGTCAGAATCGTGCGGACGACTTCCACGAGTTTCATAATCGGCACGGGGTTGAAGAAGTGCAGGCCGATGAAACGCTTCTGCCGTTCGGCGGAGGTCGCGGTCATCATCTCCGTGATGGAGAGCGACGAGGTGTTGGAGGCGAAGATGGTTTCGGGTTTGCAGAGTTCGTCGAGTTGCTTGTAGGTTTCGCGTTTGATGTCGAGGTTTTCGATGATGGCTTCGATGATGATGTCGCAGTCGGAGAGGTCTTCGAGTTTGGTCGTGCCCGAAAGGCGACCGCGAATCTCCTTCTGCTGGTCGGCGGTGATCGTGCCCTTTTCGGCAAACCGCGCGAGCGACTTGTCAATCCCGGTGAAACCGCGCTCGCACAACTGGTCTGATACTTCGCGCACGATCACGTCGAAGCCCGCGGTCGCCGCCGTCTGCGCGATGCCCGAGCCCATCAGGCCGCAGCCGAGCACACCAACTTTTTTAATGTCCATCGGTTCTCTTCTCCTAAAGATTGTTTGAAGTTG
This sequence comes from Pyrinomonadaceae bacterium, assembly GCA_035537095.1. Taxonomy (GTDB): domain Bacteria; phylum Acidobacteriota; class Blastocatellia; order Pyrinomonadales; family Pyrinomonadaceae; genus DASWNP01. The sequence continues at coordinate 17,557 of DATLMV010000187.1, forward strand.
AATGATAAATTTTCGCAGCCGAAGCTATTTCGCACCGGCGGGATTCTGTTCGGGCGGCGACGGCGCGCTCTCGTAGACCGTGACGCCGTATTTTTCGCTGCTCGATGCAACCCACGCCTTGACGCGCGCCTGCCATGCGCTGAAATCCGTCAACAGTTGAAACTGTTGCTGTCGCCGCTCGCGTTCCACGCGCGACGGCTGCGAGAGATATGCGTCGGCGCGCGTGAGCAACGACCGCAACTCGTCGAACAGTTGGCCGGTCTCGTCGTCCACGCGCGGCGCGGCCTCCAACGTCGCGCGCGCCGCCTGAATCTTGCTCGCGTCCTCCTTGTTCAACGCCAGCACGAAAGCCTCTTCGCCCGCGCCGATGGCCTGCAAAGCGTTGAGAAAACGGTTGGCCGCTTCGTTCGGCAGAGCGACCGCCGCGCTCTCCGTCGGCGGCGTCGGGACGGAGAAATTCCTTGCGACCATCAGGAAGCTGACGGCGACCAGAACGAGCGCGGCAGCCTGTGCGATGTGCCACGCGATAGCGACTCCGGCGCGCTCGCCCGGTCGCTTGTAGTGAACAAAGAGCGCGAAGACGACGCCCCCGAGAAAGCCTCCGAGATGCGCGGCGTTGTCTATGCCGGGGATGGCGTAGCCGATGAAGAGATTGATGAGAATCGTCGGAACCATCCCGACGCCGAACGCGCGCTTGAACTCCTCCGGCAACTCGCGCCGGAACTTGATGCCGAAGACGAAGAGGACGCCGACCAGCCCGAACAGCGCGCCCGAGGCGCCCGCCGAAGGCACGTCGCCGCCGCGAAAGAGGAAGCGACCGAGAAAGCCCTCCTGCTGCATCCCGTACTTCGTGGCGAAGTAGCCCGCCGCGACGCCCGCGATCCCCGTCAACACCCAGAAGACGACGAACTTCGCCGAGCCGTAAAGTTTCTCTACGTAAGGCCCGATGACGAAGAGGCTGTACATGTTGACGAGGATGTGGATGGTGTCAACGTGGAGGAAGACCGGCGTGACGAAACGCCACCATTGGCCCGCGTCAATCAGCGCGTTGAGCTTCGCGCCGTAGGCGATGAGCGCGCCTTGAAACGCCGCCGGATTATCCCCGGCGCGTTCCAACATCAGCAGGATGAAGATGAAGATGTTGGCCGCCAGAACAATGAAGGTGAAGGTGGCCGGACGCGAGATGATGGCGCGGATGAAGCGCAGAGATTCGGGGTCGCGCGAGTTCTGTCGCGGGCGTTCCATCTCGGCGCTGACGCCCGCCCCGACCGGCGCGTCGCACACCCCGCAGACGCTCTCGTTCGTCCCGACCAGCGCGCCGCAACTGCGACACACGCTCGGACGCCCCGCGTACCTGTTCCTGTTTGGCTGGCTCTCCGACAAAACTCCCACGCTTCCGCGCGCCGCCGCGCCCCGTCCCGAAACGCCCGCGCGCACCCTCAAACTCAAACGGGAACTTCCCCGACAAGGGCGCGTCTGGACAACTACTCATAACTAACCGGAAAAGTGTGCTCTGAAGTGGATTCTACAATGACGCATCACAAACGAGAAACGACGATGCGGCGATGCGGCGGGAGGGGCATAGTGGGTCAGTTTGAAATTCCAAGCCAATATCTATGCGACTCACATTTTCAAACTGACCCACTATGCGGGAGGGGCATTTGTTGACAGGCTCGTGTGCGCGTGTTAGAACGCCTGCGCGGTCGTGCGCGCGCGTCGCAGTTTGTCCATCTGCTAAACGGCGTGTGCGCGGCCCGCGCTGTCGAAAATCTCCCGCCGTGCCGCTTCCGGGCATCTGTACCGATGGAAGAAAAGATTCAGTTTCAAGAGAAGGAAGACGGTTCTCGGCGCGAGCCTGCGCGGGCGGAGCGCGGGGGGCGTGCGCTGCTCCTGATGCGTGCGGCGGGCGCGTTGCGCGTCGCGGTGTTTGCGGACGAAACGGATTCCGTCAACGAAGGTCTGAAGCCCGTGCCGCTGCCGCACGCGCCGCCCGCCGTGCTCGGCCTCGTCTGCGTGCGCGGGCGGATGCGCACCGTGCTCGACCCCTCGCTGCTGCTCGCGTCGCAGCGACAAGCGCACACGGACGCCGAACCCAACTCAAACACAAGCGAAGCGAGCGCAGCCAACGGCGCGACGACGGATGCGACACCAACAACGGATGCGCTGCTAACGGGCGACACGACGACGCCGACCGGCGACGACAACGCTCAGACGCACGCGCCGAACAACGCGCACGTCATCGTCGCCCTGCGCGGCGACGAGCAACTGGCGCTCGCCGTCCGGAGCATCGAGCGCACGCGCGAAATCTCGCCCGAAGCGATTCAACCCCTGCCCCACTCGGGCAACCTCTTGCGCGGCACGCTCGCCGACGACGACACTCTTTTTATCCTCAACCCCGCGCACCTCTTCGACGCGGCCATGCAAGGCACGGAACGAAGAAGAAGACGTTAAAACACGGATGCCGGAAGTCCGTTAAAGGAACGGCTAAAGAAACCGCTCCGGATGTCGCTTAAAGAGACCGCTCCGGATGTCGTTTGAAGGAGCGGCTGCGGATGTCGTTTGAAGCAAGCCGCTCCGGTTTTTATCCCGTCTCCGGCGTCTGACACGCGACATCTATTCCCCCGCCTTTTCGATTCACGATTTACGATTTACTATTTCCCCATGCATGAACAGGCTTTCGGGGCATTGGAATATGAGGGCTTGCGCGCGCTCGTCAGGCGCGGGGCGCAGACGCCGATGGGCCGCGCGCGTTGTGACGCGCTCGCGCCGCTCGGTGATCTGGCGAGCGTGCGTCTTGCGTTGCAGGCGGTCGGCGAATGCGTTGAACTGCGTCGGCGCGGCGCGGGTTGGTCGTTCTCGGAACTCTTCGACCCGTCGGAAGCAATCGCGCGCCTCCGCATCGAAGGCGCGCTGCTCGAACCGCTGACGCTGCTCGAACTCTCGCGCCTCTGCCAGCAGGCGGCCAACGCGCGCGCGGCGATTCACGCTGAGCGCGCGGACTCTCCGGCGTTGTGGGAGTTGGTCGCGGAGTTGCCGCCGACGCTGCACAATCTGGTCGCGCGCGTCACGTCGAAAATCCTTCCGAGCGGCGAACTCGACGACCGCGCCAGCCCCGAACTCGCGCGCCTCCGCGCAGAGATTTCGCGCCTCCGCTCGAACATCACACGCACGCTCGAAAACCTGATGCGCCGCTCCGAGGAGGCCATCCAAGACCAACTCGTCACGCTCCGCAACGAACGCTTCGTGATTCCCGTCCGCTCCGATCATCGAGGGCGCGTGCAGGGCGTCGCGCACGGTTCGTCGTCGTCGGGCGTGACCGTCTTCGTCGAGCCTTTGGAGACGATTGAAGCCAACAACGAGATGCAAGGTTTACGCGAAACCGAGGAACGCGAGATAGCGCGCATCCTTTTGACGCTGACGGAGGAATTGCGGCGCGAGTTGCCCGCGATTGAGTTGGCGGCGGAGGCGGTCGCGGAGTTGGACTTCGTCGGCGCGAAGGCGACGATGGCGCGCGAGTTCAACTGCATCGAGCCTCTGGTGACTGAAGAACGCACGCTCGAACTCGTCGAGGCGCGTCATCCGTTGCTCGAAGAGAACCTGCGCGCGTCCGGCGGCGCGGTCGTCCCCGTCTCCTTCTCGCTCGACGCCGCGAGCCCCGTGATGATTATCTCCGGCGCGAACGCGGGCGGCAAAACCGTCGTCTTGAAGACGGCGGGCCTGCTCTCCTTGATGGCCCTCTCGGGTCTACACGTCCCTGCGCGGGCCGCGCGTTTTCCGCTCTACGCGTCGGTGCTCGCCGACATCGGCGACCGCCAGTCGCTCGCCGCCAATCTCTCGACCTTCACCGCGCACATCAGCAACATCCGGCGGATGCTCGAACTCTGTCACGAGACGGACGGCGCAAACGTGCTCGTGCTGCTCGACGAGGTGGGCACAGGGACAGACCCCGAAGAGGGTTCGGCGCTCGGCGTCGCCGTCGTTGACCACTTCCGGCGCGAGTGCGGCGCGCACGTCGTCGCCACGACGCACTACAGCGGCCTCAAGATGTATGCCGCCGAGGACACCGGAGTCCTGAACGCGAGCGTCGAGTTTGACGAGAAGACTTTGCAGCCGACGTATCGCTTGATTGTCGGCGTGGCGGGCGCGTCGTCGGGGTTGGAGATTGCGCGGCGTTTCGGTTTTCCCGAAGAGATTATCGGCGCGGCGCGCTCGCGCGTGGACGTGCAGACGCTCGCCGCCGCCGACTACCTGCGCCGCATCAAACGCGAGTCGGAGGAGGCCGAGGCCATGCGCCGCGCGCTCGAAGAGGAACGCGCGGCGGTCGCCGAAAAATACGCGACGCTCGACGTGCAGGCCGCGCGACGCGAACGCGAGCGCGAAGCAAACTTCACGCAGGAGATGAACACGCTCGTCGCCGATTTTGAGAGACGCTCGCAGGAACTCTATTCAAAAATCGAAGACCGTGCGGAGCGTG
>DATLMV010000188.1:0-9931 GCA_035537095.1 Pyrinomonadaceae bacterium
GACGTGCGCGCGCGCCCGATCTGCACGGAGGGCTGTTCGGCCTCGGCGACGAATCTTTCGTCCACCGCCGCCGCCGCGCGCCCCAACGCACGCAACTCCAAACGCCGCATCCCGCCCACCTGCGCGCGCACTTCCGCGACCGTCGAATAAAGTTCCTCGGGCCGCAGGCCGATCTCGTCCGCGCTCTCCGTCTCCGCGTAACGCGCGGCGAGCGTCTCGTACAACTGCCCGAGATGCTGCTCGACGCCCGCAGGCTCGTCAACGACGAGCACCATCTCCTTCAAGTAATCGAACGCGCTCGCACGCGTGTCGCGCACGAGCGGAATCAACCATTCCCAACCCGCGAACGTCTCGCCGTCGTCGGCGAAGACCGTCCGGTCGCGCACGGCGCGCGCGTATCGTTCGTCGCTCCAACGCTCGCGCGCCAAGTCGGCCCACAGCCGGAAGTCCTCCGCGCCGACCGACAACTCGCGCATCGGCACAAGCTCCGCACGCTTCAACTGTGCCACCGAAAGCTGTGTCTCCGCGTCGAACTCGCGGATCGAATCCACCGTGTCGCCGAAGAACTCGACGCGCACCGGAGCATCGTGCCCCGGCGACCACACGTCGAGGATGCCGCCGCGCAGAGAGAACTCGCCGACCGCCCCCACCGGGTCTTCGCGCACGTAACCCGTGGCGAGCAGCAACTCGATCAAACTCTCCGGCGCATAATCTTCCCCGAGCGTCAAGACCGCGCCCGCCCGCGCAATCTCCTCCGGCGCGAGCGTCCGGCGCAAGAGCGCACGCGACGACAACAAAGCGAACTCGCCGCCGCCGCGCGCCAGCCGCCACAAGGTGAGCGCGCGTCTTTCAAGCGTCTCGGCGTGCGGCGACGCGCCCGCGTAGGGGTCGCTCTCCGAAGCCGGAAGCGTCAACACCGAGTCGGCACTTCGCCAACTCTCGCCCGTCGAACGTCGCAACGCGCCGCTCCAAAAACAGAGGTCGCGCTCCCAACTCTCAAGGTCGCGGTTCGTCTCGACGACGACGGCGAAACGCTTCCCCGTCTCGCGCTGCAACGCCGCCAACGCCAGCGCACGCGCCGCCGCCGACGTGAGCCCGCTCACCGACACGACCCCCGCCCCGCCGCGCACCTCCTCCGACAGCCGCACGAACTCCGCGCTCTCCGTCACACGCCGCAAAACGCCCTGCAAAACCGGAACTGTCTCGACCGTACTACTCATTTAGTGAATCGTGAATCGTAAATCGTGAATAGATTAGGACTCGTAAATCGTGAATCGTGAATCGTGAATAGATAAAACCTTTTCTTTCTATTTACGATTTACGATTCACGATTTACTTTTTTTATCCTGTCAATGATGTTCGTCGTGGACGCGCCCTCGACGAAGGGAAGCGAGAGGACGCGCCCGCCTGCCGCTTCTACTTCTTCGCGCCCGTGAATCTCGTCCGGCGAGTAGTCGCCGCCTTTGACGAGAACGTCGGGCAGGATTTCCGCGATCAAAGCGCGCGGCGAGAGTTCGTCGAAGACCGCGACGGCGTCAACCGCCGCGAGCGCCGCGAGCATCTCTGCGCGCTCCTGCTCGCGCATCACGGGGCGTCCCGCGCCCTTCAACTCGCGCACCGAGCGGTCGCTGTTGATCGCCACCAGCAGCGCATCGCCCTCGGCGCGCGCCGCCGACAGATAACGCACGTGCCCGACGTGCAGGATGTCGAAACAGCCGTTGGTGAAGACCAGACGACGCCCCTCCGCGCGCAAGCTCTCGCGCCACGCGCCGACCGCGCCACGCGCCAGAATCTTTCCCTTCGTGTCCACGTTTGAAGAATCTAACACGTCACGCCCGCGACACGAAAATCGCATAGTGGGTCAGTTTGAAATTTCAAGCTAATCTCTATGCGGCTCACATTTTCCAACTGACCAACTATGGAAAATCGCCGCCCGCGCCCCCGCGCGCATCGCGCGTCAAAAGCAGAGAGGCCGTGCGGGTTCTCTCACTCCCACACAGCCTCTATCTAGTCGCTTCAGGAAATTGCCGAACCCGTCTCACTCCGTGTTCGGGTTAATCTCGCGCTTGATCTCCGTGCTCTCCGGATTCTCCGCGCCCGGAATAAGCGAGCCGGTCGGCTTGTCGTCTTGCAGTTTCTCCGCCGGGCTCTCCTCTTGCAAAGCCATCTTTTGTCCATTCGTTTCCGACATAATTTTACCCTCCTGACCTGTTCCGTTTCTCTGATATTAACACTATCAAAAACGGAAGCGCCAGACCTACCTAATCCGGCGCTTCCATTTTGTGCCTGACCGCGAAATCCAAACGTTTTAACTGATGTGATTCTACACCCGTCGTGCACCGTCCTTGGTTACACACGGGTTGCGTCGTTATTACATTCCGGTTGCCGCCCGTCAAACACAGATTAACCCGCATGAAACCGCACACGCGGAAGATAAACGGCGGATATAACTTTTGCTTTCGCCCCCGATTTCCGCCCGTCTTGGAAGCGTGATAAATCACGCGCGCGGTGAACGCGGTTTGCGCTTCGCGGCGTGGGTTCCTATAATTCGCGCTTTCCCTCACGGAGAAAGTTGGACACATGAGCACACCATTTATCGAAGAGAACGACCAGACGCGCACGCGCCGCGAACATCTCGAACGAATCCGCGCCCTCGTCGGCAACGCCTACCCGAACAAGTTTCGACGCACGCGCACCGTCAACCCCGAACGCGAAGACAACATCACCGCCGTCGTCGGACGCTTCTCCGCGTACCTGCCCCCGCAACAGGACGACGGCACGCGCCCCGCGCCCGAAGTTTTAGAACCCATCAACGCGCAACTCAAAGAGTTCGACGTGCGCGTCAGCGGTCGGCTGGCCGTCCCGCCGCGCGTGATGGGTAAGGCCGCCTTCGTCCATCTCTCGGACGGCAACGAGCGTTTGCAGATTTACGTCCGCCGCGACGAGACGAAAGCGCGCACCACCGACGGCAGCGAGGCCGACGGTTGGGAACTCTTTCAACTGCTCGACCACGGCGACTTCATCGGCGTCGAGGGCTTTCTCTTCATCACACGCACGGGCGAACTCTCCGTCCACGTCCGCGAGATGGAATTTCTCGCCAAAGCCCTGCTGCCCATGCCCGACAAGTTGCACGGCATCAGCGACCCCGAAATCCGTCAACGCCAACGCTACGTTGACCTCATCGCCGGAAGCCTCAAGGTCAAACTCGACGACAAGGAGACTGAAGGGGAAGCCCCCGACCGCGAAGAACTGACCCCGCGTCAGGTCTTCGAGCGACGCTCCAAACTCATCACCGAACTGCGCCGCTTTTTAGACGAGCACGGCTATCTCGAAGTCGAGACGCCGATGCTCACCCCCATCGCCTCCGGCGCAGCCGCCCGCCCCTTCAAAACCCATCACAACGCCCTCGACATAGACCTCTACGCCCGCATCGCCCCCGAACTCTACCTCAAACGCCTCCTCGTCGGCGGCTTCGAACGCGTCTACGAACTCAACCGCAACTTCCGCAACGAAGGTCTCGGCTACCGCTGGAACCCCGAATTCACCATGCTAGAGTTTTACTGCGCCTACATGGACGTAAACGGCATGATGGACTTCTGCGAAGAATTGCTGCGAACAACTATCGAGAAAGTAACCGGAGGAACGAGCGCACGTTGGGGAGGGGATGAGATTGATTTTGGTCGCCCGTTTGAGCGGCTGACAATGAAGGAGGCAATCGCAAGTTGTTGGACTAAAGACAACTCTGATAATCCAATCACTACAGACATGCTAGATAATCCAAAGGTGGTCTTTTCCTTATACTCCACCCTTTCGAGGCTAAAGAAACAGATTTATCCTTTGGGAATTGAGCAAAGTGATAGTTCTTTTGATGATTCAATACGCGGGCAGCTTCTTTCAATTAACTTTAGGGAAAGGGCAGAGGAAGAAAATCTCTCCCTCAATGATGAAGAGACGGGAATAAAGATACAAACTCTATTCGAGGAGATTGTCGAGGGGCTATTTTCTCCTAAATTAGTGCAGCCGACTTTTATTACTGACTTTCCAAAGCCAGTCTCTCCGCTCTCAAAAGCTTCGCCTGTTTCACCTTCAGTTGCGGAGCGTTTCGAGTTGTACGTAGCGAAGATGGAAGTAGCTAACGGTTTCTCGGAGTTGAATGACCCTGTCGAACAGTATGAACGATTCCAAGACCAGACGCGGCAACGTGAAAGCGGCGATGACGAGGCGATGCAGATGGATGTGGATTATGTGCGGGCGTTGGCGTATGGGATGCCTCCGGCGGCGGGGATTGGGATTGGGGTTGACCGGTTGACGATGTTGTTGACGAATCGCCGTTCGATTCGTGACGTGATATTATTCCCGCACATGAGGCCGCAGCGTCCGGCGGATGAGAAGTCGGACGGGGCGGCGGCTGACGATGAAGCTTAGAAGTTTCCGACCCGAAACTCACACCAGATAAAGAAGGAGTTCCCCTAATCTATGATTCGTAAATCTATTGCGATGGCTGTCGTGTTTGCGCTGGCGGGCGTGATGTATGCGCAGGAGAAGAAGACGGAGAAGTTGAACGGCTTCCTGATGGATAACGCGTGCTTGAGCAGGCACGCGGATTCCGACGAGTTTGCGGAGGAGGCCAAGAAGCATAAGGTCGCGTGCGCGTTGATGCCGGATTGCGCGGCGAGCGGCTACGCGTTGGTGGCGAAGGGCAAGACCTACAAGCTCGACGCGGCGGGCAACAAGAGCGCGAAGACGATTTTGAAGGGTACGAAGACGAAGAACGGCCTGCGCGTCGAAGTTGAAGGCACAATCGAGGGCGACGTGCTGCACGTTGACCACATCGCCGAAGTCTTCTAGAGAACGACGGGCGAGAAACCAAGCACGACGCTTTTCATCTCAAAACGAGAGAGCCAAAGGAAATTTAATCCTTTGGCTCTCTCGTTTTGTAAGTCAAATTAACAGACAGGATAAGCAGAGGTTAAAAGGGAAAGGGGGAAAGGATTTTGCTCCGACCCTTTCCCCTTTAACCTTTACCCATTTTCCCTTTCAGGTTTTTCGTCGTGCTGTCGCTTCAGGGTTTGGGTGCGTTGGCTTTCTGACGGAGTTGTGTGAGTCGTTCGCGCGCCCAGTCGGGGACGGAGCCGAGTCGTTCGATGACGCGCACGTAGTCTTCGAGGGCCGAGAGCGCGGCGGGCAGGTTGCCCTCCTTCTCGCGGACGCGGCTGACATCGAGGAGCATCTGCGGGTTGGTGTCGCCGTAGAGACTGACGGCGCGCGCGAAGGCTTCGGCGGCGGCGTTGAGTTGTCCGGCGCGTTCGTAGAGACGACCGAGATGATAGAAGGCGATGGGATAGCGCGCGCCGTCTCTGTTGGCGACGGGGAGAATCGCCGCGAGGGCTTCGTCCATGCGTTGCAGCGCGGTGAGCGCGTAGCCGAGTTCGAGATTGGCGGGCGGGAAATAGCCGTCCTGCTGCGAGAGCACGCGACGATAAAATGCGACGGCCTGTTCATGTCGCCCGTCGTCGCGCGCGGCGCGCGCACGTTGCAGGAGGTCGTAGCCTTGCGCGCTGAGCGTGAGTTGACGCGACTTGCCGAGCGAACCGGCGGACGATGTGCGCGGCGCTTCGGCGCGGAGCGCGGCGTTGGTGTTGAGAGACGACTTCGACGCAGACGCGGCGGCGTTGTCGCCCGAGCGTTCTTCGGTGGTGATTCTGCCGCCCCGCTCCGAGGCGACGATGTTTCCGGCGGCGACGATCTCGCCGCGCGCGATGGCGATTTCGCGCGGGACTGCGACGCCGCGACGATTGAGACGCGTCGTGAAAGCGTCGAGCACTTTGAGGCCGCGTTCGGGTTCGCCCTCGGCGGCGAAGGCGCGTGCGAGCGCGACGGCGGCGTCGGCGTGGTCGGGTTCCAGAGAGAGCGCGCGCATCCATTCGGTGATTGCGCGTCCGGCTTCGCCGCGCAGCGCGTGGATGCGTCCCATGTTGTAGCTCGCCTCGGCGTAGTTACCGTTCTCCAAACGAAGCGCGGCGGTCAGAGCGTCCGACGCTTCCTCCCAATGCCCCAGACGAATCAAGACGACGCCGAGATTATTCTGCGCGCGCGAATAGTTGCCGTTCTTCTGCGCGATGGCTTTGCGATAGGCTTCGGCGGCGGCCTGTGCATCGTCGAGACGCGCGAGCGAGTTGCCGATGTTGTAGAAGCCGACGGGATCGAAACGCTCCTCGCGCATCAGGGTTCTGAGGACGGTGATCGCGTCGCCGTTGCGCTGCAAAGCCGTCAGGCGTTCGACCAGCGCGCGCTGCAAACGCCCGCGCTCGGCGTCCGTCTTGGCCGCGAGAATCTGCGCGCGCAACTCTTCAAGCTCGGCTTCGACCCCCGACGCTTCATTCCTCGACACGGCAACGCCGTCCCTCGCGGCTGGCGCGGCCTCGCTGTTTAAAGAAACGTTTGCCGCCGGACGACTGGCGGCGGGTTGCGCGCTGACGCGACGCTCGCGGACGGCCTGCGCGGCGGCTGTCGTCGAAGGGTCGGGCGCGACGGCGGGCAAAGGCGGCGCGGGCGTCTCGTTCGAGGGTTTCGTCGCCGTCGTCTTGCTGCCCGTCTCAACCTGTTCGGGCACGGTCGGCTTTCGGCCTCCCTGCGCGTGCGCGGCGGAAGCGGTGCACGCGACGGCGAGCAGGAGCGCGAGGGAGTGCGTGCGGCGCGGCGTGCGGATTTGAGAGAGACGCGGGAGAGTTGTGTCGTCAAGCATTGTTATTCCTCCGTCTTCTGGCATCATCCGGCGACGACTGCGAGCAATCCGTCCGTCTGACGACAGCAACACGTTACGGGATTCGAGTTTTAAATTTCGACTTCTGAAACCGCGAGAACCAGATTCAAACTGTCGAGAGCATCAAAGCGGAAAATTAACAGGGATGGACAGGATAGACCGGATAAGAATAAAGGTTAAAAGGGGTAAAAGGGGAAGGGGAGAAAACAAGACAAGCAGTTGACTCCGGCCCGTGCGTCCTTTTAACTTTCGCGGTGTAGCTTCCCCTTTTCCCATTTAACCTTTCCCCTTTTCCCTTGTCTCTTTTATCCTGTCTATCCTGTCCATCCCTGTTGATTGCTTCCCGAGTTTTGTTAACTGCTCTCAATTCGACGACGCTTTGAGTCGCGGCGCGGGAGCGGGCGAGGGCGCGTAAGAGAGAATCGTGCCGCCGAAGCCGACGGCCCAACCGCGCGTGCGCCCCGTGAAAAAGAGACGTTCGAGCGGGTGCGTCGTGCCGCTCGATTCGCTCAGCCAGAGCGCGCCGCCGTCGGTCGTGTGGAGCAGCGTGCCGTTTGTGCCGACGGCCCAGCCTTCGCGTGCGTCGAGAAATTTAACGTCGAAGAGGTCGGTCGTCGTGCCCGAAGTTTGCGCGCGCCAGACGAGGCCGCCGTTCGACGTGTGGAAGATTGCGCCGCCCGAACCGACCGCCCAACCGCGACGCGCATCAACGAACGAGACGGCGTTCAGACGCGCTGCGACGGCGTTCGCGCCGGTCTTAACGCTGCTCGTCCTCGCGTTCGCGAGGTTTGCTGCGTCGGCGGACGGAAGAAGCGCGGCGGAGTTGGCTTCGATGAGACCGTTGCGCCACGTCGCGCCGCTGTCGGAGGTTTGCAGGATAGTCGCGCCCGCGCCGACGAGCCAGCCGTGCTGCGCGTCGTGGAACGCGCCGCCGAGCAGGAGATGTCTGGTCGGGACGCTCTGCCGGAGCCACGTCGCGCCGCCGTCCTGCGTGGCAAAGAGCGCGCCCATCTCGCCGAAGGCCCAACCGCGCGCGGCGTCCGCGAAGACGACGCGCGACAGGCGCAACTGATTCTCCGCGCCCGTCGGCACGATGCGCTTCCAAGTCGCGCCGCCGTCCTTCGTCTGCAAAAGATAGGAGCGCGCTTCGCCCGTGGGCGCAGGTTGGTAGATGCTCTTATCGCAGACGAGCCAGCCCGTCTCCGCATCCGAGAAGAAGACATCGCGCAGGGTGTCTTCGGTCGGCGGCGGCATCAACTTCCAACTCCGTCCGCCGTCGCCGGTCGAAAGCAGCGCGCCCCTGCCCCCGACCGCCCAACCGTTCTGCGCGTCGAGAAAATAGACCGCGCGCAGCCAAGACATCGTCCCTGAATGTTGTTTCAACCAAGACCCACTAGCGTGGGAAGGAAAAAGTAAGAAGGTAAAAGGTAAAAGCAACAAGACAGGAAAGAAGAGACGCCGCGCACGACGACGACGAATCGCGCCGCGCACTCGCGCGCTCCCTGCGCTTCCCTGTTCGTGCCTTCTATCCTTCACTCGCACACTACCTCGACAAACAATCTTCGCTTCCCCTTTGCCTTTTACCCTTTTACTTTTGCCATCTTCAGAATCCGCCCGTGAAGATGCGCGCGAAGCTGAGGATGGGCAGCAGGTTCATAATCGCCTGCACCTTCTTGAGACGATTGCCGGGCACGACCACCTGATCGCCGGGCGCGAGAAATTGATTATTGAGAGCCTTGCCTTTTTCGATGGCGGCGATGTCAACGTGAATCTGTTGCATCGAACCGCTGGCCTGTTGACGGAGCACCATGACCTTCTTCTTGTCGCCGGTCGGGAGCACGCCGCCCGCTTCGAGCAACGCTTCATAGACGGTCATCCGGCGCGTCATGATGCGGATGCCCGGTTGCGCGACATCGCCGATGACGCCGAAGCGCGCCGACATCGCTTTCTCCAAATTGACGTTGACCTTCGGCTCGCGCAGATACTCGTCGAGATGCTTTGTGATTTCGTCGGCGACCTGTTTGGTCGTCTTGCCCGTGACCATCAGGCCGTCGGGGACGAACCAGTAAGAGATGCGCCCGTCGGGCGGGACGGTGACGTTGCCCATCGAATAGCGATCCTGATCGAAGACGCGGATGGAGATGACATCTTCGGGGCCGAGCCGGTAGGAGGACATGAAGTTGTTGTAGTAGGGCACGACGGCGGCCTCTTCCTCCGACAACTGCTCGCGGCGGTTGGCCTGCGTCTCGACGGGCACGTCGGCGGGCTGACGGTTGGTGTCGTCCGGTTCGAGACGGTCGGCGGTGCGTTTGGCGGGCGCGGGCGTCTGCGTCTTCGGCGCGTCGTCCTTTTGCTCCTGCTTGTCCTGCGGAAGCGATGCGCCGCCCGTGTGCGCCGCCGCCAAATTGAGCGACGACGACGAAGCGAGCAGAGCGGCGAGTGCGACGCTTGAACAGAACCTTCGATACTTCTTCATAACTTCCTCCAAATCAGACGATGGACGATAGACCATAGACGATAGCCGGAGATGTTTTGTCCATTGTCCATCGTCTATCGTCCATCGTCCGCTTCATGTTCCCCGACCGAAGAGGATGGTTTTGACGGTCTCGAAAAGAATGACGGCGTCGAGTACGAGGCTCTGATTTTTGATGTAGTAGAGGTCGTACTGTAGCTTCTGCCGCGCGTCTGCGATAGATGCGCCGTAGGGGTATTTGATTTGCGCCCAGCCGGTGAGGCCGGGCGGAATCAGGTGTCGCTGTTCGTAGAAGGGAATCTCCTCGGCCAACTGCTTGACGAAATGCGGGCGTTCGGGGCGCGGCCCGACGAAGTTCATCTCGCCCTTCAGGATGTTCCAGAACTGCGGAATCTCGTCAACGCGAATCTTGCGGATGATGCGCCCGACGCGCGTCGTGCGGTCGTCGCCCGTGCGCGACCAGACGGGGCCGTTCTTCTCGGCGTCCATCCGCATCGAGCGAAACTTCATGCTCGTGAACGGTCGCCCGTTCTTGCCGACGCGTTCCTGTTTGTAGAGCGCGGGGCCGGGCGATTCAAGCTTGATCAAAATCGCGGTCACGAGCGCGATGGGCAATGAGATGAGCGCGCCGACGAGCGCGACGCCGCGATGCAGGAGCGTGCGCGCCACGCCGCTCAGACGCGCCTGACGGCCGC
>DATLMV010000189.1:0-2328 GCA_035537095.1 Pyrinomonadaceae bacterium
GCATCTCGAGGTAGTCGGGATCGTCGTCGAGGAAGACGATGGTGCCCGGGCGGTGGAACAGGGGGAAGCTCATGGATGGCCTGTCGGGTTGTGGGGGTGCGCGCGCACGGGCAGCTCGATGGTGAAAACCGCGCCTTGCGCGGGTTCGGACTTGACGCGGATGCTGCCGCCCGCGCCCTGCACCACGCGGCGGCAGAACGCCAGGCCGAGGCCGTGGCCGGTGCCACGGTCGGTCGAGAAGAAAGGCTCGAAGATGCGCGACACGTCGCCCTCGCTGATGCCGCGTCCCGAATCGCTGATTTGAATCGAGATGGAGGGTTGCAGCGCCTGTTCGTAATGCGAAGTCGAGATGGTGATTTCGCCCGCGCCTTCGATGGCCTGTTGCGCGTTGAGAATGAGATTGAGAAAGACTTGCCGCAACTGGTCAACGCGCGCGCGCACCTGCGGAATTTCACTGTCGAGGGTGCGGTTGGTGCGGACGCCCGACTGCTTCAGTTTCTTCTCGACGAGCACCATCGTCTCTTCAATCACCTGATTGACGTTGACCCACTCGACCTCGCCCGAACGACGCGCGAAGCCGAGCATCTGCCGGATGATGTGCGAAACGCGCTCCGTCTCCTTGCGCGCCACTTCGAGGAAACGCGAGTTGGCTTCGATGCTCTTGCCCGTCGTCAGAAGGTAGAGCGAATTCTTAATCGCTTCGAGCGGATTGTTGACCTCATGCGCGATTGAGGCGGCGAGACGACCGACCGCCGCCAGTTTTTCCGACTCGAAAAGTTGTTGCTCGACGCGGCGGCGTTCGAGTTCGCGTATCTGCGAAAGGTCGTGGAGGATGGAGACGACCGCCGTCACTTCGCCTTTGGCATCCGTCACTTCGGCGGACGTTATCTCCATCGGCAAGGTCTCGCCCGTCTTCGTGTCGAGCAGTTCGATTTCGGCTTGCCGTCCCGTCTCGGTGTCGGAGGCGAGCGCGGAGATAAACGAGGTGAGCTTGACGGCGTTGGCGCGGACGGCGCGTGCCGCGCGACGGTCAGACGCTCCTTCCGGTTGAAAGAGATGCTCGGCGCGTTTGTTAAAGAGGATGAAATTTCCGCTCGAATCGCAGACGGCGATTGGATGGCCGACGTTTTCGATAATCAAATCCAGACGGTCGCGTTCGCGTCGGGCTTCGGCCTCGGCCTCCTGTAGTTTGCCGAAGTTGCGCGCGAGTTCTTCGTTGGCGCGTCGGAGGTCGGTCACGTCGCGGAAGATGGAGACGAGGCCGATGCGCTCGCCGCGTGCGTTCATGGCGGGCGTCGAGATAACCTCGAAGTGGATGTCGGAGCCTTCGAGCGGGTCAACGAGCGTCAGGTCGCGTCCGACGATTTCGTCCGACGAGACGGCGGCGCTTGAGAGGTAAGCGGAGAACAGGAGGTCGTTCATCTCCAACGCGCGCCGTTTGCCTTCGCTCGCGTTCTTCGAGCCGCTAAAGAGTTCTTCGGCGCGACGGTTCTGCAAAAGAATCTCGTTGTCCAGGTTAGTGAGGACGATGGGGTCGGCGACCGATTTCATAATCGACTCGACCCACTGGCGTTCGCGCTGCAACTTATCGACGCTCGCCGTCAGGCGTTCGGCCTGAATCGCCGAGGAGATGATGACGCCGACGCGGTCGGCGAAGCGCAGCAGCATCTGAAAATGGTCAGGCTCCATCGACTGCTGTTCCGCGCCCATGTAGATTGCGCCGAGACACATCGCTTCGGGCATCCAGTAGCGGTCTTCGTCCTGCGGTCGGCGCGCAAACTCTCCACCCGCTTTACCCGTCGCCATTTGCCCGCCGAAGATGGGAAGCGCCAGTATCTCGGAGCGGCATTGGAGTTGATTGAGAAACTCGCTGGCCGCGCCGTTGCCCTGGTGTGTAATCCAGAGCGGTCGCCCGTCGTGGACGACGGAGACGGCGGGCGCGTTGGAATCGAGCGGCAGGTCGATGCGACTCACCGCATCGTCGTCCGTGAACCCGACCGCCATCCGCATCTTTAACGACGCGGCATGTTTATCAATCAAAGCAATCGCGGCGCAGGGCGCGCCGAGTCCGGTCGTCACCGTGTCTAGCGTGAGGAGCAAACGCTCGTCGAGTCCGTGTGCGGCGAGCAGTTGCGTCGTCATCTCGAAGAGAGTTTCGTACTGATTGACGCGCGGGTCGGCGGGCGGCGGCGTCGCGTTCCCGGTCGTCAACGCGCTCGCGGAATGTGTCTCTTCTGTCAGACGGTTAGCCATAAAACAGTAAAACAGTAGACAGTAACCAGTAGTCAGTAGCCCGTAGAACGAAAAAGCTGAATGCTTTTCTACCGG
>DATLMV010000190.1:0-6117 GCA_035537095.1 Pyrinomonadaceae bacterium
ACAACATCGTGGACGAAGCCTTATCGGGGATTCGCAATCCCGTATAGACGCCCTCGGTCATGTCGAAGACGAGACGCACGTCGCCGCCCGTCGCCGCCACCGTGTAGAGTTTTTCGTGTCCGGCGTCTTCGGCCAGCAGGTAGATGTTTTTGCTGTCGGGCGTGAAGGCATAAGCTCCGACGGAGCGGTCGAAGCTGTTGGTGACGATGGTCGGCTCATTGAGCGTGGGCCACGAGAACATCGCGATGCGGTCAATGTTATAGACCTTGCCCGTCTCCTTCTCGAAGAGACAATAGAGACGTTTGCCGTCGGGGCTGAAACGCGGGCTGGCGTAATTGTCTTCGCCGTTGGTCAGTTGCAAAGGCTCGCCGCCCGTCGCCGGAATCCGGTAGAGATGCGTGTTGACGGACGCATACGCGGCGGTGTTGCCTTTGGTCGTGGCGACGAAGACGATGGACGCGCCGTCAGGCGTCCACACGGCGTCGAGTTCGTCCGCCGAATCGGTCGAGCGTCCGGCGAAGCCGCGCTCGCGCACTAAATTTGTACCGGCGAGGATGTCTTTGGCTTTGCCCTGCGGCTCCAATGTTTGCACGAAGAGATGCGTCTGCGTGTCTTCGAGCCACTTGTCCCAACGCCTGATGGGGAACGTCTCATAGACGCGCGCCCTGTACTTCTGCGCCTTGCGTTCGGCGGCTATCTTTTTATTCGCCTCGTCGTCCGGAGCGTTCGGGAAGACGCTGCTGGAAAACAAGAGAGCCTTGCCGTCGGGACGCCAGACGGGCGAGCGCGCGCCGGTCGAGACGCTCGTCAGGCGCACGGCCTCGCCGCCCTCCGCGACGTTGATAACGTAAATCTGATTGGCCTCGTCGCCCTCGCGCTTGGCGGAGAAGGCGACCCGGCGGCTGTCGGGATTCCAAGCGATGCCGCTCTCGCCGCCCTTCGTCGAGGTCAAACGGCGCGGCTTCGCGCTCCCGTCGGCGGGCACGACCCACAAGTCCGACACCTGATCCTTCTCGTCGTAAGCGGGCTCCGTCACGCTGAAGACGACCCAACGCCCGTCCGGACTCGGCGCGGGCGCACCGACCCGCTTCATCAACCACATCAACTCGTGCGTGATCGGTTTTTTCGCATCCTGCGCTCGAACCGTCGTCAGCAAACATCCGGCGGGCAAGACGGCGAGCGTCGCGAAGAAGACGAGACACAGAAGGCTCCGTTTAGATTTTCTCCACATCTCAAGAGGCATTGTTTTTAAACTCTCCTGTTGGCGTTCGTTTGCGGTCTGAATTTTTTCGAGCACCTGTTCGACCGGACGACAAACGTCGCGGTCATCGCCAAGACAATCAAAGCAGAATTAACAGGATAGACAGGATAGACAAGATAAAGAGACAGAACAAGCCGCAACAGTTTCCCCTCTGTTCATCCTGTCAATCCTGTCCATCCCTGTAAAAATTTCTTCTGAGGTTTGGTTAGCTGCTCTGTTTTCGCATGGTCGAGATGCTGCTCAATAGTTTGTGAGAATCGCTTCGGGCGCGAAGCCCATCTCGCGCAGGCGGTCGCGCGTCTGTTCCATCATCTCGCGCGAGCCGCAGATGAGCGCGACCGGGTCGGAGAGATTGGGCAGCACGGTGTCGAGCAGGGATTGGACGTAGCCGGTCGGGCCCGACCACTCGAAGCCGTCGGGACGCGAGATGACCTGACGCAGTTCAACTCCCGCCGCACGCCAATCCTCAACCTCGTCGCGGTAACAGAAATCTTCGGGCGTCCGCGCGCCGTAGAGGACGACGATCTGCCCGAAGTCTCCGGCGCGGGCGAGCGCGTGCCGGAGCGCGGAACGAAGCGGCGCAACGCCCGTCCCCATCGCCACGAAGACCAGATCGCGCCCCTTGTGCTCGTCCATCGAGAAGCCCCGACCGACGACGGCGACCAACTCCACACGGTCGCCCGGTTGCATCGCGTAAATCAAGCGGCCCGCGCCCACGTCCGTCCGCTTGATGAGAAACTCCAACTCCTCGTCCTCCGGCGCGCTGGCGATGGCGAAGTAGGACGGACGCTCGTTGCCCGTCTTCAAGAGCGCGACCTGACCGGCAACGAAAGAGATGTCGTGCGTCGCGTCCGTGGAGTCCGACGGCAACATGTCGAACGCGCGAATGTCGCGCCCCTCCTGATGAATGCGCTTGATGTCGAGTAAACGCGCCGCTCCTTCGTTCATAAGCAGTTGTAGGGATTTCCGTGGTGTGGATTTACGCTGTCGAGTTTAGCGCGCGCTTCGCGGATAAGGCAAAGGGAAAAGACGAAGGGCAAAAGGGAAAAGGAAAAAGGGGAAAGGAAAACTTCGGAGAGCGGATGCGACGTAGAAAGGAGGCTCAAGTCCAAGCGTCTCGCGTCTGCTGTCATGGGTTTCGCCTGCGGCACGGCTACCTTCGCCTTTTTCGTTTCCCTCCGGCGTGTGATAAAACAGGCGTTGCCGGTTCTTCTCTATTCGTCAACAAGCAGCGCGTGAGAGGTTGATGGTTTTCGTCGGGGTCGCGTCCGAGAGTTGGAGTGCCCCGCCTCGTAGTTTCGGGCGGTGTCGGGCTTGGGGGGTCAATTTTGTTGCCAGCGTTTGAAATCATCAAGACGGAGGACGGTGCACAAGTATGTTTCGACGCTTGATTGAGACGTGGCCGACGTGGGTGACGCTGCCGCTGCGACTGACGCTCGGCGCGATCTTTATCGCACACGGCGCGCAGAAGGTTTTCGGCGTCTGGGGCGGGGCGGGGCTTTCGAAGTTTACCGCCGGAGGCGCGCCGATGGGCCTGCGTCCGGCGTGGCTCTGGATGGGCGCGGCGGCCTTCGCCGAACTCGTCGGCGGCGCGCTCGTCCTGCTCGGTCTGCTGACGCGTCTCGGCGCAGCCTCCCTCGCCGTCGTCATGCTCGTCGCCATCTTCGGCGTCCATTGGGGGTCGTTTTTCGCCTCGAACAGAGGCATCGAGTACGCGCTCGCGCTTCTGGGGATGTCGCTCGCGCTCGTCATCGCGGGCGGCGGTCGCGCCTCCTTCGACGAATCCTTGATGGGACGACGCGGAGGACGCAGAAGGTGAACTCAAGTGACGAGTGACAAGTGACGAGTGACGAGCAAGAAGTTGAAGACATTTCCTGACTCGTCGCCCAACGCTTCTTACTTCCGCTTCTTACTTCTCACTACCTGCTTACTCATCACTCATCACTCGTCACTTGTCACCGATTTATGAATCGTTCTCCGCTGCTGGTCATCTTCATCACGGTCTTCATTGACCTCGTCGGATTCGGCATCGTCATTCCGGTTTTGCCCTACTACATCACGAGTGAGAATTTTCAAGCGACGCCGCTTGCGCTCGGTTTCCTGCTCGCCTCCTACTCCGTCATGCAACTGATTTTTACGCCCGTGCTCGGTCGTCTCTCCGACAAGCACGGGCGGCGTCCGGTCTTGCTCCTGAGTCTCGTCGGGACTGGCGTCGGCTTTCTGATTATGGGCGCGGCGACCACCTTGACGATGCTCTTCGCCGGTCGCCTGCTCGACGGCATCACGGGCGGCAACATCTCGACGGCGCAAGCCTACGTCGCCGACATCACGACGCCCGAGAATCGCGCGCGCGGGATGGGGATGTTCGGCGCGGCCTTCGGTCTGGGTTTCATCTTCGGCCCCGCCATCGGCGGCGTGCTCAGCCGTTGGGGCATCAGCGTGCCCTTCTATTTCGCGGGCGCGCTCGCCTTCTCAAACGCCGTCCTGCTCTATTTTCTCCTGCCGGAAACCATCACGGCGGGACATCCGGCGCGCACCGTCCGTCGCGGCTGGGGCTACTTTTTTCAACAACTCAAACAGCGTCGGCTGGCGACCGTGCTCGCCGTCTATTTTCTCTTCGTCGTCGCCTTCTCGATCATGACGACGACCTTCGCCCTCTACACCATGTACCGCTTCGGCTACGACGCCGATCACAACGGCTATCTCTTCGCATACATCGGCATCCTCTCGGCGGTCGTGCAGGGCGCGCTCATCGGACGGATGGTGAAGCGTTGGGGCGAGGTGCGTCTGGTCGTGGCGGGCGCGTTGATACTGGTGTCGAGCCTCGCCGTGCTGCCCTTCATCGGGCCTTCGCCGCGAGGCGGACTCCCCGCGCTGCTGCTGATTCTCGCCGCCTTCTCGACGGGCAACTCGCTCGCCACGCCTTCGCTGACGAGCCTCGCTTCCAAGAGCGTCGGCGAGGCGGGACAGGGCGGCGTCCTCGGCGTCACGCAATCGGCGGCGAGCCTCGCGCGCATCGTCGGCCCCATCATCGGCGGCTCGCTCATCTACAGCGCGGTCGCCCCGCAACACCTCGACGACCACTCGCTGCGCGTCACCTTCTGGACAGCCGCCGCCATCATGTTCCTCGCCTTCCTCCTCGCCGCCTACTTCAAACACACGCAGACGACCGAATACGCTCCGGCGAACTGAAAAAACAGAGGTTAGATGTTGGATATCAGATGTTAGATAAAGACAGCTTGCTTTTCATCTAACATCTGACATCCGACATCCAACCTCTATTCATTCCAGATTGAAGGGAGCGACGTTTCGTCGAGTTCGAGTGTCTGGCCGTCGGGGAGGATGTGGATGATGCGTGCGCCGCGCGCTTTGAGGGGTGTCGAGAGCAGGCCGACGCGGTGACAGTTGGCGCGGGGCTGCGGCGTGTGCTTCGTCAAGGGCTGCGACTCGGAGCACAGCAGCGCGACGCGCATCTCCGAGGCGAGTTCCATGATGCGCTCAAGCCCGCGCGCGAGTTCGTCGGGGGGTGCTACGACCTTGCCGCCGCACTCCGGCAGCCACTCATAACCGATGCCGCGCTCCCGCAACTCTTCCGCCAGCACGCGCCCGTTGTACTGCGGCCAGCGCGAACGCGCCACGCTCCGCACGTCGCACACGAGCGCGACCGCGTGCTCCCGCAACAGCCACACGAAATGCTCCAACGGATGACGGCCATGCCCGATTGTGTAGATTGTCGGCATATTTATAAGGGATGAGGGCAGAGGGATGAGGGATGAAGTTAAAGAGAAGGGGGAAAAGGGGAAAGGGGTAAAGGGAAAGCTAATCAACCCTGCTCTCTTTTACCCTTTCGCCATTTCCCCATTTAACCTTTTCCCCTTTCAACTTCATCCCTCATCCCTCCGCCCTCATCCTTTTCTTTATCTCGTCGCTCGTCAGGTGGACGAGGCTGCCGCCGGTGAACATCTCGTCGGCGGTGACTTCGCGGGCGGCGAAGGGCGGCGGGGTGAAAGCGTCCATCTCCTCGTCGGTGTCGAAACTGGTTTCGGCGAGTATCAAGCCGTGGAGCGCGCCGAGGAAAACGTCAATCGCGTAGTCGCGCCCTTCGTGTTTGTAAGGGTAACGGTTCTTGCGTATCTCGTTGCCCTCGAAGACGGACAGGATTTCGTACTCGTACTGCGAGAGATAGATGTTTGTGATGACGGTGCGCGAGAAGTCGGGCGGCGCGGGCGCAAACTTCTGCGTGAGTTTCCAAATCCACTCGCGCCGTTCGGGGATGCGGATTTTACGCAGGCGGAGGCGCGTGCCGGTGATGTAGTTGTCGAAGATTTGCGTGTGCGGGTCGTTCAAGGCGAGCGCGCCGGGGAGCCCGCGCAGGATGAATCGCCGCTCGCGTTCGATGCGCGCGTACTTCAACATCTTCGCGCTCGTGTCAGCCGCCGTCCCCAAGAACTTCATCACACACCGACCAACTCTTCTTCGCGCTCGCGCAAAAACTCTTCCGGCTCGACGATGTGACCCGCGATGGCCGACGCGGCGACGACGTAAGGCGAGGCCAGATAGAGTTTCCCCGGCCCGCTTCTGCCGGGGAAGTTCCGGTTCTGCGCGCTGACGGTGACGGTCTCGGCGGACGCCGACGCGCCCGGCCCCGCGTTGATGCACGCGCCGCAACTCGGGTCAATCAACTCCGCGCCCGCGCGCTCGAAGATTTCCAGATAACCGCGCTCGCGCGCGTACTGCTTGATCTTCTGCGAACCGAACTGCAAGTAGAGACGGACGTTCGGCGCGACTCGCCGCCCCTGCTCGACCGCGCGTTTCAAGACCGCCGCGTACATATCCATGTCGGCCATCTTGCCGCC
>DATLMV010000191.1:0-3192 GCA_035537095.1 Pyrinomonadaceae bacterium
AGCATACCGGATGCTCGGCGTCAGCGACTTGCAGACCAACGGCGCGGGCACGGGCACGGGCTACATTCTGGGCCGCCCGCCCGCAAAGCAGACCTTGCGCGAGCTTGAGCGCGTCGCGCAAACGGTGTGCGAGCGGCTGCACGGAGAGGGCTACAGCGGGCCGGTCGGGATGGATGCTTTGGAGCATCGCGCGGGGCTGCACCCTCTGCTGGAAATCAACGCGCGCTACACGTTGGGCTTCGTGGCCGTCGCCGTCGAGCGGCAACTCAAACCGCACGCGCCCGTCTTCTGGGACACGAAGCCCGCTCCGCAGGGGTCTTTCGCGGAGATGATTCCGGCGTAGCTCTCGCCGATTCCGAATGACTCTCACAGACAATCGCGCTTGCGCTTACTCTCCGCGCACGCTCCCGATAATGAATGAGCGGATAGTAAACGCGCGACTCACTTCGCCGTGTCTTTCGCCGCGTCGCCCGTTACGGTAAACGTGATGTCGCCCGCGCTCTCGGCGAGTTTGATGTCGTTGCCGTTGTAAGCCATGACGGTGCATCTGTAGGAACCGGGCGAGAGTGGTTTATCCAAAGCGTAAGAGAGCCCGTCCACGCGCTTGTTGATGTAGTCGTATTCGGGCTTGGCTCCGGATGCGCTGTCGGCGTAGATGCTGAACTTGTAGTAGGCCGCGTCGGGGTATGCGTCCCATTTGACTTCGATGTTGCTCGGGGCGGTTTTCGAGCCAGCCTTCGGACTCAGCAGTTTCAAATCCTGCTTGAAGAGATGCGTGTCGGGCGCGAAGAAGGTCTTGCCGTCTTCGATTTTGTACTTGGCGTTTTGCACGATGCCCGAGGTGGCGAAGACGTAGTATTTCGTGTCGAAGACTTTGACGGTCAAGCCTTCGTAGATTCGCGGCGGCACGTTTTTGATCAGATACTCGCCCGCGCTGTCCGTCTTGGTGATGAAAGTTTCGCCGCCGCATCCGCTGACGTACTGGCTGAATGTCTCGCACAGTTTCACTTCGATATTGGCGGCGGGCTTTTCGTTATAAAAAACTTTGCCCTGCACGTTGCCTGTCCCCGGTGCGGGCTTCTCTTTTTCGACGCCCGTACCGGAAGGAAGCGTGCCGTCGGCGTTGGACTTCGCGGGCGGCGCTGTGTTCTTCTTCGCGGTCGCCGTCCCGGTGTCGGCGTTCGCCGTCGTCGGCGTTGTACTGACTTCGCCGGACGACTTGCAGCCCGGCATAAACACGACGAAAAGCAGGATGCAGGCAACGACTGCTTGATCTTTAAAGGACATCGGATTCGTTCTCCTTCTATCGTTCAGTCTGTGCAAATCTACTATCTGACGAACCCCCTCTGTGCGTGCGCGCGGCATTCTAGCAGAAGACGTGCTGCTTGATGAGAGGGTTGCTATACAGGTGTCGGTCGGGGCAGGGGAAACGGGGGCGCGCTGAACGACGGGCCGGGCGGAGTTTCGTCGGCGTGAAAGGGCGGACGGAGAAGTCGAAACTCGATGCGGATAGATGAGTCGCAGCTTGCGCGGCGGCGGCGATGATAATCAGTTTGGCGGGTCGCTCTGCGGGTACGAACCGGCGGGGATGAACTTGACGAGCCGGAGGCGATTGTTCGTCCATTCGTAGTAATAGATTCCGCTCGGCCCGAATCGTTCGCTGCCCACGGGGCCGATGTTCGGTCGCCCGACCACTTGAAGCAGACGGCTGTCGGCGCGGAAAGAGCGTTGCTCCTCGGAGTCGGGGATGTCGTAATCGCCCATCTCGCTCGTCCAGCCGAACAACGCTCCGGGGAAGTATGCGCGACCCGTTCGCGCGTCAACGATCGCGCTGATGGAACAGCCCGTGCCGCAGCCCGCCGAGGCGAGCGTGTAATGGCCCGCGAAGTTGACGCCCTCTGCCTTGAGTTGTTCGCGGATGACGGTGCGGTAGGCGCGCGCCTGCGGGTGGGTGCGGAGATTGAGCGGCGCGACGCGCCCGCGCCAAACGCCAACCCGGTAATCCTCGAAACGGGGCGCGCCCGCTTCTTGCGCCGACGCATGGACGAGCGCAGACAAGAGCGCCAAGAGGACAAAGATTTTCCTGCGTCCGGACATTCGTCTCAAACCTTTCCGCGCCGTCTCGACGCGCGCCCGGCTACTGTTGCGGCTCGGACGCGAGCGCGGCGGCAGTTCTGTAAATCAGCATCACGTCGGCGGGCACTTTCGCCGCCGTCACGTCGTCCCAAGAGAACCTGTACGTGCGCGTGCGCCCGCCCGCCTCACGTCGCTGCAAGAGCATGACGGTCATGTAACAATCGTGGCACACGCCCGACGGCGCGGCCTCAAAACTCTTCGTCTGCGCCGACATCACCGCTTGAGCGAGCGTCTGCAAGCTGTCCGGCGCGAGCGCCTGCGCACACTCCGCGCCCGCCTGCGTCAGCGTCAGAGCCCCGCGCGAACTGACCGTCAGGTCGCCCTTCCCGCGTCCGGCGAGGCCGCCGCTCGTGAAGACCTGTATGACCCACGCGCCGTCGCCTTTCGGGAGTTTCAGAGGCACGGGACGACCGCCCGCGAGCACGTCGGCGGGCTTCATGCCGTAGGCCGCCTCGAAGCGTTCCAACATCTCGCGCTCGATCTCCTCGTGACTGCGTTGCGGCGGCGACTTCTCCGCGCCCCGCTGCGCCAGACACACGGGCGCGGACGTGAGAAGAAAGAGAAACGCGAGCATTGGCAGATGCTTTCTCATGTGACGACTCCTTTGCGAACCGGAGCACATTGTAACCTCGCGTCCGCCGACGTGACGAACGGAGACGCGCGCCGCACGCTTCCGTGAGCGTCGGCCACGCGCGCGGGCGACGTGCCGACGCGCGCCGACGCATGTGAGCAACCGGGATGTTGTTCAGTTGTTATCGGGAGCTTGTTGTTTGGGCAGGGGACTGCCGAGATGCTGCGTCGTCCCCTCGGTGACGCTGAATCCGGCGGGAATAAACTCGGACGTGTCGGCGGCGCGTAGCGCATGAGGTTCCGCGTCCCGTCCCTTGATGTTCGGCTCTGTGCTGCGGGGTTCGCGCCGCGAGAGTTCTACCAGTTTTTTACTCACGACCACGCCGTTGAAAATCAACGCCAGCCCGACGAACAGCGGCAGCACGCCGACGACCCAGATGCGGCTGAGAATCTCCGCCGTGTCGTGCGAAACGTTGCCGCTGAGGA
>DATLMV010000192.1:0-3144 GCA_035537095.1 Pyrinomonadaceae bacterium
GAAAATGTTCCCCAAGAAGATACATGCGACGACGCTTGAAGGGTTTATCTTGAAAATCAGTCTGTTTTTGTTTGCCTATCAAGTTGATAAGGCATTCATTCAATAACTGGCAACTTGGGTTATTTACGATTTACGATTCACGATTTATTTTTCTCTTATCTTGATTCGTCGGCGCGGCGGGCGAGCAGGCTATCGTTGGCGTACTGGTCGCCGTCGGGCGTGAGTCCGCGTTCGCGGTACTGGCGGAGTTTGTTGTGCAGGGTCTTGAGGCTGATTTGGAGGAGTTCGGCGGCGCGCGTCTTGTTGTTGTCGGTCTTTTGCAGGGTGCGCATAATCATCTGTCGTTCAACCTCCTCGATGGGCGTGCCGACGGGCATCGTGATGGTGTCTTCGCTGCGGGCGCGCGCGCGTTGGTCGAGCGGGTAGGGCGCGAGATGGTGTCGTTCGATGACTTCGCCGGAACAGATGATGACGGCGCGCTCGATGACGTTTCTCAGTTCGCGCACGTTGCCCGGCCAATGGTGCGACTTGAGGGCTTCGACGGCGGCTGTGCTGAGGAATCGCGCGGGGCGGACGTGGCGTTCGGCGAGTTGGGTGACGAGATGCTGCGCGAGCAGCGGCAAATCTTCGCGGCGACGACGCAGCGGCGGCAGTTCAATCGTGATGACGTTCAGGCGATAGAGCAAATCTTCGCGGAAGAGTCCGGCGCGGACGGCTTCGTGCGGGTCGCGGTTGGTGGCGGCGAGCACGCGCACGTCAATGTCTATCTCCTGCGAGCCGCCGAGACGGCGCACCGCGCGTTCTTCGAGCACGCGCAGCAGTTTGGCTTGCAGCAGGAGCGGCATCTCGGCAATCTCGTCCAAGAGAAGCGTGCCGGAATGCGCCAACTCGAAGCAGCCCTGCCTGCGCGAAGCCGCGCCCGTGAACGCGCCCTTCTCGTGCCCGAACAGTTCCGACTCCATCAGAGTTTCGGGAATCGCCGAGCAGTTGATCGGAACGAAAGGGGCTTTGCGTCGCGGGCTGAGATTGTGAATCGTGCGCGCGACCAGTTCTTTACCCGTGCCGCTCTCGCCCGTCAAGAGGACGGAGGCCGACGACGGCGCGACCTGTTCAATCAACGAATAAATCTGTCGCATCGGTTCGGAGTTGCCGACCAACTCGCCGAACACGCCCTTGTCTCTCAACTCCCGGCGAAGCGCGTTGTTCTCGCGCTTCGCCTCGCCGTACTCCATCGCGCGCTCGACGACGATGCTCAGCTTCGAGAAGTCAATCGGCTTCTCGAAGTAGTGATACGCGCCCTCCTCTTGAATCGCGCGCACGGCCATCTCGACCGAGCCGCGACCCGTCAACAGGATGACGGCGACTTCCGGATACTGCTCGCGCAACTCGCGGAGCAACCCGAAACCGTCGAGACGCGGCATCAGAACATCCGTGATGACGACCGACGGGCGAAACTCTTCGACGCGCCTCAGACCCGCGATGCCGTCGGGCGCGGCTGCCGTTTCATATCCGAGCCCCGCGAGGAGTTCGCGGAGACTTTCGGCTGCGCTGGATTCGTCGTCAACGATGAGGATGCGTCCCTTCGGCATGCCGAAAAGTGTAGCACACAAGGGGCGGTTTCCATTTCGTCAAAAAGCCCGGCGGTGAACATCACTTGAAGCGCCGGTTGATCGTCGTCTGCCCGGTCGTTCTTTACACCGGCGCGCGCGTCTGTTGAATGGCTACGACCTGCCAGCGTCCCTCGCGTTTGACGAGGACGAAAGTGCAGCGATTGTGCACGACGAAGCCCGCGCCCTCTTTGCTCTGGCCTCTGGCTATCCCTAAACCCGTGACGACCGCCGTGTCGCCGTAGAAGCGTATCCGCTCGTCTTTGAACTCGACCGATTTGAGCGGCGACACTTCGGCCTGCGGAAAGTTCGCCAGCGTTTGCGCCCTGTCCCAGACCTCTCCGTTCGGCCCCGTGCGGATAAAATCGTCGGCCATCAAGCGTTCGGCTACCGCGCGGTCGCGCTTCAACTCGTTCTCGCTCGCCTCGCGCAAAACCGCGCGCACCTCCTGTTCGACGCTGCTGCCGCCGCCCTGCACCGACTCGACACGCGCGCAGGCCATCTGCGTCATAAACCCCAACGCCAGACAGAGCAGCGCGCTCCCGAAGCCATACGTAAAACTTCTCATGTTCATCTCGAACCCTCTCTTCCCGTCATGCGTTTCAAAGCAAAAGTTAAACTCGAAGCGTTCTTCCACGCCGGGATGATTTATAAACACTTCCCGCTCAGACGTGATGTGCCATCAGTCACCTTTGAAGTCACGTTTTCGAGCATGACCGGAGAAAGGCAAAAGTGAACAGGTAAAAGGCAAAAGTGAGGCGGAAAGCATCCTCGTCGCTTTTGCCTTTTAACCCGTCAATCATCAATCGTGAATAGACAACTGCATTAACTATGCTTTCTATTTACGATTCACGATTCACGATTTACTAAATGAGTTTTAGTTCTTTGGCCTTGAGGGCGGCCTGTGTGCGGTCGCGGACGGAGAGTTTGCCGAGGATGTTGGTGACGTGGTTTTTGACCGTGCCTTCGGCGATGAAGAGTGCGGCGGCGATCTCTTTGTTGCTCGCGCCGGAGGCCATGAGACGCAGGATTTCGTGTTCGCGTTCGGAGAGCGGTTCGACGAGGGGGATGCGCGGCGGCGTCGTCTGCGGCGAGAGACGCGCGAACTCCGCGACCACTTTCGCCGCCACCGACGGTTGCAGAAACGACTCGCCGCGCGCCGCCGCACGGATGGCCTCGACCAGTTTCTCCGACGGCGCATCCTTCAAGAGATAACCGACCGCGCCCGCGCGCAGGCACTCGAAGACGTTCTCGTCGTCGTCGAAAGTCGTCAGCGCAATCACGCGGCAAACGGGATATTCGGCGCGCAGCCGTCGCGTCGCCGCCACGCCGTCGAGCACGGGCATCCGCAAGTCCATCAGCACGACCGAAGGCCGGAGCGCGCCCGCCTGCCGCACAGCCTCCTCCCCGTTTGCCGCCTCGCCGACCACTTCGAGGCCCGCATGCACGGACAGGAGCGTCCGCAAGCCCTCGCGAAAGAGCGCCTGATCGTCAACGATGAGAACGCGGATTGATGACATCGTTTTTCGTGCGTTAT
>DATLMV010000193.1:0-14115 GCA_035537095.1 Pyrinomonadaceae bacterium
TTCTCGACTATCATCGCCCCACGCTCTACCGCAAACTCAAGAAGTTCGGCATCCGCGACAACAACATCGGCCCCGAAGACGAAGACGCGCGCGAAGCCTCGACAAGCTAAAACGAAAGGTTATCTAAAACGAAAGGGTAAAGGGGGAAATGGGAAAAGGGTAAAGGTAAAGAGGAAAAGAAAGGAAGACGCTCGCCAATGTGTTTGCCTTTCCCTTTAACCTTTCCCCATTTAACCTTTTCCCCTTTTAATCTTTTGTCTTGTCTGTTTTGCTCTGATTCATAGTTGGGGACGGTTGATTCATATTGAAACAAGCGGGACGGCGGGCGGGCGGGGATAATAGTGGCATAAAGAGCGTGTGCGGTTGTTTTGGTTGTCGTGTCGGCGTGCGGGCACGGCGATTGCTCTGCTATGAGGGCGCACGGGCGCGTGCGGTGAAGCGTAAACCGGCGGTTCTCAGAGAAGCCTTGCCGGGGAGTTCAATCTTGTCTGCCTCAAGTTTGACGATTCGCTTTTCGCCTCACCGGAGGCCGCGCTTTAGAGTCCGCCTTGCACAACCGGCGCGCTCAATCGAGACCTACCCCGACATCGGAAAGCTCTGGCGATAGTTGTCTTTATCGCACGAGTTTTTAACGCTGTAGCTGCATGAACTTGGATCACGCAGACGGTCGTAAACCCGGTTTGCACACGCCGCATCCAATCGAAGGCTGCTATGGTGAAAGCCTGAGACTGCCCGCAGCGCAGGCGGCAGGAGATGTCGGGGATGATGACCAAGAACAAGGATGGGCATGCGACCGTTTTGGTGGTGGACGACTATGAAGACCTTCGCTCGCTGACGAAGCGTGCGGTCGAGTCGTTCGGTTACGCGGTCGTGGAAGCGTCGAACGGTCAGGAGGCCATCGAGGTGGCGCGGCGCGAGTTGCCGGACGTGATTCTGATGGACTTGAGCATGCCGATGCTCGACGGTTTCGCCGCCATCCTGCGGATACGCCGTCAGGCCGGACTGCAAGACGTGCCGATAGTCGCCTGTTCCGCACACGCCGCGCCGCAACTGCGCGCCGACGCGCTCTCCGCCGGGTGTTGCGCCTACCTGACCAAACCCGTGGACATCAATCTCCTGCAAGCGACGCTCGCCGAAATTCTGCGCGCAGCCGCACCGGACGCGGGCGACCTTGAGACATAGAAATCGAACGCGCCGCCGCCGGAACACGACCGGCGACGCGCGGGACGACGGATGCTCGCGTACACTCTGAGAAGGAAACTGAAAAACGTGTCTGAGACGAGGCGGGTTTTAATCATAGACGACGAGCCGAGCGTGCTCGATGCGCTGCGTCTGATTCTGGAAGACGGCGGCTACAGCGTCGCCGTCGCGCCGACGGGCGCGCAAGGAATCCGTCTGGCGCGCGAGCGCGACTTCGATTTAGTTATCACAGACCTGCGCCTGCCCGACATGACCGGCCTCGACGTGCTCGACGCCGTCTGCCGCGAACGGCCCGCGACGCCGGTCGTCCTCATCAGTTCGCACGGCACTTCGGAAATCTTCGCCGAGGCCCGCCGCTGCGGCGCAACCGCCACCCTCCCCAAACCCTTCCGACCCTCCGAAATCCTTCAACTGATAAACGACACGCTCGCCTGACACGCTCGCCTCAAGGGCAACCGGCGCAATCGCCGCCCTTCAAAATATCGAGTTTCAATTGACCGGAAGAATACAGGTAAGCTGTTTAAAAAGTCCCTGACGGGACAACTTTTCCATTTCACAAACAGCTTCTCAGGGCCGTCAGGACTTGTCCTTGCGGCCCTACGTTTTTGTGCACATCCCGCCTGCGCCGGATGACGCTCCGGACGCCCTGCGCGCCCTGTCAAAACTGACTTTAGCAAACGCTATCCGCGCATCTCGATAGCCCCGCGCGCCCATGATGCACGCTGAGACAAACGGCGGGCGGCGTGATTCATCGTGAAACACGGTCGCGGCGCGCGTGCGCGGCGGGCGCGTGTTTTCCGGGGCGGACGCGTGTTTTCCGGTCGAATCGGGGACGGGCACGGCGGTTGCATTGAGGGGTTGTGCCAACAGGCCATGCGATTTCGTCGGGCGCGGCGCACGCGCCCGACGAACCTCTAATAATATCCACTTCTTTATGCGACGAGTGCGTTGACATCTGTCACGGGCAGGGCATCGTGCGGCGCAAGTGGTCAAACGCTTCAATTAGCAGGTCGAAAAATTTTGCAGCACGAACAACACCCGCGCACGCTCGCTGTCGCACCTCCCTTCCGGCGTCATTCTCATGTCGCAAGCGGAGAGCGCGCCCGTGCGGTGTCGGCAAACTGGTCTGAATTATGCGGTCGGCGCGGCTTCGAGATGCGCGCCCGCCTGTTGAATATACCGGGGGCGGCGTCCGACTCATGCTCGCTGCACGCGCCCTCTGTCCCTCAAGCAATCATTTCGGAAAGGATCAACATGAGTATCGAACATCTTATTCGACGCGGTCGTGTCCCCGCCACGCTCTGCGCCGTGTTGCTGCTGGCGCTCTTTGCGCTGGCCGTCAACACGTCGGCGCAGACGCGGACGGCCATCACGCCGACGCCGGAGGAAACAACTACCGCAGAGGAGACGACAATCACTCCCGCACCCGCGCCGGAGGACACAATCACTCCCGCGCCCGCGCCGGAGCCAGCGCCGGAACCCGACCCGATTGTCGCGGGGCCGGTCTGCGAACGCACCATCAAGGCCGATGTGGTGGCCTTCGATCAGGTCATCACCTATAACAGATTGGGCGCGTTGAATCCGGCGGGGATGGTCTTTTCCCTCCGCCGCGACGTGCAGGCCGCCGATACGACGGTCGGCGGATTGATCGCGGGCAACGTCAAATTCAGAGCCTACAAACGCCCGCGCCCGCTCACCTTGCGTATGAACGTCGGCGATTGTTTGCAAATCCTCTTTCAAAATCTTCTCAACTCGACCCCCGAAGACGACAACCAACCGGCCACGCGCACCGCAGGCGTGCACATCATGGGCCTGCAACTCGTCAACGGTATCTCGGACGACGGCTCGAACGTCGGGCAGAACACGAGCAGCCTCGTCGCCCCCGGCGGTCGTGCGACCTACACCTACTACGCCGAGCGCGAAGGCAACCACCTGCTCTACAGCAGCGCGGCGACCACGGGCGGCGAAGGCGACGGCGGTTCGCTGCCGATGGGTCTTTTCGGTTCGGTCAACGTCGAGCCGCGCGGCTCGGAGTGGTATCGCAGCCAGTTGACGGAAAAGGACATGGGCTTCGCCACGACCAAGGACGCCGCCGGAGTCGCCATGAAGACGGCGGGCGGTCAACCCATCATCAACTATGATGCCGTCTATCCGTCGGGCGCGGGCCGCGTCGCAGGCACGCCGATCCTCAAGATTCTCGACGCCAACAACAACATCATTCATTCGGATTTGAACGCCATCATCACCGGCCCCAACCGTGGCCGCTTCCCGGCGGGAACCTATCGCGCCAACGCGACCGAGCCCGACCGCGATCAGCCCTTCCGCGAATTCACCGTCGTCTATCACGACGAAATCAAAGCCGTGCAGGCTTTCGACGTGTTTGAAGACCCCGTCCTGTCGCACACGCTGCACAGCGTCCGCGACGCCTTCGCCATCAACTACGGCACGGCGGGCGTCGGCGCGGAAATCTTAGCCAATCGTCTCGGCGTCGGTCCGATGGCGAACTGCACCGAATGTCTCTACGAGGAGTTCTTCCTGTCCTCTTGGGCCATCGGCGACCCGGCGCAACTCGTAGACGTTCCGGCCAACGCCAAAGACGCCACGACCGGCGCGCTGCGCACCGGCCTCAAGGCGACCAAAGTTCTCTTTCCCGAAGACCCCTCGAACGTTCATCACAGCTACTTGAACGACCACGTCAAGATGCGCGTCGTCCACGCGGGGCCGAAGGAGCACCACGTTCACCACTTGCACGCGCATCAATGGCTGCACACGCCCGACAGCGACAACTCGTCGTATCTGGATAGCCAAGCCCTCGGGCCGGGCTATGCGTTCACTACTGAAATCGCGCACGGCGGTTCGGGCAACCGCAACAACACGCCGGGCGACTCCATCTTCCACTGCCACTTCTATCCCCACTTCGCGCAGGGCATGTGGGAACTCTGGCGCGTCCACGACGTGTTCGAGACGGGCACGAAGCTCGACAGCGTCGGTCGTCCGGCTGCCGGTTCGCGCGCGCAACCCGACGGCGAGATTGCCGCCGGTTCGCCGATTCCGGCCATCGTTCCTATCCCGACCATCGCCATGGCTCCGATGCCGCAGGCGACCGTCTCCATCGTCAACGGTCAGGTGCAGATTGCGGGCACGGGCAACCCCGGTTTCCCGTTCTTCGTCCCCGGTCAGGCCGGACACCGTCCGCCGACTCCGCCGCTCGACGTGATTGACGACGGCGGCCTGCCGCGCCACATCATCACCGGCGGCACGTTCGTCGAACATCACGACCGTCTCAACTTCGACAAAGAACTCATCACCGCCAAAGCCCTCGCCATCCCCGAAACGGGTGCGCCGGTCGAAGTCGCGGCGATGAACTTCCACGCGATTCGCAATCACGCCAGCTACACGCCCGATGGCTCGACCACTCTGTGGGACGGCGCGGTCGCCAACTTCGTGACCAACGGTCGGCCCGCCGTCAAGGGCGCGCCTTTCGCCGACCCCTGCGTCAACGACGAAGGTCTGGCTCTCGGCGCGGCGCGCACCTACAAGGGCGCGAACATCCAACTCGACATCAAACTCAATAAGGCGGGCTGGCATACCCCGCAGTCGCGCATCTCCGTGCTGTGGGAAGACGTGGCGGCCACGAGAAACGGCACGCGTCCGCCCGAGCCGCTCTTCTTCCGCGCCAACTCGAACGACTGCATCACCTTCCATCACACCAACCTCGTCCCGCGTGTTTACGAGCAGGATGCGTTCCAAGTCCGCACGCCGACCGACATCATGGGCCAGCACATCCATCTCGTGAAATTCGACGTGCTCGCCTCCGACGGCGCGGGCAACGGCTGGAACTACGAGGACGGAACCTTCTCGCCCGAAGAAGTCATCGAGCGCATCCACGCGATTCGCAAGTACAACGGCTGCACGGGCATTGATTCCGGCGACACGCGCGACGGCACGTTCACCTGTCCGGTCGCCAAAGCGCACCCGTTCTTCGGTACGCTCGGCGCGCAGACCACCGTCCAGCGTTGGTTCGTGGACAAGGTTCTCAATAACGCGGGTGCTGACCGCACGCTGCGCACCGTCTTCACGCACGACCACTTCGGCCCCTCGACGCACCAGCAGACAGGCCTCTACGCCGGTCTCGTCGTCGAGCCTGCGGGTTCCAAATGGCGCAACCCCGAAACCGGAGTTTACTTCGGCGGCGCGGGCGTCGTGGCGCGCGCCGACGGCGGCCCGACCAGTTGGCGTGCCGACATCGTCACGTCGAACACGGCCAACAGCTACCGCGAATTCTTGCTGGAGTTCGCCGACTTCCAACTCGCTTACACCGCCGAGGGCACGCCCATCAATCCGCCCGCGAAGAACGAAGTGGGGTTGCCCTACATCGTTCAGCCCGCGACGCAATGCCCCGGCGGCGTCCCGCTCCCGTGTCCCGAAGCCGTCTCCTCGATGGATCCCGGGACGATGAGCGTCAACTATCGCAACGAACCCGTGGCATTGCGCGTCCGTAATCCCGCGACCAACACGCAGGCGGCGGGCGAAGCCGGAGACCTTTCCGACGTGTATCGCTCGAACGTCACGCGCGCCGACGCGGCCTTCAACTCGCAACCCACCTTCTATCCCGCGCTCACCGGCGACGTGCGCCCCGGCGACCCCTACACGCCGCTCCTGCGTGCATACGAAGACGATCTGGTGCAGATCCGCATCCTCGTCGGCGCGCACGAAGAGGGACACAACTTCGGTGTCCACGGCATCAAGTGGAAGTTTGAACCTTCCGACCCGAACTCCGGCTATCGCAACAACCAGATGATGGGTATCAGCGAGCACTACGAGTTCGTCGTGCCGAAACTGCCCAAGAATTTTCAGGGCAACACCGCCGACTATCTCTATCAGCCCGGCGTCTCGGTTGACGATCAATGGAACGGTCTGTGGGGCATCATGCGTGCCTACCGCGCGACGCAGCAAGACCTCGTCAAGTTGCCGAACAACACGACGGGCGGCGCGGGTATCACCAACATCGCCGACTTCAACGGCGTCTGTCCGAGAACTGCCCCCGTGCAGAACTTCGACATCACGGCGTCCACGGCGAAACTCGCCCTGCCGGGTGGAACGCTCGTCTACAACCCGCGCACCGACAACGGCGGCAAGCTCCACGACCCGACCGCCATCATGTTCTTCCGCACCTCCGACCTTGATGCCACGACCGGCAAACTCAAGGCGGGCGTGCCGGTGGAACCGCTCATCATGCGTGCCCGCGCGGGCGACTGCATCGAGGTCAAGCTGACCAACAAGCTGCCCACGACGCCAGCCGACCTGAACGGCTTCAACACGCTGCCGATGATCGTCAAGAACTTCAACGCCAATCAGGTCAAGCCTTCAAATCAGGTCGGCCTGCACGCGCAGAACGTCTTCTACGATGTGACGCGCAGCAATGGCGTCAACGTCGGCTTCAACCCCATTCAGACGGCCAAGCCCGGCCTGAGCACCACCTATCAATGGTACGCGGGCGATGTCACGACGACGGCGACCAACACGGGCGCATTCACGGCCATCGAGTTCGGCGCGATCAATCTCACGTCGTCCGACCCGATCAAGCACTCGAACAAGGGAGCCATCGGCGCGCTCATCATCGAGCCGAACTCGTCGAAGTGGACGGAAGACGCCAATGCGCGCGCTCAGGCGACGGTCACGAAGGCCGACGGCACGAGCTTCCGTGAGTTTGTCGTGCTGTTCCAGAACGACATCAACCTGCGCTACGACGGCTTCGGCGCGACGACCACGACCGTCAACGGCATCGCCGTCCCGAATCTGGCCGAGCAGGAGGACGCCGAGGACTCCGCGCAGAAGGCCGTCAACTATCGCACCGAGCCGCTCTGGAAGCGCATGGGCTTCGCGCCCGATACGCACCTCAGTCGCGGCGACGACCCCAACGACCCGACCGCCCCTTCGACCCGCGACTACGACTTCACCAACGTGTTGTCCAACTCGCAGGTCGGCGGCGACCCCGTCACGCCGGTCTTCACGGCGGTGGCAGGACAGGATGTCCGCATCCGCCTGCTGCATCCGAGCGGCCACGCGCGCAACAACGTCTTCACTCTTCACGGCCACATCTGGGAAGAGGAGCCTTACACCGGCTCGTCGAAGAACATCGGGTCGAACCCGCTCTCCGAGTGGAAGGGCGCGCAGTACGGCATCGGGCCGGGCACTCACTTCGACTTCCTGCTCAAGCACGGAGCGGGCGGCGCGTTCGGAGTTCCGGGCGACTACCTGTTCCGCACCTTCTCCTCCTCGCAGTTCAGCGGAGGCATCTGGGGCATCTTCCGCGTCAACCAGTTCGGCACGGCCCCGCCGCCCAGCAACCCTTGCTCGCCGGGCATGCTCTGCACGGCGGAGCAGGTACAGCAGTAGAGCCTCTAGCAGTTAAACCTTGACCGGGTGCAGCCTGACGAAAATCAGGCTGCACCCTTTTCCTTTTGGCGGGGACGCGTGCGCGCCGTTTCGAGGTCAAATTTCGGACGCCTCCCCTCGTGTGATACAGACTCAGGTGTGAGGCCCGTTTCGTGTTACACTATGAAACATACTTTCGTATCGTCTCCTCAAGCCAAACAGCCCGTTTGCTCAAGAATTGAGTGCTTTATTCCATAGAGCGGGCCGCGAGGCATGTTGATTGCTTGAGTAAATCGGATACGCAGAAAGCCGTGCGGCAGTCGCTCCGGCGCGCTCTTTCAGAGCGTGATGACCGGGAGCGGCGCGGGCCGTGGTTTCCGCACTTTTCCAACTTCTCGAACGCACGCCGTCGCGCATCTCAAAGGAGACGGTTTTCTCGGTTTCGTCAGGCAGTTAAAGCTATCTCTCAGGCATCAAAAACAGTTCCGCTCGCAGGGATGAAACAGAAGATGAATCCTCAAAACTCTTTCGCACAATCCGCCGTCAGACAGTCGTTTATGCAACTGACCTCCGCGCTCCTCTCGTTCCTTCTCCTCTCGCTCACGATAGTTCCCGCCCGCGCGCAGAACATCGGCGGCGACGCCAAGAGCAAGACCGCGACGACGCCGACGACAGCGCAAACTCAGCCCGCCGTCGCCCCGCAACCCGCGACCGCGAAGACCGGGACGGCGCGGCCCGTTGCGCGCGGCCCACAACAGATTGTGCGCGAGGGCACGTCCATCGAGTTTCAGATGTCGCCCATCGGGACGACGGGCGACAAGGGCAGCGCGCCCGAAATCATGGAGGGCGAAGACGCCACCATCACCTTCCGCGTCTCCGACACGACGACGAAGACGCCCGTCACGGGCCTCAACCTGTCGGCGTGGATGTCCCTGCGTCAGGCCACGGGCGCACCCACCGAGAAGGACTGCAAAGAGAAAGTGCAGTCTTACTTGCAGGGGAGCCTCCGCACGCGCCCCGACGTTGATTTGAACTCCTACTTTCTGCTCGCGCTCAACAAGGAAGCGAACATCTCCGTCATTGACCCGCTGCTCGGTTTCGGCGGCAGCAAGCTGCTCACGCTCGTTATGCTCCGCAGCCCCGGCGAAGATTGGGCCTTGAATGGCAACCGCAAGAAACTTTTCGTCAGCCTGCCCTTCGTCAACGAGGTGGCCGTCGTCAATACCGACACGTGGAAGGTCATGACCAGCCTCACGACCGGCAACAAGCCGACGCGCATCGCCTTGCAGCCCGACGAAAAGTATCTCTGGGTCGGCAACGACGGCGTGACCGGCGCGGAGCCCTCCGGCGTGACCGTCATAGACACGACCGACCTCCGCTCCGTCAAAGAGATTCCGACCGGCGCGGGCCATCACGAGATCGCCTTCAGTCCCGACAACCGCTACGCCTTCGTCACCAACGAGCACGACGCCACGCTCTCCGTGATAGACGTGCAGACGCTCGTCAAGCTCAAGGACATCAAGACCGGAGCGCGACCTTCGTCCGTCGCCTTCTCGCCGCTCAGCAAAGCGATCTACGTGTCGAGCACGACGGACGGCTCCGTCACGGTCATTGACAGCCGCAGCCATCAAACGCTCACGCGGATGCAGACCAAACCGGGCGCGCGCGCCGTGCGTTTCGTCCCCGACGGTCGCTACGGTTTCGTCGTCAACCCGCAAGCCGACAACGTCTACATCTTCGACGCCTCGATCAACAAATTGCTCCACACCGTCACGCTCGGCAAGTCGCCCGATCAGGTGACGTTCACCAAAGCCTTCGCCTACGTGCGCTCGGCGGGCACGGAAGAAGTCCACATGATTCGCCTGAGCACCGTCGGCAAACAACTCGACGTGACCCATTTTCCGGGCGGGCAGTTGGCCCCCGAAACCGCGCAGACCAAGAGCTTCGCCGATATCATCTACCCCGCGCCCGAAGGCAATTCCGTCCTCGTCGCCAATCCCGCCGATAAGGTTATCTACTATTACACCGAAGGCATGGCCGCGCCGATGGGCAACTTTCAGAACTACAAGCGCGAGCCGCGTTCCGTGATGATCGTTGACCGCTCGCTGCGCGAGACCGTGCCGGGCCTCTACACGACGACCATCAAAGTGCCGCGCAGCGGCATCTACGACATCGCGTTTCTCTCCGATTCGCCGCGCGTCGTTCATTGCTTCGAGGCGGCGGCGGATGTCAACCCGACGCTCCAGAAGGAGCGACAGGTCGCGCTCCGCATCGAGTACATGATGAAAGACCAGAAGATGCGCGCGGGCGAAAACTTCAAGATTCGCTTCAAGCTCTTTGACGCGATGACCAACAAACCCAAAGACGGTTTGAAGGACGTGCGCGTCCTGACCTTCCTCGCGCCCGGCACATGGCAGAAACGCGACTTCGCCAAATCGCTCGGCGAGGGTATCTACGAGGTCAGCGTCACGCCGCCCGAGGCGGGCGTTTATATGATTTTCGTCGAGAGCCAATCGCAGGGCGTGCCCTTCCGCAAGCTCCCGCACGTCACCTTTCAAGCGGCGGAAGCCGCCTCGACAACAACACCGGCAGCCGCCGCCACTCCCGCGAAACCGTAGGGCGGACGATGGACGATGAACAAATACTTTGCTGACGATAACTATCTTTAACGGCTCGGCCATCTCAACAACGATAGACAAAACCTGTTCGGCCATCGTCCATCGTCTATCGTCCATCGTCCTCCGAAGGAGACATTGATGTATCAAACTTTGCAGGGACGGAAAACGCTCAATGCTTGCAGGTTGACGGCGGCGACGCGCGCGGCGCTGCTCGTGCTGTTCGCCTGCGCGCTCGGGCATTCGCACGCCTTCGCGCAGCGTAAAGCTCCCGCGCGTCAGGCGCAGCCGCAGCACGCGCACGCGAAAGCCGCAGCAGCAGACAAGAAGCCCCTCTATTATTCGTGCCCGATGCATCCGACGACCGTCAAATCGCCGCGAGCGGGGAAGTGCCCGAAGTGCGGGATGGACTTGCGTCCGGTCTTTGAAGAGACCGCCGTGACGACGACGACAACGACGGCGGCGGCTCCCGTCGCCGCCGGATTGAAGGAGACGGGCCGCTCGTATCGCGTGGGCAATACGAAGACGTCAATTCCCGATGTCGAACTCGTCAATCAGGACGGGCAGAAGATCAATTTCTACCGCGACCTCGTCAAAGATAAAGTCGTGGCGATAAATTTTATCTTCACCACTTGCACGACCATCTGCCCGCCGCTCGGCGCAACCTTCGCGCGCGTGCAGAGAGAGTTGGGCGAGCGCGTCGGCAAGGATGTCAGTTTTATCTCGATCAGCGTTGACCCCGTGACGGATACGCCGGAGCGTCTCAAGGCTTGGGGCGCGAAGTTTCGCGCGGGCGCGGGCTGGACGTTCGTCACCGGCGACAAGCAGCAGATAGACCAACTGCTCAACGCCTTCGCCGCGACGGTCGCGCGCCGCGAAGACCACTCGCCGACCGTCATCGTCGTCAACGATGCGAAGGGCGTCGTCACGCGCACCTACGGGCTGGCGAAGCCCTTGCAGTTGATTCAGGTCATCAACGACGCGATTGCCGGAACGAACGCCGAATCTTCAATGAAAGAGCAGGAGTAAGAAAGATGAAGAGAACTGTTTTGATCGCCCTGATATGTTTGCTGGCGAGCGTCGGCGTCGCGGCGCAAGCCAAGCCCGACGCTCCGGCCAAAGCCCCTGCGACGCCCGCCGTCAAGGCTCCCGCCGCGCAACCCGCCGACCCGCACGCGGGCCATAAGATGCCTGCGCCGGTCGCCGAGCCGAGCGCCGCCGCGAAGTGGTTCAGCGATGTCGAACTGCTGACGCAGGACGGTCGGAAGGTGCGTTTCTACAGCGACATCCTGAAGGGCAAGGTCGTCGTCGTCAACGCCTTCTTCACCACCTGCACGAGCGTCTGCCCGCCGATGAGCCGCAACTTCGAGAAGATACAGGAGGCGCTCGGTGAGCGTCTCGGCAAAGAGGTCTTCCTCGTCTCCATCAGCGTTGACCCGGCGACCGACACGCCGCCGCGTCTCAAAGAGTATGCCGAGAAGTTTCACGCGCGACCGGGTTGGCTATTCCTCACCGGCAAGAAGGAGAACGTTGACTGGGCGCTCTACAAACTCGGCCAGTACGTCGAGAGCAAGGACGACCATAAGACCATCATCATCATCGGCAACGAACCGAAGGGGCTCTGGAAAAAAGCCTTCGGGCTGGCGCAGTCCGCCGAACTCATCAAGCTGGTCGAAGATGTCGTCAAAGATAATTGAAGGCCGCAAGCATCGCCCGCGCCGGACGCGCTCGCTGGCTCGTTCGTTTTTGCAAAAGCTCGTCTCCTTCGTTTCATCCGCAGAAGAATGTTGATGCGTAAAAATCAAAGGCGCATGATTGCGCTACTCGTCGCGGTCGCCGCCGCTTTGCTGGCGTGCGCGGCGGCACGCGTCAAC
This sequence comes from Pyrinomonadaceae bacterium, assembly GCA_035537095.1. Lineage (GTDB taxonomy): Bacteria > Acidobacteriota > Blastocatellia > Pyrinomonadales > Pyrinomonadaceae > DASWNP01. The sequence goes on from DATLMV010000193.1 coordinate 12,068, forward strand.
TCGTCGGCCCAAACGCAGCAGACACAAACGGGGACGACGGCGACCGTCAAGCAGGTCAGCGCGCTGACGCCGCAGGAGCGACGCGGCAAGGCCATCTACCTGCGCGGCGAGAGCCCGACGGGCAAGGACGTGACGGCGATGATGGGCGAGATTGACGTGCCCGCTTCGACGCTGACTTGCGCGGGTTGCCACGGCCTCGCGGGCGAGGGCAAGACCGAGGGCGGCGTGACGGCGGGCGCGCTCACGTGGCAGCATCTCACCAAAGCCTACGGGCACACGCACCCCTCCGGGCGCAAGCACGGCCCCTTCGACGAAGCCTCTTTTATCCGCGCCGTCACAGCAGGGATTGACCCGCAGGGCAACACTCTGCTCGTGGCGATGCCGCGCTACCGCATCGCGCCCGACGAACTCGCCGACGTTATCGCCTATCTCAAACGCATCGAGACCGACCGCGACCCCGGCCTCACGGAGACGACCATCAAGGTCGGGACGGTGCTGCCGGGCGCGGGCGCGCTGGCCGCTGCGGGACAGGCGATGCGCGATGTCCTCGTCGCATACTTCGACGATCTCAACAGCAAGGGCGGAATCTACAGTCGCAAGGTTGAACTGCGCGTCGCCGAAACCGGCACGGACAGCGCGGCGACCGCCGCCAACTTGAAACGCCTCCTCACGCAAGAGCAGGTCTTCTCGCTCGTCGGCGGCATCACCGCCGGAGCCGACCGCGAGGCGGTCGCGCTGATGCAAGCGGAGGGCACGCCGCTCGTCGGCCCCTCCACGCTCTCGCCGCTCTCCGGCTCGCTGCAAAACCGCTACACGTTCTACCTGCTCCCCGGATTCAAAGATCAGGCGCGCGCCCTCGTCAACTTCGCGGCGACCAAACCGGAGTTGAAGAAGACGGGAGTCGCGCTCGTCTATTCGGACGCGGAGTTGAACGCAGAGGCGGCGGCAGCCGTCGAGGAGCAGGCGAAGAAGGCGGGTTGGAGCACGATCACCAAGAGCGTCTACCCGCGCGCGCAGTTCGACGCGGCGAAGACCGTCGCGTCGCTCCGGCAGCAGGGCGCGGGCGCGGTCTTCCTTTTAGGCACGGAAGGCACGGAGAAAGCTTTCTTGCAGGAAGCGGCGCGCGCCGGTTGGACGCCGACGGTTCTGCTGCTCGGCGCGCAGGCGGGCGGCGGCTTCGTCGAGAGCGTGCCGCTCGCTTTCAAGGAGAAAGTTTTCCTCGCCTTCCCGACCATCCCGACCGACATCACCCCGGCGGGAGTCGCGGAGTATCGCGCGCTGTTGGAGAAATATAAGATCACGCAGCGGCACACGGCGTCGCAACTGTCGGCCTTCGCCGCCGCCAAGATTTTCGTCGAGGGCTTAAAACTCGCCGGACGCGATTTGAGCCGCGAGAAACTCGTCACGGCCCTCGAAGGGCTCTATGATTACGAGACGGGGCTGACGCCGCGCATCACCTTCGGGCCGAACCGCCGCATCGGCGCGCAGGGCGCATACATCGTCAACGTCAATCCCGAGACGAAACAGTTTGTCGTCGCGAGCGGTTGGGTCGCCGCGAACTGAAATCTCTTTTGTGAGACATACGAACGATTCGGAGGAACTGATGAAAAAGCTTTTATCCATACTTCTGTTGACGCTCGCCGCGTCCGCTCCGGCGACGGCGCAGACGCGCACGACGCGCGGCAATGCGACTCCGGCGCGCACCACGACGCCCGCCGCACAGCGACAGACGCCCGCCCCGCGAACCGGAACCGCGCAGACGCCCGCTCCGTCCACCCCGCCCGCCAGTATCACTACAGCGCCCGTGGGCGTCGCCGAGTCGTGCGGTTGCGAGTTGCCTCTGCCGGAGATTCTGGCGACGGTCAACGGCGTGCAGATCACCAGAAAAGACCTCAACGCCGAGACCGAAGCGCGCGTCCGCGAACTACAGAAACAGGTGATCGAAGCGCGCCGCAACGAACTCAACCTGACCGTCAATTCGCGCCTCCTCGAAGCCGAAGCCAAGAAGCGCAGCGTCGCCACCGCCAAGCTGCTCGAACAGGAAGTGG
>DATLMV010000194.1:0-14112 GCA_035537095.1 Pyrinomonadaceae bacterium
GCGGCGCGGCTTCATCCCCTTCATCACGGCGGGCGATCCTGATCTTCAGACGACACGCGCGCTGATTCCCGAACTCGCGCGCGCGGGTGCAAGCATCGTCGAACTCGGCGTGCCGTTCAGCGACCCGGTCGCCGACGGGCCGACGATTCAACGCGCGTCCGAACGCGCGCTGAAAAATCGCGTCGGCGTCGCGGATGTCCTCTCGGTCGTCGCCGACGCGCGCGGCCTGACGAATGTGCCCGTCGTGCTGTTCAGTTATTACAATCCTTTGATGCAGTTTGGCGTCGAGCGACTCGGCGCGGAAGCCGCGAGCGCAGGTGTAGACGGCGTGCTCGTCACAGACCTCTCGCCGGAAGAGTCCGCCGGGTTTACAGCGTCACTTAAGAACCATGAATTGAACCAAATCTTTTTAGTCGCGCCGACGACGACCGACGCGCGTCTCAAGATGGTGGCGGCGCGTGCCAGCGGTTTTATCTACGCCGTCTCGCGCGCGGGCGTGACGGGCGCGCGCGATGCGTCGAGCACGGAGGCCGCGCAACTCGTCGGGCGCGTGCGTGCGGTCTCAAGTCTTCCGGTCGCCGTCGGGTTCGGCATCTCGACGCGGGAACAGGTGGCGGAGGTCTGGCGTTACGCCGACGCGGCGGTCGTCGGTTCGGCCATCGTCGCACAGATGGAGAAGCACGCCGACGAGCCCGATCTGGTGGCACGCACGGGCGCGTTCGCGCGCGCACTTTTGCCGGAATAAAAAGTTTGCCGGAATAAAAAAACGCGATGAACGAAGAAGAGTCGGACGCATCGAAGGCGGTTGAGAGTCGTGCCCGCAGAATCAACATGGGCGCGCCTGTGTTGGTCGTGTTGCATAGCCCGCGCGAAAAATGCTGGGGCGTGTTGGACGAAATCAGCGCGGCTGGCGTATATTTGCGCGGCCTCGATTTGAACGCCTTCGACGATTGGACGCGCGCCGTCGCGTCGGGCGAGCCCTTCATCGGCTTGAGCGACCTGTTCTTCCCGCTCTGGCGCATCGAGCGCATCTCGCGCGACGAGCGGGCCGCAGGCATCCCGTCGCTCGCCGAGCAGTTCGAGACGCGCACGGGGCGGCGTCTCCTTGAGTTCGTGTGAACAGCGCGGAGACGGTAAAAGGGCAAAAGTAAAAGGGTAAAAGGCAAAAGTTAAGAGGTCGAAGGCGACAGTTTTATCCGTCCCTTGTTTCGCGTACGTGTGGCGTCTCGACCCGATTACGGGTTTGAGTTGAAAAAAAAGTTTGTTGCATCTATGAAACGCTGTTCCATTCTCGCGTCGTTTGTGCTAGAATGCATCCCGTCTTGAGGAAGGCATTTTGGACACAACTTTGAGAGAAGGGGACGAGAAAGAGTGATAGGAACAATGGCAGACAGCAAAGGCGGCGCGGATCGCGGCAAAGCGGTGGAAGCGGCGCTCCTCAATATCGAGAAAAAATTTGGCAAAGGGTCAATCATGAAGCTCGGCGACCGCGAGGTCTCGGAGATTCCGGCGATTTCGACCACTTCTTTGAGTCTGGATGCGGCGATGGGCGTCGGCGGCGTGCCGCGCGGGCGCGTCATCGAGATTTTCGGGCCGGAGAGTTCGGGCAAAACGACGCTCGCGCTCCACATCGTGTCCGAAGCGCAGAAGGCCGGGGGCGTCGCCGCATACATTGACGCCGAACACGCGATGGATGCCGAGTATGCGGGCAAGCTCGGCGTCAACATTGACGAGTTGCTGATTTCGCAGCCGGATTCGGGCGAGCAGGCGTTGGAGATTTGCGAGGCGCTGGTGCGCTCGAACGGCGTTGACGTGATCGTCATTGACTCGGTGGCGGCGCTCGTGCCGCGCGCCGAACTCGACGGCGAGATGGGCGACAGCCTGCCGGGTCTTCAGGCCCGACTGATGTCGCAGGCTTTGCGGAAACTGACGGCCATCGTCTCGTCGAGCAACACGTGCCTGATCTTCATCAACCAGATACGCGAAAAAATCGGCGTCATGTTCGGCTCACCCGAGACGACGACGGGCGGTCGCGCGCTGAAGTTCTACTCGTCTCTGCGCGTTGACATCCGTCGCATCGGCGCAATCAAGGACGGCGACCGCGTGGTCGGCAATCGCACGCGCGTGAAGATCGTGAAGAACAAGGTTGCGCCGCCGTTCCGCGAGTGCGAGTTCGACATCATGTACGGCGAAGGCATCTCGCGCGAGGGCGACGTGCTCGACCTCGGCGTCGTGCACAAGGTCGTGGAGAAGAGCGGCGCGTGGTTCTCCTACAAGACCGAACGTCTCGGACAGGGACGCGAAAACTCCAAACAGGCTTTGAAGGACGACGCCAACCTGCTCCGCCGCATCGAGAATGAAGTGCGCGTCGCGCTCGGCATCCCTACGGTGGCGGGCGGCGAAGAAGTGTCGGAAGCGAAAGAAGTCAAAGAGCCTAAGGAGTCGAAAGAAAGCAAAGCCGCTTCGGCGACCGACAAGAAGTAAGCTCGACTCAACACAAACTTTCAGCCGTCGGCAGCCGGACTTCCCCTCATCTCCGCGCTTCCGGCGGCTCTTAGTTTGTCGCGTCGAATGCTGCTTTACACTTTCTTCGGCGCGGGCGCATAATCCCTGCGAAACCGTCTGCCCGGCGACCATTCTCGCAAACGATGAATCAATCCATCCTCATCAAAAACGGCACGCTCATCACGATGAACCCGCAGGACGCAATCCTGCGCGGCGACCTGCTCGTCGGCAGCGACGGGCGCATCCAGAGCGTCGGCGAAGCGTCGGGCGCGACCGCCGACATCGCGATTGACGCCGGAGGCTGCGCCGTCCTGCCCGGCTTCGTGCAGACGCACATCCATCTCTGCCAGACCCTCTTTCGCGGCGCGGCGGACGACCTCGCTTTGATTGACTGGTTGAAGCGTCGCGTGTGGCCTCTGGAGGCGGCGCATGACGCTGCATCTCTACGTGCGTCGGCGCGTCTCGGCGTCGCCGAGTTGATGAAGGGCGGGACGACCTGCGCGCTGACGATGGAGACGGTCAATCATACGGACGAAGTTTTCCGCGTCGTCGAGGAGACGGGTTTTCGCGCGACCGTCGGCAAGTGCATGATGGACGCGGGCGACGAAGTGCCCGCCGCTTTGCAGGAGAAGACCGCCGACTCCGTCGGCGAATCGCTCGCCCTTCTGGAGAAATGGCACGCGCATGACGGAGGGCGCATCCGCTACTGTTTCGCACCGCGTTTCGCCGTCAGTTGCACGCGCGAACTGCTCGCGGAAGTGGCGACCGTAGCGCGCGCGCGGGGCGTCCTCGTGCACACGCACGCGTCGGAGAACGTGGACGAGATTGCGCTCGTCGAACGCGCGACGGGGCAGCGCAACATCGAATATCTGGAGTCTGTGGGCTTGGCCGCGCCGCACGTCGCACTCGCGCATTGCGTCCACGTCAACGACGCCGAACTCGATATTCTCGCCCGCACCGGCACGCACGTCCTGCATTGTCCATCCTCCAATCTCAAGCTCGGCTCCGGCATCGCGCCCATCGCGCGAATGCTCGCGCGCGGCATCTCCGTCTCGCTCGGCGCGGACGGCGCGCCCTGCAACAATCGCCTCGACATGTTCACGGAGATGCGTACCGCCGCGCTCCTGCAAAAAGTCGCGCACGGGACGGAGACGCTGCCCGCGCGCCGCGCGCTCCGCATGGCGACCGCCGATGGCGCACGCGCTCTCGGCCTTGACGCCGAAATCGGTTCGCTCACGACGGGCAAACGTGCTGACATCACCGTCATTGATCTGCAACGCCTGCACCTGACGCCGCATCCCGACATCGTCTCGGCGGTCGTCTACGGAGCGGAGGCGGGCGACGTGCGGACGGTCTTGATTGACGGACGCATCGTCGTGCTCGACGGCGAGTTGACGACGCTCGACGAGCGCGAAGTCATCCTCGAAGCGAATCAGCAGGCGGAACTATTGAGCGGGCGCGCGGGCATCTGAAAGCAGTTGATGTTTTAAGGATATGATCTTTTCAGTCTCTTCTTGATAACTTCTTCAAGCGAACAAATCTTCAATCGCATCTGTCGCGGCATAAGCCATGTTGCCCTCGACGCGGTATGCGACTCGCCCGTTCAGAGAACCCTCCAAAAGCTCCTTCAACTCGACGCTGCTGCGCGGACGCACGAACTCGCCCGCGCGATGGAGCATCCGCATGTAAGCGTCTCCGATGAAGCGTCCGTTGGTGACGATGCTCGTTAAAAAGAGATGCCCTTCGCCGGTCAGAAGGCTCTTGAGTTGCGGAATCAGAGTCGCCGCATCGTCGTATTGGTGAAGCACATTCATGCAGAGGATGGTCTGAAAACTTCCGTGGCGAAACGTCAGGCGCGACAAGTCTCCCTGAACGAAGACGACGTTCGCGGGAACGCGTCCCGCCGCGTCGAGCAGGCGCGCACGCGCGCGCCGCAGCATGGCGATTGATTGGTCGAGCGCGATGACGGGGCGGCGAGACGCGAGATAAGCCCCGACGCTGAACAGCAGAGAACCGCACGGGGCGTCAAGGAGGCAGCCCGCAGGCGTCGAAGCAAACGCCCGGCGCGCGAACGCCGCGTAGCGGAGCGGGGAATCGCCCCACATCACACGGTTATACAAACGCGTGCCGACAAAAAAGTCATAGACAGCCGCCCTTCGATCATAGAGATGTCCGTGCGCGGCGGCCTCCGGCAGAAGCGAATAAATACCCTCCTCCACCTCCCGCAGCGCGCGCTCATCCGAGACCGCCTGCCTCAATTCGTCAAGCATGTTCATACTTGGAGGCAGACTCTATCACGTCTCGATTTCAACCCGCGACAAACTCGAAACAGCGTCGGATAATCAACAATGCAAGATTCTTGCCAAGCGCAAGCCGAAACGCACGCGAAACGTGAGATTCAAAGCTCTTTCGTCGTCAAAAAGTATGCCTTTTCTCGACGACGGAGCCGAGCTTTCGTGACCCCGAAAGAGTCTTCGATGAGCGTCGGGCGGAACTGGAAAAGGTAAGCCGGGTTCAGGCGGGAAATCGAGGAATTTAGGCCAAAAATGGCTGTGCCATCTCGGATGTAGCGTCTGTGGGGGGCACAGGCGGCGTCCGAGATGGCACGGGCGGGCACTTGTCTAAGTTCGAGCTTCGGATGATAATTCTTGCGACCTCCCGGCGGTTGGAATGCCGGGCCATCCGAACGCGTGGATTATACACCTCTTGTCAAAACTGTCAACGACTTTTTGTGACCTAAAAGACAAAAATTGAACACCGCTGCATAGTGTGTCAGTTTGAAATTTCAAGCCAATCTCTATGCGGCTCACATTTTCCGACTGACCCACTATGCACCGCAGAGGCGAGTTGACACACACCCTTTCTCTACTTATACTTGCGCCTCCTTCCCACGAAGGCGCGACTCCGGCCAGGTAGCTCAGTTGGTAGAGCACCTGACTGAAAATCAGGGTGTCGGCGGTTCGATTCCGTCCCTGGCCACCAGTCAAATCAAACACTTACGGGCAGCTTTGGGGCTGCCCATAAGTGTTTATGTACCTGTGAGTGTGCTAACTTGTAGAGCGGATGCGGGCCGGTTTACCTGTTGAGAATTTGTCGGGCGCGTGGCATCGGACTTTTATGGAGTACGGGGAAAGTTTGCGACAGAAGGGTTGAGTGAAAGATGCTGAGAAGATTCGTGTCGGTCTTTTTGTTGGCGGCGTTATTCGGTCTGCCGGTTGCGGCGCAGAGTCCGCCGGACGCGGAGCAGCGGGCAGAGGGTTTGCGAAGTCAGTTGCGCGGTCTGGCCGACAGGGAGACGGAGTTGCAGACGAGAGCGCAGCGGCTCGAAGAAGAGTTGAAGCCGGAGAACATCCAGCGCAGCGTCGCGCACATCGGCACGACGCGACCGGAGGATTTGCGCGAGCAGCGGCGGCTCCAACTGGAGAAGGAGAGGGCGTCGGTGCAGGCGCAACTCGAAGAGATTCGTGCGAGCCGGACGCGTCTGGAAGCGGCGGTTGCGGCGGCGGAGGCCGCTGCCGACCGCCTGCGGATGAACGCCGCCACGCCTCCTGCGCCGCCCGCGTCGAATAACGTCTCGAACGTGCCCGCGACGACCGTTGCGCCAGCCGCCACGGTGTCCGTCCCGCGACCGGCGGCGAAGCGTTCCAACGTGCAGCGTCGGCGCGGCAAGGTGCGCCGCCGGGCGACGCGGTCGAAGGGCGCGCGGTCTTGAGTGTCGCTGTGAAACGAAGATAAAAAAGCGAAGGGCACATGGAGTCATGTGCCCTTCGCTTTGTGAAGTGATTGTGGGAGCCGAAGCGAGAAGTGAACCCGACGGATGCGAGAAGTGAACTCGACGGCGGCGAAAGAACGCATCGCACGTCCGGCCCTCGCAGGCGGGATGTTCCCGCGTTATTCGCAGGACTCACTTGCTGCCGGTCGCGCCGTTCTGTTTGAGCTTTTCGCTGACGCGATCAACGTTGGCTTTGTAGATGGCAAGGTTGGGGTCTTTGGCATCTTTGCCGAGCGCGTAGGCTTTCTCGTAGTTGGGACGGGCCAGATCGAGACGGCCTTGCGTCTCGTATGCTTCGCCGAGGCTGTCATAGACGTTGGCCGAGGCGGGATAGCGTTCGACGTTTGATTTGAAGACGACGATTGCATCTTCGAGCTTTCCGGCGGCGACGAGTTGATAGCCGATGCGGTTGACCAGCCCTTCGGGAACCGGAACAGGATAGCCGACCTTCTGCGAAAGGTTTTTGTAATGTTCCTCCGCGCCTTTCAGACCGCCGACGACCTCTCCCGTCTGCTGGTTGAAGGCTAACAGCCAACCGTCGAAAGCCTTCCGCAGTCCCATGTAGTGGCTGCGCAGCACGACCGAGCCGTGGTCTTCATCCTCCAAACGCACGGACTCCCAGACGAAACCTTCCGGCTTATAGCGCGCGAGCAACTCGCCGAAGTTTTTGAAACCGGCGGCAATCGGGTCAGGCTCGTTGCCGAGCGTGAAAAAGAGCGTCTTCTTAAACTCCTTGCGTCCCGTGAAGAACTGCTCCGCGCGTTTGACGAGCACTTGATTGTCCCATTGCAGCGAGGGGCTGACGGCGATGTATGCGTTGAACAACTCGGGGCGCGACATCATCGTGTGAATGGCGAAGAGACCGCCGAGCGAATGGCCCGCGAGCAGGCGGTAGGGCTGCACCCTGTACCTGGATTCGACGAGGGGCATGAGTTCCGTCTCGATGAATTTGAGGAAGTTGTCTGCGCCGCCGCTCGTCGTCGGCTGAGTGGTTCCGTTCGGGAGTGTCTGCGCGACGTTGGTGGGCGTGAGGTCGCGCGTGCGGTCGGTGTTGGTGATGCCGACCACAATCATCTCTGGGACGCGACCGTTGCGCGCGAGAAATTCGACCGTGCCGCTCGTGTGTTGGATATGCGCGTCGCCGTCTGTCATGTAGAGGACGGGATAACGCGCGCCGTCGCGTTCGTAGCCCGCAGGCGTGCGGACGACAATCGTCCGGTCTTCGCCGAGCACCTTGGATTTGACGACCAGACGCGCCGGAGCGTCGTATAACGCAGGCGCTTGCGCTTGCGCGTCCGTCGAGAGCGCACAGAGGGCGAGCACGGCCAGCAGAATCTTCATGCGAGACGCGCGCGAGGAGGCGTGTTTGTTGATGAAGCTCATACTGATTTTGATGTGAGTGCGGATGGGGTTGCGTTTCATGTTTGCCTCCCGATAGTCGAGCGAGTGAGCGGACGCGCGCGCCGCGCGTTGGTTGGGGAAACTGCCGGGCGGGATTCTACAGGAGAACGTCGCTCGCGCGTCAGGAGAGGCATCGAGAATTTACATCGCGGTAGTAACTTTTACAGTTATTTACAAAAGATTGATGCAAAAAATTGGACGCGCTACAAGCGGAGAAGTTCAAGTGGACGTTGCCTGAGTCTTGGTTTATCCTGCTTGCGCCGTTCGTTATCTTATCCGAGCAAACAGATCAGGAGTCGTGCGAATGACCAACTGTCACATGCTACGTGTGTGGGTCTTAATCTCCGTCGCGGTGTGTGCGGGGGCGGGCACAAGTTCAGCGCAGCAGCCGCAGCCGTCGCCTTCACCCTCGCCGGAGACGCGTCCGAGCGAGAGCGTGGGCGAGACGAAATCTTTCGAGCGTTTGGAATGGCGCAACATCGGGCCCGCGAACATGGGCGGGCGGACGGCGGACGTAGAAGGCGTGGCGGGCGACCCGAACGTCGTCTATGTGGCGACGGCTTCGGGCGGATTGTGGAAGACGACGAACGGCGGCGTCAGTTGGCGTCCGGTCTTCGACCGCCAGAGCACCATCTCAATCGGCGACATCGCGCTCGAACCCGATAATCCGGATGTCGTCTGGGTCGGCACGGGCGAGTCGAACGTCCGCAACAGCGTCTCGTTCGGCGACGGCGTCTACAAATCAAATGACGGTGGCCGGACGTGGCAGCACATGGGCCTGCGAAACAGCGAACGCATCTCGCGCATCGTCGTCAACCCGCGCAATACGGATGTCGTTCACGTCGGCGCGTTGGGACACGCGTTCGCGGCGAACGAGGAGCGCGGCGTCTTTATGACGACCGACGGCGGGCGCAACTGGACGAAGACGCTCTACATTGACGCGGAACACGGCGTCGCGGATTTGGAGATTGACCCCGCGAATCCGAACATCCTCTACGCGGCGATGTGGAACTTTCGCCGGACGCCTTGGACGCACCGGAGCGGGAGCGAGCGCGGCGGCATCTTCAAGTCGGTTGACGGCGGGCGGACGTGGAACAAGTTGACCGTCGGGTTGCCGAAATTGATCGGTCGCATCGGCGTGAAGGTCGCGCCGAGCAATCCGAACGTGGTCTATGCAATCATGGAGGCGAAGGAGGGGACGCTCTATCGTTCGGACGACAGGGGCGAGACGTGGCGCAACGTCTCGAAGGAGACGCGCATCGTCTCGCGCGGTTTCTACTACACGGATTTGCGCGTTGACCCCGTGAACGAGAACCGCGTCTATGCCGTCGCCTCGACCCTCTTCGTCTCGATTGACGGCGGTCGCACGTTCCGCTCCATCACGGGCCGCACACACATAGACTATCACGCGCTCTGGATTGACCCGCAGAATCCCAAACGCATGTGGCAGGGGCAGGACGGCGGCGTCGCCGTCTCTTATGATGCGGGCGAGAATTGGGAGTACGTCAACAACATCCCCATCGGCCAGTTCTACCAGATTCACGCCGACAACCGTCAGCCCTTCTATTATGTGATGGGCGGCTTGCAGGACAACGGGACTTGGACGGGGCCGAGCCGCACGCGCGAGCCCGCCGGAATCCTCAACGACGACTGGCGGATGATCAGCTTCGGCGACGGCTTCTACGTCTTCAATCATGCGGACGACCCCGAGCTATATCTTTCCGAGTCGCAGGGCGGCAACATCGTCCGCACCGACATGCGAACGCGCGAGCAGCAGGCCGTCACGCCGCAGGCGCGCGACGACGGCGGCCCCGCCGCCGATATCAAGTATCGTTTCAACTGGAACTCGCCCATCATCCCATCGCCGCACGACAAGAACACGGTCTATCTCGCCGGGAGCGTCGTCTTCAAATCAACCGACTTCGGCAAGAGCTGGACGGCCATCAGCCCCGATCTTTCGACCAACGACAAAGAGAAACAGAAGGAAGCGGGCGGCCCCGTCGCTTTCGAGAACACCGGCGCGGAGTTTCACACGACGGTCATCAGTCTAGCCGAGTCGCCCTTGCGCGCTGGCGTCGTCTGGGCCGGAACCGACGACGGCAACCTGCAACTGACGACCGACGGCGGGCGCAACTGGACGAACCTGATTAAGAACGTGCCGAACCTCGCCGCCAATTCTTCCGTCTCACACGTCGAGCCTTCGCGCGCCGACGCGAATCTCGTCTATGTCTCGTTCGACCGCCACATGCTCGACGACTTTCGTCCCTATATTTACAAGTCCGCCGACAACGGGCGGACGTGGCGCAACATCACCGGCAACCTGCCGGAGAAGGCGCACGTCTGGATCGTGCGCGAAGACCCGAAGAACACGAACCTGCTCTACGCGGGAACCGAACTCGGCCTCTACGTCTCCTACACGGGCGGCAACAACTGGACGGAACTGAACCTGAAAAATCTTCCGCGCGTCGCCGTTCACGATATTCTGATTCACCCGCGCGAGAACGACATCATCCTCGCCACGCACGGTCGCAGCATCTATATCCTCGACGACGCCACGCCCATCCAGCAGACGACGCCGCAAGTGCTCGCAAGTGAGATGTTTCTTTTCGACGTGCGCCCCGCCCTGCGCTACACCACGCGCTTCACGCGCTACGGCATCGGCAGCAAAGTCTTCACCGGCGCGAACCCGCCCTACGGCGCGTTGATCAGCTACTACCTGCGCGACAAGCCCGACGAGAAGACGACCGTCAAGCTTCAGGTTCTCGACGAGCGCGGCAAAGTCATCCAGACGCTTGAGAACATCACGAAAGAGCGCGGACTCAACCGCGCCTCTTGGAACCTGCGCTACGGCGGCGCGCAGGTGCGGCGACCGCCGACCGACGAGGAGACGGCCTTCACGGGCGGCCCGCGCGGCCCGCAGGTCATGCCCGGCACTTACACCGTCAGGTTGCAGGTCGGCGATAAGACGCAGGACAAGCGCGTCGAAGTGCGTCTCGACCCGACCGTCAACACGACCGCCGCCGACCTGCAAATGCAGCACGATATGACGCTCCGCTTGCGCGACATGCAGACGACCACCAACAACGCCCTGCGCACGCTCGACAGTCTCAAGACCCAAGTCGAGTTTATCGAGCGGACGGTCAAGGACAGGCTGACGGACGTGCCGAAAGAGTTGTCGGACAAACTGACGGAGAGCAAAAAGCAGGTCGAAGCTTTGCAGAACCGGCTCGCGCAGCCCGACGGCGGACTCGGTTTTTCGGGCCGCGCGCAACTCGCCGACCGCATCGGCGGCCTCTTCTTCACGATTGATTCGCCCAACGCCGCGCCCACCCCTTCGCAGCGCGAGTTCTACGCCGAGCTTCAGACCGAATTTGATGAGAAGATTGCTGAAGTGAACCGGTTTCTCAATCAGAGCGTGCCGCAGTTGAACGCGGCCTTGCAGAAATTCAACGCGCCGCAGTTGATGGTCGGCAAACCGGTCGAGATGCCGTCGCAGCCTTGAAGGGATGCAAAACTTGGAGGAGATGAAAAAATGTCTTCATTGAAAGCACGGGTCAGAATCGGTTTGCTGTCGCTCGCGGCCTTCGGTTTGGCCGCGCCTCCCGCAGTCGTATCACAAGTGAAAGAGTCGAGAATGAAGCACTCAAGCACGCCGCTCGCGGCCCAGATCGCGCGCTTCGCTCCCACGGAAGTCACCGCCGACACCAGCAAGTTATCGGCGGGCGACCGCAAGGCGCTGTCGAAGATTATCGAGGCCGCGAAGTATATGGACGCGATTTATCTGCGGCAGGTTTGGCGGGGCAACGTCGCGCTGCAAAAGCGTCTGGCAGCCGACCGCACGGCGGCGGGGCGCGAGCGGCTGCACTACTTCCGCATCAACGTCGGCCCTTGGTCGCGGCTCGACGGCAACGAACCTTTCATCGAGGGCGTGCCGCACGAGAAGCCGCCGCACGCCAGTTATTATCCCGACGACATGACGAAGGATGAGTTCAACGCGTGGACGCCGACTCTCTCCGAAGACGAGCGACGCCGCGCCACGGGCTTCTTCCATCTCATCCGCCGCGACGCGAACGGCAAACTCAAGACCGTGCCCTACAGCCAAGAGTACGCGGAATTTCTCGTCCCCGCCGCGCGACTCCTGCGCGAAGCCGCCGCGCTCACCACCAACGCGACGCTCAAAGACTTCCTGCTCAAGCGCGCCGACGCTTTTCTCTCCGACGATTATTACGCGAGCGATGTCGCGTGGATGGATTTGGACTCGCCGATTGACGTGACCATCGGCCCCTATGAAACCTACGAAGACGAGTTGTTCAACTACAAGGCCGCGTTCGAGGCATACGTGACGCTGCGCGACGAGGCGGAGTCGGCGAAGCTCGCGCGCTTCAGCCAGTATCTACAGGAGGTGGAAAACAATCTCCCGCTCGATGCGCGCTATCTCAATCCGAAGCTCGGCGCGGCGGCTCCGATCCGCGTCGTCAATCAGGTCTTCTCTTCGGGCGAGGGCAACAGGGGCGTGCAGACGGCGGCTTATAACTTGCCGAACGACGAGCGCGTCGTGCAGGAGAAAGGCTCGAAGCGCGTGATGCTCAAGAACGTGCAGGAGGCCAAATTTAAGAAGACGCTCGTGCCAATTTCAAAAGTCGTGCTCGCGCCCGCGCAGCAGTCGCAAGTCTCGTTTGAGTCCTTCTTTACACACATCCTCGCGCACGAACTGATGCACGGCCTCGGGCCGCACAACATCACCGTCGGCGGTCAGGAGACGACCGTGCGCGGGCAACTCAAGGAACTCTACTCGGCCATCGAGGAGGCCAAAGCCGACATCACGGGCCTCTTCGCCTTGCAATATTTCATAGACAAGGGTTTGCTCGACCGCGAGATGGAACGCTCCATCTACACGACGTTTCTCGCCAGCGCGTTTCGCTCCGTCCGTTTCGGCCTGACCGAAGCGCACGGCAAGGGCATCGCTTTGCAGTTCAACTATCTCGTGGACGAAAACGCTATCCAGATTGACGAGCGCACGGGCACGTTCAGTATCAACTTCGCGCGCATCAAGGACGCCGTCCGCAAACTGACGCGCGAGATTCTCACGCTGCAAGCCGAAGGCTCGTACGACAAAGCCAGAGCGATGCTCGACCGCTACGGCGTCATCCGTCCGGCGATGCAGCAGGCGCTCGACCGCCTCAAAGACGTGCCGGTTGACATCGAACCCGGTTTCCCGCTCGCACAGACAGCCGGGAAGACGACGACGAAGCCGCGCAGGCGCGTGCGGGTCAAAATATGATGACGGGCGTTTGAACGCGTGCGGGCGGCAGAAAAAAGCGGAGGCGTCGAGCACGCCCGCCCGACGCCTCCGAAGGGGAGGAATATCTCACTCTGAGACGGTCGCCATCTGATCCCTCGCGGGCGCGGAATGACAGACCGGAAATCCGCCGGAGACGTGCGAAGAGACGGGAGACGCGTGCGCCATGCCAAACAACCGGAGCCCTGACGAGCGACGCCGTGCCCGACGCTTCGACGCGCAACTCCCCGTCCGTCTCAAAGGGATTCTGGTCTACAGCGCGGGAACTTCCGACAGCAGCAGCGGCAACATGCTCCGCGTCCTCTGCCAGACGCGCGACATCTCCGCGCGTGGGTTGTCGCTCGCCGTCCCCGCCGCGCAGATTGACGCGGCCTCTCTGCCGCGCGAGTCCTGCCGGATGCTCGTCATACTCGAAATCCCGACGGGCGCGGTCGCGCTCGAAGCCGCGCCCGTGCACTACAAGTTGATTGCAGAGGCGCACGACGCGAGCGTCTATCTCATCGGCGCGAGTATCGAACACATCAGTCCCGCCGACCACGCGCGCTACCTCGAATACCTACGCACGCTCGCCGATTTTTGATATGCTCTCGCGCTTGAGGCGGCGGCTCGCGCCCGCCCGCCCGACGATTTCCCGAGGGGTCGCACAATCCTTTCTGCTCCCGGCTTCAAGCAGCACCGTCGGCTGAACTTTTGGCCGGTACAAACGTATAATATTCGGAACCGAACGCCAGCGTGCGCGGCGACGATCGTCGTCGGTTTGCGACACCAAAAGGCGTCAGGCGTCAAACCGTGACCGCCATCTTCATCATCTCGATTTTCGTGCTCGTTCTCACCTCCCTCGTCATCTACAGGTCGAAACGCTCAACGTCCATAACCGACGCCGGAGACGCTCTGCCGCCCCCGCATTTCGCCGGATTGTTCGGCAACCGGAGCGCGGACGATGATCTGTCCGTCGCGGTCGAGGCCAAACTCGTCGCCGAACGTGAGCGCGAGGAGCATGTGCGGTTGCTGCGCGTGCGCGCGGAGCGCGGCGAGAGGGAAGTCTTGCTCGACGCGCTGGCGCGACGTGATAAAATTTTGTATGACGAATTGCTCGCGTCGCTCGTCGCGCAGGCGACGGGCGACGCGGCCCTGC
>DATLMV010000195.1:0-8838 GCA_035537095.1 Pyrinomonadaceae bacterium
GGCTTGCGCGAGATGCCCGGACGCAAGGCCGTAATTCTGTTCTCCGACGGCATCGAGATGCTGAACAATCGCGGCTCGCGCAACGACCGCATCATCGAGGCGATCAACCGTCTGACCGACCTCGCCAACCGCGCCTCGGTCGTCGTCTATACGATAGATGCGCGCGGTCTTCAGACGCTCTCGCTGACGGCGGCAGACAACACCGCCGGACTGTCGCCCGAAGCCATCCAACGCGCGATGTCGGAACGTCGTCGCGGCTTCGAGGAATCGCAGAACGGCCTCGTCTATCTCGCCGAGCAGACGGGCGGCTTCGCCATCCGCAACTCCAACGACATCTCGCACGGCATCCGCCGCATCATCGAAGACCAGCGCGGCTACTATCTCATCGGTTATCGCCCCGACGCGCAGACCTTCGACCCTGCGAGCGGGCGGCGCAACTTTCACCGCCTGACGGCGAAGGTTAAACGTCCGGGCCTGCGCGTGCGTCTCCGCAGCGGCTTCTACGGCATCACCGAGGAGGCCAAGCGCGCCGCTCCGCGCACGCGTAGCGAGCAGATGATCGCCGCGCTCAACACGCCCTTTCAACAGGGCGGCGTGGGCCTGCGCCTGACGACGCTCTTTGCCGACGACCAGAAACAGGGTCTCTTCATGCGCTCGATGCTCCACATCAACGCGCGCGACCTGACCTTCGTCGCGCAGCCGGACGGCTGGCAGAAGGCCGTCATTGACGTGCTCGCCGTCACCTTCGTCGAGAACGGCAGTCTGGTTGACGAAGTGAACACGACGCACACCATGCGGACGCGCGGCAAAACCTACGAGTACATCCTGAAGAATGGTCTGGTCTTCAACCTCAACGTCCCCATCAAGAAACCCGGCGCGTATCAATTCCGCATCGCCGTGCGCGATACGGCGAGCGAGCGCGCGGGCGCGGCCAGCCAGTTTATCGAAGTCCCGAACCTGAGCAAAAACCGGCTCGCGCTCTCGGGCATCGTCCTGCTGAACGCCGACACAGGCGCGGCGGCGACACAGGCGACAGCCCCCGCGAACGGCACGGGCGCGGGCGAGGAAGGGGCGTCCGACCCGCAGTCGGGCCCGGCGGTGCGTCGCTTCCGTCGCGGCTCGACGGTTGATTACTACTATTACATCTACAACGCGAAGCTCGATAAACAGAGCGCGTCGCCGCAGATACAGACGCAGGTGCGTCTCTTCCGCGACGGCCAGCCGGTCTTCACCGGCCCCGCTCTACCCTTCGACGCCAGCAAACAGCCGGACATGAAGCGCGTGCTCGCCGGTGCGCGGATGCGTCTCGGCCCCGAACTCACGCCCGGCGAATATCTCTTGCAGGTCGTCGTCACCGATGCCCTCGCCAAAGAGAAGGAGCGGACGGCGACGCAATGGATTGATTTTGAAATAGTGGAATAAAGTCCAAAGTCTGAAAGTCCAACGTCCAAAGTCAAAAACTAAAAAACCTCCTTCGACTTTGGACTTTCGACTTCTGACTTTGAACTTCTCCCG
This sequence comes from Pyrinomonadaceae bacterium, assembly GCA_035537095.1. Lineage (GTDB taxonomy): Bacteria > Acidobacteriota > Blastocatellia > Pyrinomonadales > Pyrinomonadaceae > DASWNP01. The sequence continues at coordinate 1,516 of DATLMV010000195.1, forward strand.
ACTTTGGACTTTGGACTTGTGACTTTCAGACTTATCAGGGAGATGGTTATGAAGAGAGATGCCTCGCTTGTGTTGACGTTGGTTGTTGCGTTCGCGCTGGCGGCGTTGCCGGTCGCAGGGCAGCGTCCCGCCGCGCAGAATCCCGTCGCGCCGCCGCCGCAGTCGTCGTCGCCGCAGAATCCGGCGACGGACGAAGACGAAGATGAGGTGGTGCGAATCACGACGAACCTCGTGCAGGTGGATGCGGTCGTCGTGGACAAAAACGGGCGGCAGGTGACGGACTTGCGTCCCGAGGAGTTCAGGATTTACGAGGACGGGCGCGAGCAGCAGATCACGAACTTCTCCTACATCAACATCGCTGCGCCCAACGCGCCGGAACGTCAGGTCGCAACGCGCCGGGAGGCGGCGCGCAATGCTGCGCCCATCCCGCCCGTGCGCCTGCGTCCCGAACAGGTGCGGCGCACCATCGCGCTCGTCGTTGACGACTTGCAGATGTCGCGCGAGAGCATGGGCTTTCTGAAGTCTGACTTGAAGAAGTATGTTGACCGGCAGGTGCAGCCCGGCGACCTCGTCGCGCTCATCCGCACGCGCGGCGGCATGGGCACGCTCCAACAGTTCACCTCTGACAAACGTCAACTCTACGCCGCAATAGACAAACTGCGCTGGTATCCCAACGGCGGCGGCGGCCTCACCCCCTTCGACGCCCCCGACCCGATCACCGCCGCCGTCTCCGCGACAGCGGCGCAGAGCGCGGGCGATGGCGGCATTGACCAAGACCGCGAAGGCATCTCGGAGATCAACGAAGCGCGCCGACGCCTCTTCGCCGTCGGCACGCTCGGCGCGCTCAGTTCCGTCGTCAACGGCCTGCGCGAACTGCCCGGTCGCAAGGCCGTCGTCCTGTTCTCCGACGGCTTCGAGATTCTGCAATACGAGAAGCTTCTGCGCGGGACGGGCATCGTTTCCAGCGACCAGATTCTCGAAGTCCTGAGAAACCTGATTGACCGCGCCAACCGCGCATCGGTCGTCATCCACACGATAGACTCGCGCGGCCTCCAAGCCTTCAACATCAACGCGGGGCCGGTCATCTCCGGCGCTAACAGGGCGGGCACGTCCGGTGCGACCTCGTCCGGCACGGAGGAGAACGCCAACAAGCTCTGGCAGACGCAGGCCGGACTCGCCTACCTCTCCGAGAACACGGGCGGACTCGCCATCCGCAACTCCAACGGCATCAACGAAGGCATCAACCGCGTGCTCGAAGACCAGAACGGTTATTACCTGCTCGGCTACCGTCCCGACGAGCGCACCTTCGACCCCGCCAAAGGCAGAGAGTTTCGTAACCTGAAAATTCAGGTCAGGCGCGCGGGTCTGAAAGTTCGCACGCGTTCCGGTTTCTACGGTCGCACCGACAGCGAGACGCGCGCGCCGCGCGACGGGCAGCCGCAGCAGACGCGCGCGCAGCAGTTGATGGCCGCGCTCGCGTCGCCCTTCTCCGCCGGACAGATCGAACTGCGTCTCACCTCGCTCTTCGGCAACGAACCCGCGACCGGCTCATACATGCGCTCGCTCCTGCACCTCGACGCGCGCTCGCTCAGCTTCAACACGGAGCCGGACGGCTCGCGCAAAGCGGTCGTTGACGTGATGGCCGTGACGCTCGGCGCGGACGGTCGGCCCGTTGACGAAGTCAACGTCACGCAGACGCTGACGGCGCGCGGCGACACCTACGAGCGGCTTCTGGAGAACGGTCTCGACTACGTGCTCAACGTGCCGATCAAACAGGCGGGCGCGTATCAACTGCGCGTCGCCGTCCGCGACACGAAGACGGAGCGGACGGGTTCGGCCAGCCAGTTTATCGAAGTGCCGGACTTGTCGAAAAAACGGCTCGCGCTCTCCGGCATCGCCCTGACGGGACGTTTCCCGATGCCCGGAAACGTCGTCCAGACGAGCGCGCCGCAGCAGTCGCCCGTCGCCGCCAACGTGAGCGCGCCCTTCACGAACGACGCGAGCGCGCAGAGCGGCCCGACCGTCCGCCGCGTCCGGCAGGGCATGAATCTCGATTACGGCCTCGTCGTCTATAACGCGCAACTCGATGCGCGCACGCGACTCCCGCAACTCAACATGCAGGTCAGGTTGTTGCGCGACGGAAAGATCGTCTATCAAGGCCCGTCGCGCGCCGTCGAGACGGGCGGGCAGGCGGACTTGCAGCGTCTCGTCGTCGGCGGAAGTTTGCAGACCGGCCAGCAACTCGCGCCCGGCGAATACATCCTTCAAGTCATCGTCACCGACGCCCTCGCCAGAGAGAAGCACCGGATGGCGACCCAATGGATTGATTTTGAAATCATCGGGTGATGAGTCCGAAGTCTGAAAGTCCGAACGTCCAGAGTCAAAAGACAGAGCAGTTGACCTTTGACTCCGGACGTTCGGACTTTAGAGCTTCTTTCAACTCGCGACGTTAAAACTCGGCATTCCTCACGGAGGTTTAACATGAGAGAGCGTTTGTCTCGGGCGGTCGCTTTGGTTCTGGCCTGCTCGCTGCCGGTCGTGTCCGCAGGCGCGCGGCAGGAGCCGCAGGCGCGCGCGGCGCAGGACGGATATGAGGACGAGGTCGTTCGTATCACGACGAATCTCGTGCAGGTTGACGCGGTCGTCGTGGACAAAAACGGGCGGCAGGTGACTGACCTGCGCGCCGAAGATTTTGAAATCTTCGAGGACGGCAAGCCGCAGCAGATCAGCAACTTCTCTTACGTCTCCATCCAAACGCCCGCCGCCGCTCCGCTCGTCGCACGGACTACGACGCGCGGCGGCACTTTGAACGTCGCGCCGCCGCCCGTGCTTTTGCGGCGTGAGCAGGTGCGGCGCACGATTGCGCTGGTCGTGGATGATCTGGGATTGTCGTTCGAGAGCATCGGTTTCGTGCGGAAGGCTTTGCAGCGTTACGTTGACGAGCAGATGCAGGCGGGCGACATGGCGGCCATCATTCGCACGAGCGCGGGCGTCGGCGCGTTGCAGCAGTTCACATCGGACAAACATCTGCTCACGGCTGCAATTGAGCGCGTGCGTTGGTATCCGATGGGGACGGGCGGGCCGAGCGCGTTTCGCGCGATAGAGACTGACGAGCGCGCGCGCTTCGCCAACTACGACGATCTGGTCAACGGGCGTCTGAGCGCCGTGGCCGGACGCTCCGACGAACTGCGCGACCAGCAGGCCGGAGAACAGAACGAGTTTCGGCAAGAGCTTTTTTCGGTCGGCACGCTCGGCGCGCTCAACTTCGTCGTCAACGGCCTGCGCGAACTGCCGGGCCGCAAATCCGTCGTCCTCTTCTCGGATGGCCTGCGCCTCTTCAACACCGTCAAGCAGAGCGACCGCCGCGACCCGCGCACGGAGGAACGCGGCACGGCGGGCGGCGACCAACCCGGCGGCGGGCGCGAGAACGCGCGCATCAAAGGTCAACAGGCTCCCGGCTTTCGCCAGAACAATCGCGTCGTCGAATCCCTGCGCCGCTTGACCGACCTCGCCAACCGCGCATCGGTCGTCATCTACACGATGGACGCGCGCGGCCTGCTCGTCGGCGGTTTGCAGGCGACCGACAACACCGCAGACCTCTCGGCTGACGTGCTCGAACAGCGTCTCGGCGAGCGGCGCGGCGAAATCTACGAGACGCAGGAAGGTTTGATCTATCTCTCGCGCCTGACGGGCGGCTTCACCATCCGCAACTCCAACGACCTCGGCAGAGGCTTGGGCCGCATCCTCGACGACCAGCGCGGCTACTACCTCATCGGCTATCGCCCCGACGCGCAGACCTTCGACGCCGTAGAAGGGCGCAAGCAGTTTCATAAAATCAACGTGCGCGTGCGGCGCGCTGGCGTGCGAGTTCGCACGCGGACGGGCTTCTACGGAGTCGCCGAAGAGGAAGCGCGCCGCGCCGCCGCGACGCCCGAAGCGCAACTCTCCGCCGCGCTCTCGTCGCCCTTCACCTCCGGCAACATCGGATTGCGCCTGACCGCGCTCTTCCAGAACGAACCGCAGCGCGGCTCGCTCCTGCGCTCCGTGCTCCACATCAACGCGCGCGACCTGACCTTCAAAGCGGAGGCGGACGGCACGCGCCGGGCCGTCATTGACGTGCTCGCCTTCGCCTACGGCGACGATGGGCGCATCGCGCGGCAGTTCAGCCACCGCGAAGAGATGAGCGCGGGCCCGCGCGTCTTTCCGGACGTGCTCGAACACGGCATCATCTACAGTCTCGACGTGCCCTTGCAGAAAGCGGGCGCGTATCAACTGCGCGTCGCCGTCCGCGATGCCGCGTCGGGACGCGTCGGCTCGGCCAACCAGTTCGTCGAGGCTCCGGATTTACAGGCGCAGCAACTCGCGCTCTCCGGCATCGTCGTCAGCGGTCGGCGGATGCGTCGCGCCGACGCACGCGGGCCGTCGCAGAATGCTTCGACGCTCGCCGTCGAGGGCGCGTTTGCGGGTGCGGTCGAAGAGGCGGAACCCGACGCGGAGGCGATTCCGGCGGTGCGCCGTTTTCGACGGGGCATGATGCTCAGCTACGTCTATGTCGTGCACAACGCGCAACGCGATGCCGCGAACGCGCGCCCGCGCGTCGTCACGCAGGCGCGACTGTTCCGCGACGGCGAGTTGGTCTTCTCTGGCCGCCCCGTGCCGCTCGACCCCGTGGGCCAGCCCGACCCCGCGCGTCTCAACGCCGGAGGGCGCATCTATCTCGGCGCGAATCTCTCGCACGGCAACTACGTCCTGCAAGTCGTCGTCCGCGACTCGCTCGCGCCCGTCAAGCGCAGCCTGACGACACAATGGATTGATTTCGAGATTGCACCGGACGCGCCGAGATAGTCGCAAACTTGAAAATTCCGGTCTTGATAGAAGTTGGAAATTCCGGTCTCAATAGTCGTCTCTTAAACCCTGTAAGCCGGTTGCGAATCTTTCATCTCGCCGCGATTTATTCTCTTTCCGGCGGCCCGCCTGCCGGAGTATGATGCGCCGCGCGCCCCTCCGCGCGAAAGAGTTTCCTCGCCTTTCACGGTTTGACGCCGCAACGGAGAAGACCCGGATGAAGAAACAACAAACTCTCACGCTTTGTCTCGCCGTCTCGCTCGTCGCTGCGCCCGTCGCCGGACAGCAGAGCGCGCCGACGACTCCGGTGCAACAGCAGCAGCAGACGAACACGCCGCCCGACGAAGTGGTGCGCGTCACATCGAATCTCGTGCAGGTTGACGTGAGCGTCACGGACAAGGACGGCAAGCCAGTCGCCGACCTGCGACCCGAAGATTTTGAGATTTACGAGGACGGGCGGCGCAGAGAGATCACAAACTTCTCCTTCGTCTCGCAAGGCGCGCGCGTTGGTTCTCCGCAAACCGCGCGGGCAGACGCGACGAGGGCTTCTTCATCTGCGGGCAAGACGCCTGCGCCCGTCGCGCCCGCCGCGCCCCTGCGGCGTGAGCAGGTGCGGCGCACGGTCGCGCTCGTCGTGGATGATCTGGGGTTATCTTTGGAGAGCATGGCGTCGGTGCGGCGGGCCTTGCGAAAGTTCGTTGACGAGCAGATCAAGGACGGCGACATGGTTGCCATCCTGCGGACGCGCGGCGGCGCGGGCACGCTCGAAAGCTTCACCAACGAGCGGCGCAAACTCTACGCCGCTATCGAACGCATCCGCTGGTTTCCCGTCGGGCGCGCGGACGACATCAGCGCGGCGGGCACGCTCCAACCCGACGCCGCCGACGCGCTCGGCCAGAAGGCTCTGCGGGAGCTTCTGGAGTTTCGCCGCGAGAGTCTCGGCGTCGGCACGCTCAACGCGTTGAACTTCGCCGTGCGCGGGATGCGCGAGTTGCCGGGCCGCAAGTCCGTCGTCCTCTTCTCCGAATCTTTCTTGTTGACGAACAGCGTCAGCAACAGTTCCGTCCCCGTCTACAACGACCTCAGCACGCGCATGGGACGCGCCATGCAAAAACTGACCGAACAGGCCAACCGCACCTCCACCGTGATCTACACCATCAATCCGGGCGGCCTGCAAACGCTCGGCCTGACCGCCGCCGACGGTCGCCCCGCCCTCAGTCCTGATTTACAGTTGCAGACGCTCAACGGGAGTTCGCTCGGCGGAAGTCCCGGCCCCAACAATGCGACGGGGGGAAATCGCAGCATTCGCCCCGGTCAGGGCACGACCGAAGCCGGAATCGAGAACCTGCGCGCCGCCACCGACGCGCGACAGGCGCGCTTCACGGAGTCGCAGGAGGTGCTCGATTATCTCGCGCGCGAGACCGGCGGCATCTCCATCCGCAACGCCAACGATTTGAACGAAGGACTTGAGCGCGTGCTGCAAGACCAGACCGGCTTTTATCTCATCGGCTATCGTCCCGACGAGCAGACCTTCGACCGGAAGACCGGACGCCCCGCCTTCAAAAAGCTCTCGGTCAGCGTCAAACGCGCGGGCTTGAAAGTCCGCACGCGCGGCGGCTTCGTCGGCGTCGAGGACGTGCGGCGCGAGATGGTGGCGGCGACAGCGGCGGCGGCGACTGTCGCGCCCGCCCCTTTGCGCGACGTGCTGATGTCGCCCTTCGTCTCCGGCGACTTGGACGTGCGCCTGACCTCTCTCTTCGTCTCTGAACCGCCGCAAGGGTCGCTCGTCCGCTCGCTCCTGCACATTGACGCGCGCGGCCTGACCTTCAAGGAGGCCGCCGACGGCACGCGCAAAGCGGCGGTCGAAGTGTTGGCGATGACCTTCAACGCGTCGGGCGTCATCGTTGACCGGGTCGTCGTCACGAAGCATCTCGACGTGCGGCGCGATGCCTTCGAGGGTCTTTTGCAGACCGGCCTCGTCAGCGTGCTCAACGTGCCGGTCAAAGAGGCGGGCGCGTATCAACTGCGCGTCGGCGTCCGCGACACGGCGAGCGCGCGCACCGGCACGGCCAGCCAGTTCGTTGAGGTTCCGGACATCAGCCGCGAACGGCTCGCGCTCTCCGGCATCGTCCTGAGCGGCGGCCCGCACAGAGCCGCGCCCGTCGCTCCGGCAAACGCTCCGGCCAATCTCAACGTCGGCGGCGCGGACGCCGACTCCGACCCGCAGAGCGGCCCTTCGTTGCGGCGCGTGCGGCAGGGCATGACCGTGAATTACGGCTACCAGATTTACAACGCGCAGAGAAGCGGTCAGTCCGGCGAACAGACCGCGCAGCCGCAACTGTTGACGCAGATGCGCCTCTTCCGCGACGGTCGCGCCGTTTATACCGGGGCCGAAAAGACGCTCGACCTGCGGGTAGTGGGGTAATAGTGTGTGTACAAGAAAAAGAAGCGGCGAGCCGTTTGCATGGCTCGCCGCTT
>DATLMV010000196.1:0-14543 GCA_035537095.1 Pyrinomonadaceae bacterium
CCTTTCCCCGACCGGCATTTTGATTTCGTCGTCCTCAACTCGGTCTTCACGCACATGCTGCCCGACGACGTGGAAAATTACCTGTCCGAAATCGCGCGGGTGTTGAAGGTCGGCGGACGCTGCCTCATCTCCTTCTTCCTGCTCAACGAGGAATCGTCGGCGTTGATTGAGTCGGGCCGGAGCACTCTGCTGCTGCGCCACCAATTCGGCCCGTGCCGCGCGCTTGACCCGGACACGCCCGAACTGGCGACGGGCTACGAGATGGCCTTCGTCTCCGCCCTCTACGAGAAGAACGGCCTCCACATCAGGCAGCCGATTCACTACGGCTCTTGGTGCGGTCGAGAGGATTTCTTGAGCTATCAGGATTTGGTCTTGGGCGACAAGAAGTGACGGCACGGAGAATCGGGCGACGACAGAGACGGGATTGAAAGTCCGCCTGCCGACAATCTTTTTTCGCGTCGGCCTTCCGACTTTACACGACGTTCGAGCATCAAACCGACCTTGACCGAAACGGCTGCAAATCCTCTGGTGTCCGTCTGCATTCCCACCTACAACGGCGCGGAGTGGATCGAGGAGTGTCTCGACTCGGCCCTGCGGCAGACCTATCGCCCGCTTGAAATCCTCATCATTGACGATGTCTCGACCGACAACACGTTGGAGATAGTGCGCGCCATCGCGGACGAGCGGATTCGCGTGGTCGTGAATGCGAAGAATCACGGGCTGGTCGGGAACTGGAACCAGTGCCTGCGCCTCGCGCAGGGCGACTACATCAAGTTCCTTTTTCAGGACGACACTTTGCAGCCGCACTGTGTCGAGCGGATGATGCGTCTCTTCGCGCGGCACGAAAGTTTGGGCCTCGTCTTCTCGCCGCGCGAGATTATCTTGGACGAGCGCGTCGAGGCGGGCGTCGCGCGCGCGTGGCTCGAAATCTACGGGACGCTGCACACGCGTTTCGCAAACGTCGGGGAGTTCAACGACGGGCGCGCCCTCTTCGCGCAGCACATGCGGCAGTTCGCCGAACACCTGCACAAAGGTTTTATCTGGAGTTGCATCGGCGAGCCGACGACCGTCCTCATCAAAAAAGAGTGCTTCGCGCGCGTCGGCTCCTTCAACCCGCAGATGCGGCAGGCGTGCGACATCGAGATGTGGCTCCGCATCATGTTCTTCTACGACATCGGCTTCTTTGACGAAAAGCTGTCGGCCTTCCGCGTCCATCTCGCTTCGGCCTCGTTCGCCAACAGCGCGCGGAAAGATTGGGACGACCCGTTCTGGCTTCTGGAAAGTCTGCTGATCCACGAGGAGATACGCGCCGCGCATCCTGAAATCGCAGCGATGCGCGACAACCTGCTGGCGCGCTCCTCTCTGTTACGGCCCTCTGCCGGATGGCGCAGCCTACGCGACGCCGAGGGCATCCGGCAGGCGTTGGCCGACGCCTCAAGGCTCCCGCAGCGCACGCGTTTTCTGATGAACTATTACGCGCACAGGTTTCGTCGTCTCGTGGGACGTTCGCGCTTGCGAGAACCCTTGTGAGTTTGGATATAAGCGCGAAATCTTTTATTCGAACGCAACGGCACACTCATGAGAGAGAGCGCGCGTGCGGTTGCCTTCGGAAGTTTGAATGAATGAGTCGAGATATGTCGGGCGGTCTCCGCAAATTCATGAAGAAAAAAGTTCTGGTTTTTTTTCCCGAAAACCTGTATCCGTCGCAGTCGGGATTTCACAAGCGCGGGATGGAGATGCTCTGGGGATGGCGCGAGCAGGGTTGCGAGATAACGCTCGCCAGTTCCGAGTTAACGGCCTTCAACAAGTGGACGCCGGAGAGCATCGAGCACCTGCGCGCCAAATACCTCAGCGACTTCCGCCTCCATCGCCCGACCTACACCGACCATAAATTCCGCGACCTGCTGCAAAAATATCACCTGCGACGCAGCAAGCACGTGCCGCCGCTCTCGGCGATGCACAGCCCGCCGGGCTTGCGTCGCTGGTTCACGCGACAACTCGGCGAAGTTGCGCCCGACATCGTGATGATCAACTATGCATACTGGGACGGGCTGTTGAATCATCGCAAGTTCAAATCAATCACACGCGTCTCGGAGACGATTGACCTTTTGACCTTGAGCCTGCGGATGTGGCGCGCGTTGGAGAAGCATCTGCCGCCGCCGCCCATCGAGGCCAGCGCGGTCAGCGACGAAGTTCTGCAAGAGGATTTTTTCGAGAAGTTGAACTTGCAGGCCGACGCCGAAGAGTTTCGCGTCTATGACAGGTATGACTACACAATTGCCATCTCCCGCCACGACGAGGAGTTGATGCGGCGCAACACGCAGCGGACGAATGTCCTCTATATTCCGATGACGCAGGAGCCCTGCCGCCTTGCAAACGACTACTCCGGCAACGCCCTGCTCACGACCGGCCCCAACCCCTTCAACCTTCAAGGGTACTTCTACTTCGTCAAGCGCGTGCTGCCTTCGGTGCGCCGGAGCGTGCCTGATTTTCGCTTGCAGGTGACGGGCTATTGTTGCGAACGCGTCGTCGGCGTCGAGGGCGTGGAGTTGAGCGGGTTCGTGACCGACCTCAAGCCGGTGTATCAGGCGTCGAGATTTCTGGTCTGCCCGATTTTCGGCGGGACGGGACAGCAGGTGAAGATCGTCGAAGCGATGGCGCACGGCGTCCCCGTCGTCGCGCTGCGGCAGGCGGCGGAGAAGTCGCCGATTCGTCACGGCGAAAACGGGTTAGTGGCAAACGGCGCGGAGGAGTTTGCCGCGCACGTCACACGGCTCTGGAACGACCCCGAACTCTGCCGTCGTCTCGGCGACAACGCGCGCGATACGGTGGCGAATGAATTTTCCAGAGCGCGACTCGTCGAATCACTCTCCCGGATAGTTGACGCGGCGTGAATGCGCCCGAGACGAGGACGCGCCGAAGAAGACGCGCGGGCGGACAATCGTCTCTCGCTCCGTCCTGTTCAGCCATGCGACGCGGCGGCCCGCATGGACGACAGCTTGCGCGCGCACTCGACGATGTTTGCGAAGCCCGCCTCCGTGCCCCTGACGACCTGCGCCTTGCTCTCGTCCTCGACGCTCAAAGCTGGCGTCTCGACGGCGACGGGTTGCGGTGTCGCCGTCTCGTCATGCTTGCGGACTGAGTCGCGCAGGCGTCCCAGGAGCGGCGACGAACTGACGACGCGGCTGATGGCCCGCTTGACGAAGGGACGCTCCTGCGGCGACTGTGCCGCCGGAGGCTCGGCGACGGCGAGCACATGCGCGCGTATCTCTTCCGGTTGCGCGGCGAGCACGCGGAAGAAGGCCGCGCGGTCTTCGTCAACCTTCGAGCCGTTGGCCTCGTTCTTCTGGATGTCCTGCCAGCAGTTGAGAAAGTATTGCTCCCAGTCAACGTCGAAGTCGGAGAGTTCGCCGGGCAGCATCTCTTTGGCTTCGAGGTAGGTCTCGGCGATGTTGCTCGTCACGACCGGAACCTTCAGCGGCACGCGCTTCAAGAGGTTGTCGTCCTTGAACTCCTGTAGAAACTCCTGCAACGCTTCGCCGCGATTATAGACGGTCATCGCGCCGATGCCTTCGGGGAAGACGCCTTGCAGACGCAAGGGTGAATCAATGTACGTCCACGTCGGAATCCCGGTCATGATAAAGATGCCGAACGAGTAGTCGGGACAGAGCAGGAAGATGCGACCGGCGCGGGCGCGCACTCGTTCGAGCGTCTCGCGCTCGACGAAACAGTTGAGCATGCGCGGGACTTTGAAGGTGTTCTGGCAGGTGGCGAGAAAGTCGTACGTCTCGCGCCGGTCGTACTCGATCTCGCGTCCCGTGTAATCGTAGAGCACGGCGCAGTTGCGATACTCGGGCACGAACCAGTCGCCGCCGACATAGACCGCGCTCCCCAAAACTATCAAACGCGCCGCCGTGCGCGAGATTGTATCCGCGACCGCTTGCAGGGCTTCGGGCGCGAGCGCGTCGTCGTCGCAGAGATATGTGACGTAGCGACCGCGCGCGTGATTGAGCGCAAACTCCCAATGGTCGGGCATCGAGAGCGTCGCGTCGGTCTGCACGTAGCGGACGCCGCGCGCGGCAAATTCGCGGACGACATCCTCCGTGTTGTCGCGCGAGAAGTTGTTGCTGACGATGATTTCGTAATCCTCGAAGGTCTGGTCGAGCGCGCTCCGGATGGCGCTGCGGAGCAGGTGCGCGCGGTTGCGCGTCGGGATGACGATGGAAAAGAGTGGCGAATGTGTGCTCATCAATCGAAGCCTTCAAATAGTTTGCGAGAACGTTTTTTGACGGGCGGGAGTATAACTGCTTCCCGTCTATTTTTGCTAAGACGACCGCTTTGACGAATCGAACTGACGACGATTGAATGCGGACGCACACGACACCTAACGCGGAGGCGCGCGACAGCTATGCACAACGGCGGAAGTTGTGCCTGACTCGTGCGTAAGCCGTCTCTGTCGTTGCACATCTCGTTTGGATTTCTTATCTTAAATCTCAATGATTATCGCGTTTCGGAGTTTATTCGGCAGCCAGTATGAGGGGGGAGCGAACTGGCAGGAGGTGACGCTGGCAAGCCTCTGCATGTTGCCGCAGCCGCCGAAGTGTCTCGTCTTGGACGCCGCGCCGGAGACTCTGCCGGAGACGCTGCGCCACGCCGCGCACGTCGAGGCCGTGCCGTTGCCGCGCATCGTCGAATCGAGAAGCGTGCGGGCTTATAAGCGTCTCGCGCGGCGCGTGCAGGGGCGTTCGTGGGAGAACCCTAACCTGACGCACATCGCCGCGCGATACAAGATTGATCTCTGGGTCGGCTTCGCGGCCTTCGACGGTCTCGGCACGCATCGCCCGCTCGTCATCTGTTATCCCGATTTCCAGTTTCGCTACTTCCCCGAACTCTTCGAGCGCGGCGAAGTGGAGGAACGCGAGCGGCAATGGAGTTACGTCGCCGAACACGCCCGTGGGATTTTCACCATCAGCGAGGCGACCGCCGCCGACGCCCTGCGCTCGCACCCGCAGATCAAAGATAAACTCTACGTCTGCGGTTTTCCGCCCGTCTTCAAGCCGGAGCAACTCACGCTCGACCCCGGCGAAGTGCGCCGCAAGTATTCGCTGCCGGAGCGTTTCTTTCTCGTCAGCAACCAGTTCTGGGAACACAAGAATCACCTGCTCGTCTTTCGCGCGCTGCATCATCTCAAAGAGCGGGGCCGGACGCCGCCCGTCGTCGCCTTCACGGGCCGTCCCTACGACCAGCGACGCCCCGAAGCCTTCACGCGGATGCTGATGTTCGTCCACGCACACGGGCTGCACGAATACTGTCGCTTCCTCGGCGTGCTGCCGCGCGACGAACAGATCGCCTTGATACGTTCCGCCGAAGCCGTCGTCCAGCCCTCGAAGTTTGAAGGACGCGGGGCCATCACCGAGGAGGCATGCCTGCTCGGCACGCAACTGCTCTGCTCCGATCTCCCCACGCACCGGGAACTCGATCTACCGGGCGCGATATTTTTCGACGTTGACGCCGTCGGCGAACTCGCCGAACTTCTGGAACGTGACTACACGCACATTGACCGCGACGCGCACGCGGTCGCCGCCGAGAGCCGGAGACTGTCGCGCCTCTACGGCGAGCGTCTGCTGAAAGTTTTCGAGAGCGTGCTGCAAACACCGGACACTCTCCCGCATCCGAAACCTCTGGCCTCTCCCACGCAGGAAGAGACAGGTTAAAGAATGCGTCATCTTTATCATAAGACTATCCCTGCGAGCGTCCGCCGTGTCATCGGGCAGGCGGTCTCCGGGGGAGTCACGCTGCACAGGGATTCGGCGAGCGTGCGCGATACTTTGCGGAACCTCGCGCCGGTCGTGTTCGGCAAGAACGTCGGGCTGCTGTCGCCCCGCAAGGCGAGCGTCTGCGCGGTCTTCGCCGGACGCAACGACGATTTCGTCGCGGACAACGAAGCGCGGATCCGCGCCGTCATCGAATGGAACACGAAGGTCTTATGCGACGAGGTGATCTTCGTCGAGTGGAACCCGCTGCCGGACAGACCCCTGCTCTCGCCCGCCTTGACGAATGACTATCCGAACCTTCGCGCCTACGTCGTGCCGCGCGAGATACACGAGCGCATCTCGACCAACCCGCGCATGCCCGTGATGGAATATTTCGCCAAGAACGTCGGTATCCGCCGCGCCCTGTCCGAGTATATCTGCGCGACCAATTCCGACATCCTCTGGGACGAAAACGTCAGGCGCATGAAGTGGTTCTTGGACGACAGCCTCGTCTTCCGCACGCGGCGCGTCGAGTTGCGCTGGCAGGGCGAGCCGCCGACGCAGGAGTTTTTGCGCGACGCGCGCAACCGCATCGAGTATCGCGACGGCTGGCGGCAGGATTTGGCTTTCGGGTGCGGCGACTTCACGCTCGCGCACAAAAGTCTCTGGCATCGCGCGCGCGGCTACGACGAATCGCTGACGGGTTCGCGTATCAGTTGCGACGGTCGCGGCCTCTTTCAACTGCTCGCGCTCGGCGGCAAGCCCGCACACATGGGCCTCCATTATCATCTCTTTCACGGCACGACTTCGACCTCTCAAGGCAACAGATCGCACGGCCAAACCTTCGACTACCGCGAGAATCTCCCGTACCAGAATCCGCCGACGTGGGGGCTCGGATACTGTGCCGAACAGGCTATCGCCGAGCGCGTCTGGATGCTCTCGCCCAAATAGACAGAGCGCGCGGCGGCAAGCATTTGCCGCCGAATTTGGTTATCATCGAAGGCTGAAAACACGTGCGCATGCGTAGCGAGACGGAGACGAGAAACAGCGAGCGACGCATTGAAGATTTAACTTTTGCTTTTAACTTTTCACTTTTCACTTCTGGTTATTGAATGAGTATTCGCAAGCAGATCAGGACGACTCTGGCGAGCGTGGACAGGCGGCTCGGCGTGCGCGAGTGGCTGCGCGAGAACGGCGGGCCGGAAGCTGTCGCACAGTCGGCGCAGTTCGACCCGTTCACGTCCGCGCCGGAGTTGCAGCATCCGCGCGCGCTCACCGTGCTCGACATCGGCGGCAACTACGGGCAGTTTGCCACCGAAGCCTTCCGCGCTTTTCCCGGCGCGACCGTCTATTCGTTCGAGCCGATTCCCGAATGTTTAGAAAAACTGTCGGCCTTGCGCACGGAGCACCCGACATTGCACACGTTTCCGCTCGCGCTGAGCGACCGCGACGGCGAGACGGAATTTCACCTGTCGCGCTTCCGCGACTCGTCCTCGATTCAGGAGATGCTGCCGACGCACCTCGAAGCGTGGCCCTTCACCGAAACGGAGAGCAAGATAACGGTGCAGGTCGCGCGCCTCGATACGGTCGCCGCGCAACTGGACTTGCGCCCGCCCGTCTTCGCCAAGCTCGACGTGCAGGGGCACGAACTCGCCGTCATACGCGGCGGGCGCGCGACGCTCTCGCTTTGCCAGCGCGTGATGACCGAGTGCAACTTCGCGCCGCTCTACAAAGGACAACCGACGTTTGTCGAACTCTACGAGGAGATGCGTTCGCTCGGCTTTCTCTTCGAGGGCTTCATCAGTCTGCTGCGCCACCCGCGCACGCTCGAACTGCTGTCGGCTGACGCCATCTTTTACCGTCCCGCCGTCGCGGACATGGCCGGGCAGGATACGCAGGTCGCGTCATGAGTGAAAACGTCGCCAGCCAGTTTAACCCGCGCCTCGCCGTCATCATCCCGACGCACAATCGCTGGCACGAGGCGCGCATCTCGCTCGCGTGTCTTGAGCGGAGCGGCTACCGGAATTTCGAGATTGTGCTCGTCGAGGACGGCTGCACGGACGGGACTGCGGAGAACTGCCGGAGGGAGTTTCCGCGCGTGTGTCTGCTGCACGGCGACGGGAATCTCTGGTGGAGCGGCGCGATCAACATGGGTCTGGATTACGCGCTCGCCGGAGGCTTCGACGCCGTCGTCTGGTTGAACGACGACAACCGCGTCGAACCCGAAACGCTCGGTCGTCTGGTCGAGAGCTTCGAGCGCAAGGGCGCGCGCAGCATCATCGTCTCGCGCATCAAGACGGCAGGCACGGAGGCCGACGAGTGGACGGGCGGGCCGCCGCCGTGGCACGCCAAGTTCAAGGATTGGACGCCGCCGGATTTCCGGAGCGCGACGGAAGTGGCTATCGAATACCCGCCGGGCGGTCAGGGCGTGCTGATTCCGTCGAGTGTTTTTAATGAAATCGGGCGCATTGACGCGCGCGCTTTTCCGCACTACTGGGCCGATCACGATTTTCATTTCCGCGCCCTGCGCGCGGGATACAAATATTTCATCGCGACGGGCGCGGTCGTCCATAACGTCCCCAACGAACGACGCCCGCAGTACGACACCATCCACGCGTCGCTCAAAGGCGCGCGCTGGTTTCTCTTCGACCAGCGTTCCTCGATGAATCCCGTCATCCTGCGTCGCATGATCAAGCGGCATCTGCCGCCGCGCGAGTACCGGGAGACTTTCTATCCTCTGCTCTGGCGACAGTTGAAATGGCTCGCTTCGGGTTGGGCGGCCAATAAGCCGGTGCTGCACAAGTCGCTCCGCTTCGTCAAAAGAAATCTCCTCGCGTGGCGACGCGCCTGACGCTTCGCGCGCCGCGACGCTTGAGCCGACGCGCGGCGCGGAAACTTGCCCGTGTAGAGCGTTGAGTTCGTCGCCCGTCGGCGTGCGGTTTGGTCGTGGTTTGAGTGATTGAAAACTCTATGTTAAGGTTTTTCTTCGGTATTTTTTCGATTGAGATTCGCGCGCGACGGCCAGCGACGAAGGGCTGCTCTCAGGCCCCGATTGTCCGGACATGAAACAGAGTTTGACAAACCTTTATTCTCAACTCCATACAAGGGCGATAGAACTAGCAAGACGCGCACCCATCCCCGCCAGAATCTTCGGCCCGCCCAAAGGAATCATCAACGACATCAAGGAGTGGGTCGCCGTCGAGCGCGAACGCGAACAACTCTCCGAAGACGACTGTTGGTATCAGACGGTCTATCCCGGCGGCCTTCGTCAAGATTTCACAGAGCACCCGCAGGCGCGCGCGCTGGCGTCCGCTCCCAAGCTGTTCGGCGGGCACGAGTCGCTGCGTCAGCCCGAAGCTTTCGCGGCCTGCATCCCGCACGCGCGCGTGCTCACGCGCACGGGGATAGTCATCTCGCCGGACGACCGCGTCTTTCAGCAATCGTGCATCTTCACCGACCCCATTTTCATGTCGGACATTGAATACAACACGCTCCGACCGATGCTCAAACCGACGCATCTCTCCGGCAGCTATATCCTGATGGCGAGCCGTTTTCAAGACAACTATTATCATTGGCTCGCCGACTGCGTCTCGCGTCTCTGTATCGCCGACAGGTTCCCCGAAGTCCCCGTCCTGCTGCCGAAAAAATTAACGTCGTGGCAGCGCGAGAGTCTGGAGATGCTCGGCGTCGCCCGTGAGCGTTGGCTGCAACTCGAAGAAGGATGCTACGAGGCCGACCGCCTCTACTTTCCTTTCACGGGACACACGGGCAACACTTCGACCACCGTCCTGCAACAGATGCGACTCAAGTTCGCGGGCAACCGGCGACCGGAGAAGGGCAAGCGTCTCTACACGGGACGGCTCGACGCCGTTCATCGCCGCGTCGTCAACGAACCGGATGTCGTGCGCGCGCTCGAACGTGAGGGCTTCACGAACGTCGTCGGCTCGCAGTTGTCGTTTGCCGAGCAGGTGGAGCTTTTCTCCGACGCCGAAGTCATCGTCGGCATCCACGGGGCGGGACTGGCGAACCTTTTCTTTGCGCCGCCGGAGGCGGTTGTCGTCGAAGTGCTCGACGAGGCATATCTCAATCCGGTTTATTATCTGGTCGCCGCAAGTCTCGAACAGGACTACTGGTACATGCTCGCGGAGAATCAATCCGTCAAGCAAGGCAAACCGACGCGCAGGGTTTACGACGACATCTCCGTCCCCGTCGAGACGTTGATGGAAACCCTGCGAGCCGCGCTCTCGCGTTAGCGCACGCGGGCGGGCTGAAAGTTTTTAAAGAGAGTTGTCAACAAGAGTCTATGGGCAGTCACATCATTAAAAGCGTTATCAAGTCGGTGCTCCCCGCCGGAGCCAGAGAGAACGCGAAGAAGAAACTGATCGAGGTCATCCTCGGACACGATTTTCCGGGTTTCAGTTTCGCGGCGGGCGGCGAAGACACGATCTTGAACTACCTTTTCGGCTTCAAGAACACAGGGTTCTTCGTTGATGTCGGCGCGTTTCATCCGGTCAAGTTTTCCAACACCTACCTGTTCTATCTCAAAGGCTGGCGCGGCATCAACATTGACGCCAGCCCCGGCAGCATGAACGCCTTCCGGCAACTGCGCCCCGAAGACATCAATCTCGAACTCGCCATCTCCGATAAGAACGAGGAACTGACCTACTACGTGATGCGCGAAGGCAACAGCACGATGAACACTTTATCAATGGACTTCGTGCATCGCCTCAACATGGAACAGGCAATCGCGAAAGAGATAAAGGTTCAACCGCGCGCGCTCTCGCAGGTCTTCGACGAACACCTGCCGCAAGCGCGCGAGATAGATTTTTTGACGATAGATGTCGAGGGTTTGGAGTTGGCCGTGCTCTCCTCGAACGACTGGCGGAAGTATCGCCCGAAGGTCATCATGCTGGAAGACTTCGACTCGCTGTCGAACCGTCTCTTCGAGGCCGCGACGGTCAAGACGCTCGCGGCAGCCGGGTATCGCCCGATTTTGAAGACGACGACCGAGCTTGTCTTTTTGGAGCAAGGATACCAACTGTCCCCGACCGGCCAGATCGCCCCACAAGAGGCTTGAAAGTCGCGGCGCGCGCCTGTCGGGTCGGTTTGAAATTCGCTGCCGACTTTTTATCCGGCTCACACTTTCAAATCGGCCCGTCATAGTCGCGCGCCGTCAATTCACCGGAGGCCGTCGCCTGTGAGATGATGTCGGGTTCAAAGCGGCGGCGAAGGTTTAGCTATCTATACTGAGAAAGGTTTGGAATCACTTTGTCGAGTGCAGCGCCGGAATCGAATGCGATTGCGGAGAAGAACAGGATTGACGTGCTCGATTTCCTGCGGGGCATCGCTGCGCTCGCCGTCACGCTGCATCACTTCGCAAACATTCTCGACCCCGGCCTGCTCCGCTCGGCGGCCTTCTACGGCCAACTCGGCGTGCAGGTCTTCTTCGTCATCTCCGGCTTCATCATCCCTTATTCGCTCTATCGCGGCGGCTACGAAGTCCGGCAGTTTCCGACTTTTTTACTGAAGCGCGTCACGCGGCTCGACCCGCCCTACGTCGTCATGCTCGCGTTGATTATCGTGCTCGGCGTGTTCTCTTGGTACTTCCCTTTTCAGCGCGACTTGGTTTTTCAAATCTCGCTCCCGCAGGTCTTGCTGCATCTCGGCTACGTCAACACCTTCTTCGGCTACCCGTGGCTGAGCGACGTGTTCTGGACGCTGGCAATCGAGTTTCAATATTACGTTCTGATGGGACTCGTCTTCCCGCTCGTCTTCAGCCGCCGGACGGCGACGAGGCTTGCGACCTTCGCCGTGCTCGTCGCGCTGTCGTTCGTCATTCCCGAGAGCATCTACGTCTTTTATTTCATCACGCTCTTCTTCATGGGCATCTTCACGTGCCAGTACAGGCTCGGGCTGATAGGCAGACGACAGTACGCCGCGCTGCTCGCCGTGACGACGTTCTTTGCGCTCGCGACGATGGGACTGCCCGCGACGCTCGCGGGCTTCGCGGCGGTCTGCGCGAGTCTCTTTCTACAGATGAGATACGCGGTCTTTCAGTTTTTGGGGGCCATCTCCTACTCGCTCTATCTCGTGCACAGCCCCATCGGGCGCAGGGCTTTGAACGTTATCTTGCGCGCGACGGGGGCGGAGTCGTTCGGCGGCAAGCTCGTCGTCATCGCGCTGGCGACGGGCGTCTCCATCTTCGCCGCGTATCTTCTGTACAGGTGGGTGGAGCTTCCTTCGCAGCGTTGGTCGCAGTCGTTCCGCTATCACCGGCGGCGCAAGCGCGAGGAGGTGCGGCCCGAGGAGTTGGAACAACTCAACCCCGCGCTGTGATGCGGCGCGACGTGAACCGCAACGCGGCGCGCGCAGCGAACGAATCAGGATTTTAGAGAAAGCATGTCAACGAACACGGCAATACACGGTTGGAGAAACATCCCCGGCATACGCGGGGCGATGTATCGCTTGAGCCTCTTGCAGCAGCGCGCGCGCTTCGTGTTGCGCGGCGCGGGCGGCTACGCGCGTTTGCAGTTGAAGCGCGCGGCGGTGCGCCCGCAGATCGCGGCGGTGATGGTCGGCAGAAATGACGACTACATGGCCGACTTCCGCGACCGTCTCCATGCGACCATCGAATGGAACACGCGCTACCTGATTGACGAGGTGGTCTTCGTCGAGTGGAACCCGCCCGCCGACCGCGAGCTTCTGGCACACGGGCTGACGAAGCGTTTCAAGAACCTGCGCGCCTACGTCGTCCCGCCCGAACTGCATCACGCCATCAACCGCAACGCCAACGTCCAACTGCTCGAATATCACGCCAAGAACGTCGGCATCCGGCGCGCGCGTGCGCCTTGGATTCTGGCGACCAACGCCGACGCCGCGCTCGGCTTCGACATCATCAACACGCTGCTCGATACAAAACTCGACCCGCAGGTCGCTTGGACGGCAGAGCGCATTGACATCGCTTGGCGCGAAGAGCAACAGACGCACCTGAGCATGCTTGAGAGTCTCCGTTATCGTCGCTTCACCCCCTACGACAAGCTCGGCACGGGCGAGTTTATTCTCGCCAGCAAACAACTCTGGGAGCGGACGCGCGGCTACGACGAAACGCTCGTCAAGCATCGCATCGGCTGCGACGTGCGCGGCACGGCGCAGATGCTCGCGCACGGCGCGGAGATCAACCGCGCGGGCTTCGTCCTGCATCTTCAGCACCCGTCCTCCTGCGTCGAAGGCATCCGCCCCTTTCACGGCGAGATGGCGACCGTCGAGGGCGTCCCCTACGAAAACGGCGCGGACTGGGGCCTCGCCGACCGCCGCGAAGTGCAACTGGCGGAAAGAATCTGGCGGCTGGAATAGGTAGTAAATCGTGAATAGATACGTGCTTCATTCAGTTATCTATTCACGATTTACGATTCACGATTCACGAGCAATTAAGGAGCGCGAATGACGAAGGGCATGCGAGAGTTGGTGTTGGGCGGCGACGGTTTGATCGGTTCGACGCTGGTCGAGATGCTGCGCGCGCGCGGGGGCGAGGTGCGGTCGCTCGACTTGAAGAGCGGCTTTGACCTGCGCGCGCCGTTTGACCGGAAGCCCTTCGAGGAATGCGACCGCGTGTGGTTTCTGGCGTGGGACACGGGCGGCGCGAAGTACATCGAAGCGGGCGACCAGCAACTCGCGCAGTATAAAAACAACTGCGAGATTTCGCTGTACACCTTCGAGGCCATCGCGCACGCGCGCAAGCCCTTCCTCTTCGCCACCTCGCAACTCGCGGGGCTGCCGAACGCTTACGGCGTCACCAAACTGATGTCGGAGAAGTGGGCCGCACAACTCGGCGGCAAAATCGCGCGCCTCTGGAACACATACGGGTGGGAAGAACCGGACGTGAAAAGCCACGTCGTGACAGACCTCGTGCTGTCGGGTTTGACCGAAGGCCGCATCAGTTGCATGACGGACGGGCGCGAGCACAGGCGTTTTATCTACAAGAGCGATTGCGCCGCCGCGCTCGTCGAGTTGTTCGACGGCGAGAGGCGGACGGCAGACATCGCTGGCCCGAAGTGGCTGACGATTCGTGAAGTCGCCGGAGAGATTGCGCGGCAACTCAACGTCGAGACGGTCGCGTTCGGCGAACTGAAAGGCTCGGAGGTCATCGTTGACCCCGACAACCTTCTGCCCGGATGGCAACCCGCCGTCACTTTTGCAGACGGCATCGCGCGTGTCGTCGCCGACGCGCGCGCTTTTCTCCGCGCCCGGCCAGCGTCGGCGAGCGGGCAGCAGGCTTGAACAGAGACACGCGCGCCCGTCAGGAGTTGACAGTTATTCCGGAGCGGGTAGCATGGACGATTTGAGACGATAGACGATTTAAAACGATGGATTCCGGTTTAATCAGCGAGACGAGGACGACACCTCTGCAAAGTTTGAAACGTCTGGCGGTGCAGCTTCTGGGCCGCGAGCGTGCGAACCGCATCACCGCGCCGCTCTACGATTGGCTGGCGCAGCGGCGCAGCGCGCGTGCGCTCGCCGCTCTGCCCGCGCGCGACCTGCTGCTCAACATCGGCTGCGGGCCGAACACGCTCGACGGTTGGGTCAATCTCGACATGGCGCGTGGCGAAAACATCGTCGTCTGGGATTTGAGACTGGGGTTGCCGGTCGCGGACGCGAGTTGCGCGGCCATCTTCGGCGAACACGTCATCGAACACATGCCGAAGGAGGCCGCCGCGAAACTGTTGCGCGAGTGTCATCGCGCGCTCCAGAAGGGCGGCGTGCTCCGTCTCTCCACGCCCGACGCCGGACGCT
>DATLMV010000197.1:0-7090 GCA_035537095.1 Pyrinomonadaceae bacterium
CTTCTGCGCGCCAACGTGCTCGCGCTCGGCTATAGCGGCGCGCGTCCCCTCGTCGCCGAAACGCTGCTCTCGATGCTCGAACGCGGCGTCCATCCGGTTATCCCCGAGAAGGGTTCGGTCGGAGCGAGCGGCGATCTCGCGCCGCTGGCGCATCTCGCGCTCGCGTGTATCGGCGAGGGCGAGGCATTCTTCAGCGGCGAAAGAATGGCGGGCGCGGAGGCTTTGCGGCGCGCCGGGATTGCGCCCCTCGAACTCGCGGTCAAAGAAGGACTCGCCCTCCTGAACGGCACGCAGGCGCTCACGGCGGTCGGCGCGCTGGCGCTCCACCGCGCAAACGTCTTGACGCGCGCCGCCGATGTCGCGGGCGCGATGACGCTCGAAGCCCTGCGCGGCACGCCCGCCGCTTTTGACGAACGCCTCCATCGCGCGCGCCCGCATCAGGGCCAGCAGGAGGTCGCCGCTCACTTGCGCGAACTCCTGCGCGACAGCGAAATCCGCGCCTCGCATCTCGCAGACGACCCGCGCGTGCAGGACGCATACTCTCTGCGCTGTATGCCGCAGGTTCACGGCGCGACGCGCGACGCTCTCAGGCACGTCCGCGCAGGCGTGGAGATTGAGACCGGCAGCGCGACCGACAACCCGCTCGTCTTCGCCGCGACGGAAGATGTCATCTCCGGCGGAAACTTTCACGGCGCGCCGCTCGCCATCGGTTTAGACTACGCCGCCATCGCCCTCGTCCATCTCGGCAACATCTGCGAACGCCGCATAGACCGTCTCGTCCATCCGGACAAGAACGAGGGTCTGCCCCCTTTTCTCACCGCGCACGCGGGCGTCGCCTCCGGTTTCATGGTGACGCAGATTGCCGCCGTCGCGCTCTTGAACGAGTGCAAAGTGCTCGCGCACGCGGCCTCGACCGACAACCTACCGACCGACGGCGGCAAAGAAGATCACGTCTCGATGGGCATGACGGCGGCCAACAAGCTCCGCGCCATCGTCGCCAATCTGGAACACGTCGTCGCCATCGAACTGCTCGCCGCCGCCGAAGGCTTGGACTATCGCGCGCCGCTTCTCCCCGGTCGCGGCGTCCTCCGCGCACACCAAGCCGTCCGCGCCCAAGTCCCGCGCCTCACACACGACCGCCCGCTCGCGCCCGACATCGAACTCATCGCCGCCTCGCTTCGTCGCGGCGACTTCGACATCTAGCATTAAATTTCTCTATCGTCATCAACGGAACACATATAAAAGCTGAGAGGCTTACTGCCGAAAGCTCAATAACACGCGCGCCGCCGCGCGTTGAAAGCTTGGCCTTAAATTCAAACATCCATCACTCACAGGGCTGACAATACCTGCGAGTGATGGATGTTCGGGTGCGGCGCGTGGCCGCAGATAACGGAAGTTTTGAGCGGAAGACTCCGCTTTTATTTCCGGCGCGTTCCTCCCGCTTGCGGCTTGGCATTGGACGCGTTCTTATTTCCCTGCGCTTTCGGCGCGGTGAAGCCGCCGCCGACGGGCGCGGGGTAGCCCTTGCCTTGCAGGGCGGCGATTTCGACGACGACCTCTTTCTGTCCCTTGATGGTGCGCGTCACTTTGCCGCTCTCCTGCGTGTTCTGATTCTTATTAGCCGCAGGCGTCGGACTGGCGGCGGGTGTCGCGTCGGTGGGTTTGCCGGTGGCGTCGCGGGCCATCGCTTTGAGCGCGTCCAAGACCTGCGTGCGTTCCTGTTCGCTCAGTTGGTCGAGCGAGATGCCCTGCGCTTGGAGCACCTTGCGAAGGTTCTCCTCGGTGTTGGTGTCGTGGTCGTAAACGTCTCGATAGATGTGCAGTTTGCCGTCTTCGGCGACGATGGTTTCGTAGCGCAGTTCGACGGGCACGGGTTGCGCGAGTTTGACGTTCTTCGTCTCGTCGCGCTTCTTCGAGTAGGCGAGGATCTCTTCCTTCTTGACCTCCGCGCCGCCGATCTGCGCGAGCAGTTGCGCGAAGTCCTGCGCCAGCGCGTCCGTCAGGCCGACGCAGCCGTGCGAGGCGAACGTGCCGAGTTTGGCCGCCGACTTGCCGCCGTGAATCAGCGAGGGCGAGCCGATGGGAATCTTCAACAGTCCGAGCGGATTCAACTTGCTGCCCGCCTCGACCTTCTGCCCCGGCTTGACCTTGTTTGAGCCTTCGACCCAAGGCTCGTCGGGCGGCGTCCACGTCGGGTTGAAGATGATTGTGTTGGCCTTGCGGAGTCCGGTCGGGAGCGGAAACTCAGGATAGCCGATGCCGACTTTGTACGACTTGACGAGCTTGCCGTTCTCAAAAACGTCCATCCGGTAGGCGGGCGCGTTGACGACGACGCGCGTGTCGGTCGGGACGGCGTTCGGTTGCTCTGACAGCGCAGCGTTCGCGCCGCCGCCGCCGCCCTCTTCGCCGCCGCCGCTGCTCCAACGCTCGCGCACGAGCGCCGCCAGTTGCTCGGCCTTCGCTTCGCCGACGACTTCCCGCACCTGCGCGGCGGCGCGCGCCGTAGCGGCGGAGGTCGTGCCGCTCTGCTCGTCGTTCGCGTCTTCACGCAACGAGGCGGTCTGCTCGCGCGCGATGGTGCGCAGTTTCCCGACCTGCTCGTCCGTGAGTTGCAGTTTGGATTTCAACTCCCCGGCAAACTTCTCGTCGGCAAACATCGCGTCGAGGACGGGCAACGTCACCGGAAGACGGTTCGCGCCGCTCGCCTCCGTCGCGGGCGCGGGCGACGTGTTGGTCACGGGCGCGCTGTTGGTTGCGACGCTCGTGTTCGTCGTGTTGGCTGTGGTCGTGTTGGCGTTGTTGGTCGGCTCGGCGACGCAACCCGCCGCGTAGAGCGCGCAGGCCGCAAGGGCCAGCGTCCGCGTCGCTCGCAAAATTCTTTCCATGCTCGATACTCTCCTCCGAAAAACTTTCGACGTAAAAATTCTCTCCCTCACAACGGCCCGCCCGTTCGTCTTCAAAAAAATTGAACACCAACAGCACGCGCCTCAAAACGGGCAGACAAACCCCGTCTATCTATGGCAACTATCGTTCCAACCGCCCGTTTCCCACATTTCACACACGATTCCGCCGCCCACGCACCCGCCGACCGCCCCATAAGCGAACGCCGATGTAAAGAATAGAGGTCGGATGTCAGGTGTCGAATGTCAGTTTGGCGACAAAACCAACCTCCGACATCTGACATCCGACCTCTATTCTTTCAACGCTGTGTCATGAGCGGGTAGGGATTGATGTTGACGCCGTCCCAGTAGCGTTTGGGGTCGGAGATGAGGGAGACGGAGAAGTGGAGGTGGTAGTTGCCCGCCCCGGCGTTGCCGGTGTCGCCGACGTAGGCGATGGTCTGGCCGCGCTGGATGCGTTGGCCTTCGCGGAGGTTGTCGGCGTAGCGGTCGAGATGTGCGTAGTAGAAGACGTGGCGGTTGTCGTCGGCGAGTTGATAGATGGTGATGCCGCCGGGTTTGCTGTTGAAGAGTTTGACGACCGTGCCGTCGGCGACGGCGAGGACGGGCGTGCCGCGCGGGGCGATGATGTCAATGGCGTTGTGCACGCGGCCTTCGGAGCGCGCGGCGCTGTATGTGTCCTGCAACTGCTCGGGGCGGATGCCCTCAACCGGGACGGAGAGTTTGCCGCCGCTGCTGCTGCTGTTGTTCGGGGTGCTGACGCGCGGGTAGGGCGTCGGGAAATTCATCGTCGGCGCGGGCGATGCGGCGGGCGCGGGCGTCGCGTTCGGAGATGCGGCGGGTGAAGGTGTCGGCGTCGGCGTCGCAGTCGCTTCGAGCGCGGGCGAGGGGGAGAGGGCGGGGTCGGGCGTCGTTGCGGGCGTCGCGGGTTGAGCGGGCGGCGCGTCGCGCGGTTCGCCTGCGGGCGGCAGCGCGACGGGCGTGACCGGCTTCGTCTGATTCTTGCCGCTCAAAATCCAGATGAGCAGGGTGAGCGCCGCCGCGACGACGACGGCCAGCAGGAGTATGCGAAGGCGTGGATTCATGCTTGACATCGTTTGCCGCACAGCATAGGCGGTCGCCGCCGTCGAATCAAGAGACGGGTAATCTCGTCGGCAGTTCGGTTTGAAATCGGAGAGCAACTAAACACGCGCCCGGAATTTCAAACCGAACCGCCATCATAATTTCTTCTTCGCACACGCTTTCGAGAATCGCTTCCCGGAGTCGTCGTTTCACTTCCGTCTCTTTTCCGAATCGAGCAACGGATGCCGGAGCCACTCTTGCACGCCGTTGTATTTGCGTGTATTGATATTCTCTTCAACATCAACGCGAGGAGGAACAGATTCGTGTCGGATGCTTTCGATAATCGCCGGAAAGGATTGGAAGAGGAGTACTTTCGCCGTCAGGATCGTGAGGCTCTGGAAAAACTGCGCGCCAAACGCGCCGCCGAAGGCGGGCCGGAACGCGCCGTTGCCGCCGACGCTGCCGCGCGGACGTGCCCGCTCGGACACGGCGCGCTGACGGAGATCGCTTTTGAAGATGTCTTCATTGATCGCTGCGAACAATGCTTGGGCGTCTGGCTCGACGCGGGCGAACTGCAACACCTGACGCAGCGCGAAGAGGGCGGCAGTTGGTTCGGTCGTCTCTTCGGCGGCGGCGGTAGAGATGAGAGCGAGCGTTAGCCGGTAGCCTCAAAGGGCGTTCGAGACGACGACGCGCGCGATTACCTTGCGCGCCTGTCCGAAGATTCGCGCCCGTGTGTCTGAAAACAACAGAGGATAAAAAAACGATGGAAGACAACAAACTTGCCGCCGACGAAGAACGCCGCGCGATACAGCACGAGACGGTCAAAGCGCAGGTCGAGTCGGACGTGAACGCGGAGATCGCCGCGCGCGCCGAGCGCACGACTCCCGCCGAGGCGCGCGTGATGGAGAACGTCGCGGGCGAATTTCGCGGCAAGGCCATCAACGAGGTGGTCGAGACGGAACGCGAGGTCGAACGCTCGCGCACCGCCGCGCGCATCTCGCAGGTGGTTGACTACATCTTCTACATCATCTACGCGCTGCTCGCCCTGCGTCTCCTGCTGGCCCTCCTTGCCGCGCGCCGCAGCGCGGGCTTCGTGCAGTTCATCCATAGCATCACAGACCCGCTCTACGCGCCGTTCAAGGGCATCGTCGCGAGTCCCACCGCCGACGGCGGCTACACGCTCGCGCTGCCCATCGTCATCGCCATCGTCGTCTATGCGCTCCTGCACGCTGGCATCAACGGACTCTTTCGTCTCTTCGCGCATCGCAAGACGGAGATTTAAACTTACACTTCAGGACAGAGTGGAAACGTGAGCGAACGTGGCAACATCCGCGCACCGCGCGGCGCGCAGTTGAACTGCAAGGGCTGGCATCAGGAGGCGGCGTTGCGCTGCCTGATGAATAATCTGGACGCGGAGGTGGCCGAGCGTCCGGAGGATTTGGTCGTCTATGGCGGCGCGGGAAAAGCGGCGCGCAACTGGGCCGCCTTCGATGCGATTGTGCGCGAGTTGCGGCAGCTAGAGAACGACGAGACGCTGCTCGTGCAATCGGGCAAGCCGGTCGCCGTCTTTCGCACGCACGAGTACGCGCCGCGCGTCTTGATTGCCAACTCGAACCTCGTCGGCGCGTGGGCGACGTGGGATAACTTCAACGAGCTTGAGCGGCGCGGGCTGATGATGTACGGGCAGATGACGGCGGGCAGTTGGATTTACATCGGGACGCAGGGCATCGTGCAGGGCACGTTCGAGACTTTCGCGGCGATGGCCGACCGCCATTTCGGGGGGACGCTCGCGGGCCGTCTCCTCGTCTCCGGCGGGATGGGCGGGATGGGCGGCGCGCAGCCGCTCGCCGCGACGATGAACGGCGCGGTCTTTCTCGGCATAGACGTTGACCGCGCGCGCATCGAGAGACGCGTCCGCAACGGCTACTGCGACCGCCTCGCGCTCTCGTTGGACGATGCCTTGAGCATCTGTGAAGACGCGCGCGAACGAAAGCTCGCCTTGTCGGTCGGCCTCGTCGGCAACTGCGCGGAGGTTCTGCCGGAGATCGTGCGTCGCGGCGTCGTGGTTGACGCCGTGACAGACCAGACGAGCGCGCACGACCCCTTGAACGGCTACGTGCCCGAAGGTTTGAGTTTAGAGGAAGCGACGGAGTTGCGGAGCGCAGACCCGCGCGCTTACGTCGAACGCTCGACGGCGAGCATGGCCCGCCACGTCGAAGCGATGCTCGCTTTGCAGCGCGCGGGCGCGGTCGCCTTCGACTACGGCAACAACATCCGCAAGTTCGCCCTCGATGCCGGATGCGCCGACGCCTTCCGCATCCCCGGTTTCGTCCCCGAATACATCCGCCCGCTGTTCTGCGAAGGCAAAGGCCCGTTTCGTTGGGTCGCGCTCTCGGGCGACCGTGAAGATATTCGCCGCACAGACGACCTCGCGCTGGAACTCTTCCCCGAAGATGCGACGCTCAATCGCTGGCTCCGTCTGGCGCGCGAGCGCGTGCAGTTTCAGGGACTGCCCGCGCGCATCTGCTGGCTCGGCTACGGCGAGCGCGCCGAGATGGGCGAAGCGATCAACGAACTTGTCAAACGCGGCGAACTGAAAGCTCCGGTCGCCATCGGGCGCGACCACTTGGACACGGGTTCGGTCGCCTCGCCCTTCCGCGAAACCGAAGCGATGCGCGACGGCTCCGACGCCGTCGCCGACTGGCCTATCCTGAACGCGCTCTTGAACACGGCGAGCGGCGCGAGTTGGGTCTCCTTTCATCACGGCGGCGGCGTCGGCATCGGCTACTCTCTGCACGCCGGTCAGGTCTCCGTCGCCGACGGCACGGACGAAGCCGCGCGACGCCTCAACCGCGTGCTCACCAACGACCCCGGCCTCGGCGTCGCGCGCCACGTTGACGCGGGCTACGACGAAGCCGAAGCGACCGCGCGCACCAAAGGCATCCAAATCCCGATGCTGGAACGGACGATGGACGACGGACGATAGACAATGGACAAGAAAACATCCGGCTCTGATTCGTCATCCTCTGATTCGTCAACTACCGTCCGCCCTGATTATCGTCAAACGTCTGTTCGAGCATCGTCCGTTCTGACCATCGTCCATCGTCCATCGTCCATCGTCCAAT
>DATLMV010000198.1:0-26708 GCA_035537095.1 Pyrinomonadaceae bacterium
GCACCGCAGGGCTCTCGGCGGCGATGGTCGTGCCGCCCGATTTCAGGGAGATGATTCGCACGCGCTCGTCCGAGACCGGCATCGTGCGCGCCGACGACATAGATATGCAGCCGGAGTTGACGGGCTTCGTCCGCCGCGCGCTGCACTACTACGTGCCGTGCGTCGTGCGCGGGCGGATGGTCGCCGTCATCGGTCTGGGACGCTCGCTCGGCGGCGCGCTGCTCTCGTCGGAGGATTTGGAAATCCTCCGCACGGTGTCGGGCTACGTGGCGGTCGCCATCGAGAACAGCCTGCTCTATCAGGAGCAGAGCGCGCGCGCCAGCGAGTTGGAACTCTTGAAGGAGTACAACGAATCAATCGTCGAGTCCATCAACGTCGGGCTGCTGGCGGTTGACACGCGCGGGCGCGTGACGGGCTGCAACTCGTCTCTCGAAGAGATGCTCGGCGTGCAGCGCGACGAAGCCGTCGGGCGCAGGGTCGAGGAACTGTTCGCGGACGACTTCGCCGAGACGCTGCAACAGGTCTTGGGCGAGCACGAATGGAAACTGACCGAACTCCGCAACATCTACAAACTGCACACGGCGACCCGGAGCGGGCGTTCGCTGATCGTAAATATCGCGCTCGCCCCTTTGCGTCGCGCCGATTCCTCGACGCACACGGGCGCGCTCGTCGTGATTGAAGACGTGACGACGCGCGTGCGTCTCGAAGAGCAGTTGCAGCAGCGCGAAAAACTGTCGTCCATCGGTCTTCTGGCCGCCGGAGTCGCACACGAAATCAACACGCCGCTGACGGGCGTCTCGTCCTATACGCAGATGCTTCTCGGCATGATGGCCGAGACAGACCCGAAGCACGCGCTCTTGCAGAAGATTCACCGGCAGACCGAACGCGCGACCGACATCGTCGGCAACCTCTTGAACTTCTCGCGCACGGGGACGGTCACGGAACTGACCGAAGTGGATGTCAACGCCGTGCTCGACCTGACGCTGCAACTCCTCGAACCGCAGTTCCGTCAGAGTCAGGTCGAGATTGAGCGCGCCTACGATGCGTCGCTCCCGCGCGCCTTCGGCAACGCGGGCAAACTCCAACAGGTCTTCACCAATCTTCTCCTGAACGCGCGCGACGCCATCCCCGACAGCGGTCGCATCCGCATCCGCACCTCAACTGAGACCGACGACAGCATCACCATCGAGATCGCCGACTCCGGCATCGGCATCGCGCCCGAGAACGTCGCGCGCATCTACGACCCGTTCTACACGACGAAGGGCGTCGGGCGCGGCACGGGCCTCGGTCTCGCCGTCACCTACGGCATCGTGCAGGAGCACTCGGGCCACATCACCGTCAGCAGCGCGGCGGGCAAGGGCACGACCTTCCGCATCACGCTCCCGACCGCACACGCGCGCACGCGCCTCCAAGCCGCGAGCGACTAGGCTCTCGCGTTTGACTTTAGACACACGGCGCGCATACTCTCTCAGCGTCCTTCCGTCCCTGACGATGTGATGTCCTTCGTCCCGTCATCACTTCTGCAATCAACGATCAATAGTTTTCAGGTAAAGCAAGAGAATTAACCCCCATGAAGTTCCCTCGATTCCTCCGCAAGGCTTTCGCCACGCGTCTCTTTGTCATCCTCACCGTCGTCGCTCTCGCCGCCCTCTGGTTTGTCGGTCGGAGCGAGATGCCGCGCGCGTCGGCGCAGGTTCCGCCTCTCAACAGCTACAAAAACTTCGAGAGCCCGCAGGTGCACCCGCTCGCGCTGACGCCCGACGGGACGCGCCTCGTCGCCGTCAACTCGCCGGAGCATCGTCTCTCGGTCTTTCAGTTGACGGCGGGCGTGCCGACGCTGACGGCGGAGATTCCGGTCGGGTTGGAGCCGGTGAGCGTCGCCGTGCGCAACGACCGCGAGGCGTGGGTCGTCAACTGGCTGTCTGATTCCGTGAGCGTCGTTGACTTGGCGACGGGCAACGTCACGCGCACCTTCGATGTCGGCGACGAGCCGACCGACGTGGTCTTCGCCGGGCAGCAGAACGAGCGCGCCTTCGTCTGCGTTTCGGGACTCAATCAAATCAAGGTCTTCGACGCCAACGCTCCGGCGTCCGCGCCGCAGGTGGTCAACCTGCGGGGCAAGCTGCCGCGCTCGCTGGCGCGCGACGCGTCGGGCGCGCAGGTCTTCGTCTCGGTCTTCGAGTCGGGCAACCAGACGGCAATCGTCTCCGACCGTCAGGTCGCCTCGGGCGGCGGACTCCCCGCGCCGCAACCGGCGATGCGCGCCGGATTGCCCGCCCCGCCCAACACCGGCTTGATCGTCAAATGGAACGGCGCGGGCTGGATGGACGAGCGCGGCGATACGCGCTGGACAAACTTCATCCCCTTCCGTCTCGCCGACGTTGACGTGGTGGTCATCAACGCGAACGCCGCCGTGCCTTCTGTCGCCAATGAAGTGCGCGGCGTCGGCACGCACATCGGCAACGCCGTCTATGATGCGGCGGCGGCTCGCCTGCTCGTCGTCAATACCGAGTCGAACAACTTCACGCGCTTCGAGCCGAACCTGCGCGGGCGTTTCGTCCAGACGCGCGTCTCCGCCGTCTCTCCGGCGAGCGGCAGCAGCACGCCCTTCGACCTCAACTCTCACATCAACCACGACGCGCCCGACGGCTCCGACACGGAGCGCGCGCAGAGTCTCGCCATGCCCTCCGACATCACGCGCGCAAGCGACGGCACGCTCTACGTCGCCGCGCTCGGTTCGGCGAAGGTCGGCGTGCTCGACGGGGCGGGCGGCGTGGTGTCGCGCATCGGCGTCGGGCAGGGGCCGACCGGACTCGCGCTCGACGAAGCGCGCCAGCGTCTCTACGTGCTCAACCGTTTTGAAGAGACTGTGAGCGTCGTTGACACGAACGGGCGGAGCGAGGTTGCGCGCGTCCCCGTCGGTTTCAATCCCGAGCCTGCGGAAGTGCGCGCGGGCAGGCGGTTTCTCTACGACGCGAGTTTCTCCGCGCACGGCGACGTGTCGTGCGCCAGTTGTCATCAGAACGGGCATCGCGACGGGCTGGCTTGGGATTTGGGCAACCCGCAAGGGCAGATTGACGTGATCAACAATCCGGGCGCGGGCAGTCGCGTCGTCCTCTTTCCGCTGCTCACGACCGCCAACTTTCACCCGATGAAGGGGCCGATGACGACGCAGTCTTTGCGCGGGATTTTCGAAACGGGGCTGCTGCATTGGCGCGGCGACCGCACAACCTTTTCCGCTTTCAATCCCGCCTTCACGAACCTGCTCGGCAGCACGCGCCCGCTCGACGCCGCCGAGATGCAAGCCTTCGAGTCGTTCGTGCGGACGCTCGTCTATCCGCCGAACCCTCTGCAAAATCTGAATCGAACGATGCCGACAACCTCCCCCTCGGGCGCAAACGCCGCGCGCGGCCAGCAGCTTTTCAACACGGCGCGGCTCGACGGCAACGTCGCCACCTGTGCCCAATGCCACTCGCTGCCGACGGGGACGAACAATTTCCTGATTGACGGATTCTTGCTGCAAGAGCCGCAAGCCTTCAAAGTGCCGCAACTGCGCGGCCTCTACCAGAAGACGGGGATGTCGAACACGGCGGGCGAACAACTCACGGGCTTCGGCTTCGCGCACGACGGCTCGTTCGACAATCTCTTGAACTTCCTGCGCTCGCAAGTCTTCACCTTCGCCAACGACACCGACCGCCGCGACGTGGCGCAGTTCGTCCTCTCGATGGACACGGGCGTGCCGCCCATCGTCGGCGTGCAGGTGACGGCCAACGCCGACAACAAAACCTCTCCCGCCGTCGCTGAACGCATCAACCTGCTCGCCGCGCAGGCGCTCGCGCAGAACTGCGACCTCGTCGTGCGCGGGATTTACAAGGGCGCGCACCGCAGCTTCCTCTACGTGAGGCTGACCGACAAGTTTGAGACAGACCGCGCGGGCGAGACGCAGTTGACGCGGCAGGCATTGCTCGATACGGTCGAGGCGGGCGGCGAACTGACATTCACCGGCGTCCTCTCCGGCAGGGGCCGCCGCCTCAGTATTGACCGCGACGGCGACAACACGCTCGACGGCGACGCGCCGCTCTCCTCGGTCAACATCAGCGGTCGCGTCGTTGATGCCAACGGCAACGGACTGGCGGGCGTCACCGTCACGCTCGGCGGCTCGCAGGCGGCGACGACGCAGACGGATGCGAACGGGCGTTATCTCTTCGGCTATCTCTCGACGACGGGGACGCACGTCGTCACGCCCTTGAGAGACGGCGTGACGTTCGGCCCCGCGAGCCGCACGTTCACGAATCCCGCGTGGCATCAGACGGCCTACTTCGTCGCGCCGACCAACGCCAACGCGATTGACGCCGCGCAGTTCTTCGTCGCGCAGAACTACCGCGACTTCCTCAACCGCGAACCCGACGCCTCCGGTCTGGCCTTCTGGACGGGTGAGATTACGGGTTGCGGCGCAAACGTCGGCTGCATCGAGACGAAGCGCATCAACGTCTCGGCGGCCTTCTTCCTCTCCATCGAATTTCAGGAGACGGGCTATCTCGTCTATCGTCTCTACCAGTCGTCCTTCGCGCGGATGCCGCGCTACGGCGAGCTTCTGCCCGATACGCAATCCATCAGCAACGATGTCATCGTCGGACAAACCGGATGGGAGCCGATTCTGGCCGCGAACAAACAGGCGTTCCTCAACGCGTGGGTCAGTCGTCCCGCCTTCAAAGCCCGCTTCGACGGCATGACCAACGCGCAATACGTTGACACTCTGTTTGCCAACGCCGGAATCAATCCGTCGCCCGCCGAGCGCGATGCATTGGTCAACGGATTGAATAACGCGACGGAGACGCGCGTCTCCGTCATCCGCAAGATAACGGAGAACGACGAGTTCAAACTGCGCGAGCGCAACCGCGCCTTCGTCCTGATACAATACTTCGGCTACTTGCGGCGCAATCCGGACGACCTCCCGAACACAGATTTTTCCGGCTACAACTTCTGGCTCGGCAAACTCGAATCCTTCAACGGCAACCACGTCGCCGCCGAGATGGTCAAAGCCTTCATCACCTCCGGCGAATATCGCGCGCGCTTCGGCCCCTGATGAAAGTGACGCCGGATAAAGAAAGAGGAGAAGCGTTGTCTTCGTGCGACAAGCGTTGTCTTCATCCGAAAACCATTTTCTTCATGCGAAAAGTATTTTCTTCATCCGGCGTCGGCCTAGTCCCGACATCTATCTTTCGCTTTTCCGCCGTCGGTGTTAATCTCGCACGCGTTCTAAACATAAACTTCGAGACGGGTTTCTCCTCCATGATGCAGAGCGATTTGCGGCGCACGCCGGAGCGGCGGCGACGGTTCATCTCGACGGCAACGGCGTTGTGTCTCATCTGCGCGGCGGCGGCGTCCGTGTGGTGCGAGCGTGCGGGCAGCGTCGCAGCCGCGCGCGCGACGACGACGAGCAGCGCGACGGCGCAGACGACGATGGAATGGATAACGCTGCGGATGCGTTCATTCGCGCCGCGCGCGAGTGGGCGTTTGAGCATCGAGCCGACGACCGCAGGCGGGCGCGCGCGTCTGACTGCGCTCCGGCTGCCGCGCCCGCGCAACGTCTCGCCGCAGGCGGAGATGTACGTCGTCTGGGCCGTCAGCGAGGGCCGTTTCGTGCGTCTCGGCGAGTTGAAGTTGGACGAGCGCGGCAACGGCGGTCTTGAGTTTGAGCGTCCCTCCGCGTTTGAAAGCTACACTGTGATGGTGACGGCGGAACAGAGCGCGTCGGGCGAACGTCCGGCGGGCGGGCCGGTGCTTTCCACGAAGGCCAACGAAGCACAGGCGCTCTTTGCCTCGCCCGGCGATAGCGCGACGACTGCGCCCGCCGCCGCTGCTAACGGCACACGCGCACCGGAGATCAAACCTCCCGGCGTCGAGCGGCGCGCCCGCCCGCGACGGCAGGGCGGCGACTTCTACGACGAAGTTGACGACGCGCTCTATACCAACGGCGGGGGCCGGACGCTCGAACTCGTCGGCGCGGAGACCGCGCTCAAAGCGAAGGGCGTCGCGCGCGCCACCGCCGAGGCGGGCAACGCCTACGCGCGTCTCCGCTTCCGCAACGTCCCGCTGCCCTCGACCATCGGCGCGAACACATACGTCCTCTGGGGCGCGCAACCCGACGGGCGCATCCTCTACATGGGGAGCCTCCCCGAGACGAGCGACATCAACACCGCCGAGATTTACGTCCGCACCGGAGGCTTCAACGCCGACGATTATTATCTCTTCGTCACCGCCGAACAACAGCGACCGCTGCCGCAACCCCTCGGGCGTCGCGCTCTGACCCCGCGCCCCGTCAAATACATGGTCAAGTAAATTTGAACGCTCCCGTCAGAGAAAAACTCAAGACAAAAAGTCGCTTCCTCCACCCAAAACTCGGCCCCGCGTTCGGACGCAGGGCCGAGTTCGTTATACAATATCGTCGTCAATCGTGAATCGTAAATCGTGAATAGAAGACGCGCTCATCACGCCATCTCTTCACGATTTACGATTCACGATTTACGAGGTCATGTATGGCAAGAAAAGGTTCAGTCCTCGTCGTGGACGACGAGGAGATTATGCGCGATGTCCTTGAGACGCTGCTGTCGGCTGAAGGCTATCGTGTTGATCTGGCGAAGACCGGCGAAGAGGGCTTGGAAGCCTACGGGCGTCGGGCCTTCGATGTCGTGCTGCTCGACGTTTCGATGCCGGGCATGGGCGGCCTGCGCGCGCTCGAAGAACTTCTGAAGGCGGACGCCGACGCCGTCGTCGTGATGATCACCGCGTACGCGACATTCGATACGGCCATCGGCGCGTGGGAGCGCGGCGCGTTCGGCTGTATCCGCAAACCGTTTCAGAACGAACAGATTATCCAGACGGTGGCGGCGGGCGTCCGCACGCGGCGCAAGGAAGAGGAACGACAGACGCTCCGGCGCGCGATGAGTCGCAGCGTCGAGCGCGGCTCGATCATCGGTCGCTCCGACCGGATGCAGACCATCTTCAATCTCGTTGATCAGGTTGCGCCCGCGCGCTCCACCGTCTTGATTACCGGCGAGAGCGGCACGGGAAAAGAGTTGATTGCGAAGGCGATTCACGAGCAGAGCCAGCGCGCCGCGCGCCCCTTCGTCACCGTCAACTCGTCGAACATCCCCTCCGAACTTCTCGAAGCCGAACTCTTCGGACACACGCGCGGCGCGTTCACCGGAGCCATCGCCGCCAAGAAGGGCTACTTCGAAGTGGCCGACGGCGGCTCGATATTCTTAGACGAAATCGGCGACATCCCGCCCGAAACGCAGGCGCGTCTGCTGCGCGTCATACAGGAGCGCGAGTTTACGCCGCTCGGCGACACGACGCCGCGCCGCGTTGACGTGCGCATCATCGCCGCCACCAACATTGACTTGAAGGAGGCCGTCCGGCAGGGAACCTTCCGCGAAGACCTCTACTATCGTCTCGCCGTCGTGCCGATTGAGTTGCCCCCCTTGCGCGAGCGGCGCGAAGATATCCTCCAACTCGCGCAGCACTTCATCCGCAAGTACAACGAGGAGAACAACCGCCGCGTCTCCGACCAACTCGCGCCCGAAGTGCTCGCGCTTCTAGAAGCCTACACGTGGCCCGGCAACGTCCGCGAACTGGAAAACGTCATCGAACGCGCCGTCGTCATCACACCCGGCACGGAGGTCACGCGGCAATGCCTCCCGCCCGACATCACCGACCCGCAGAAGGCTCTGGAGATGGCGCAATCGTCGGCGGGCGGCGGCGTGGACATCGCGCGCGGCGTCAACTTCTACGACGAAGTGCGCCGCTTCGAGATAGACCTTATCCGCCGCGCCCTCGAACAGACCGGCGGCCACCAATCCCGCGCCGCCCGCCTCCTCGGCATGAACGCCACCACCCTCAACTCCAAAATCAAAACCTACAACATCCAACTGCGCTCCTAGAGCGCATGCGGTTCGCTGGTTGAAGTTCAGCGATTGAGAGGCAAGACCGGCGACCGCAACACTTTCTCGCCTATTCATTCTCCGCTCAATGAAAATTCGCTATACTCCCGCGCACTATGCCTGACGTGGAGAGAAAGTTGGATGTGGTCGAGCGCGTGAGCGAGGCGGAGGCGCGCGTCGAGCATTGGCGACGGTTGGTGGGGCTGGTGCTCGCGCCGCTGGTGTTCGTCGTCATCATCATGTTGCCGATGCCCGCGTTGAAGGTGGAGGCGCACAGGTTGGCGGCGGTGATGGCGAGCGTGGTGGTGCTGTGGATCACGGAGGCGTTGCCGTTGCCGGTGACGGCGTTGCTGGGGACGGCGGCGTGCGTGGTACTGCGCGTCGCTCCGGCGAAGGACGTGTTTGCGCCGTATGCCGACCCGTTGATGTTTCTCTTCATCGGCTCGTTTATTCTGGCGCGCGCGATATTCCTGCACCGGCTCGACCGCCGTCTCGCCTTCGGCGTGCTGTCAATCAAGTGGGTCGGCGCGCGCCCGTCGAGGATTCTGTTTGCGTTCGGCGCGGTGACGGCCTTCACGTCGGCGTGGATTTCCAACACCGCGACGACCGCCATGATGTTCGCCATCGGGATGGCGATACTCGCTTTCCTGTTTGACCAAGAACGCGCGGGCGGGACGCACATCAATCGTCGTTACGCGACGGGGCTGATGTTGATGACATCGTTTGCCGCGTCCATCGGGGGCTTGGCGACGCCCATCGGGACGCCGCCGAACGTCATCGGCCTCGGCTTCATACGCCAACTCGTCGGCGTCGAGTTCTCCTTCTTCAAGTGGACGATGATCGGCGGGCCGGTCGTGATCATCCTCTTTTTGTATCTCTCCTTTTATCTCAACCGGCTGTGCCGCGCGGGCGTCAGCGAAATCGAGGGCAGCGACGTGATGCTGCGCACCGAGCGCGCGCGCCTCGGCCCTTGGACGCGCGGGCAGAAGTCAACGCTTATCGCCTTTCTCGTGACGGTCGCGCTGTGGGTCGTGCCGGGAATCATCGCGCTCGTCGCGGGCGACCGCTCAAACATCTATCAGTCGGTCAACCGGAGCGTGCCGGAAGCGGTGGCGGCGCTGGTCGGCGCGGGGCTGCTGTTCATCCTTCCCGGCGACAGGCGGAGAACGAAGGATGACGACGGCGCGGCGCGTCTACATGAGAACGACGAACCTCTCGCGCACGACGAAGACTCGAACACGGGCGGCACGGGCGGGCGCGCGATGATGTGGGATGAGGCGGTGAAGATTGATTGGGGCGTGGTGTTGCTCTACGGCGGCGGGTTCGCGCTCGGCGTGCTGTCGTTTCAG
This sequence comes from Pyrinomonadaceae bacterium, assembly GCA_035537095.1. Classification (GTDB taxonomy): domain Bacteria; phylum Acidobacteriota; class Blastocatellia; order Pyrinomonadales; family Pyrinomonadaceae; genus DASWNP01. Next base: position 9,293 of record DATLMV010000198.1, read on the forward strand.
ACGGGGCTGGCCGAAGCGGTCGGCAGGGGCTTGACGGGCTTGCTGCCCGTGAGCGGCGGCACGGGGTTGCTGTTCGCTTCGACGCTCGTCGCCGTCGTCGTCTCGGAGGCGACATCGAACACGGCGTCGGCGAACATGGTCGTCCCCGTCGTCATCGCCATCGCGCGCGCGCAGGGCGCAGACCCGCTTGAGCCCGCGCTCGGCGCGACGATGGGCGCGAGCCTCGGGTTCATGCTCCCCGTCTCCACGCCCTGCAACGCCATCGTCTACGGCTCCGGCTACATCCCCTTGAGCCGCATGATTCGCTACGGCCTCATGCTCGACGTGGTCGGCCTCTTTGTCGTCGTCGCCCTCGTCAAACTGCTCGTCCCGTTTCTGCGTTAATACGAATTAACAGGATAGAAAAACTGTGAAGGGGAAGGGGAAAAGGTTAGAGGGTGAAAGGGTTAAGAGACGAAAGAGCTAGACGTTAACTGTTTTCTCTATCTTCTCTTTCTCCCTTTTCCTTTCCTCCTTTAACCTTTTCCCCTTTCTCTCTTATTTATCCTGTCTATCCTGCTTGCTTGTATCCTGCCCATCATGTGAATCAAGAAATCCAGACGACGGTTTTCTGCTGCACGCGCCAGACGGCGTTGTGCTTGGTGAGGATGAAGTAGGTTCCGGTTCCGCAGAGGCCGCCGCAGGTGCGGGCGTTGAAGACGAGGGCGCGGGTGCGGTCGGCGTTGAAGCCGACGCCGGAAAAGCTAAGCAGCCCGTACGTGTTCGGATACCTCTGGCGCAACTCCGGCCACCATCCGCCTTGATTGCTGAAGAGGCGTTCGACCTCTGCTCTGCTGATGAGCGCGTAATCAATCGAGGGCTTGAACGATGCGCCGAGCACGCGCCGCTGGCTGTTTCTGTTGATGTAGCTGTCAATCAACTCCGGGTCGGGCATGTGCAACTGCGCAATCGAACGCTCGATGGAATCGCCGTTGACGCCTTGGCCGAGACTATCCGGCGCGGTTTCGCCGATAATCAACACGCGCCGCGCATCCTCCTCGATGGCGTTGGTTTGAAACTCGTCTTCGATGACGGCGGAATAGACCGCATATTCGTCCTCCGCATAACGTTCGGGGCCGTCTTTGTGCGGAGAGTTGAACGGCGTCTCGCTCATCAGAGCCTCCACGTCAACCGCCGGACTCCGCAGGTATTCGACGACGGGCGAGAGATAACCTAGCCACACGGAGACGAGTGCAATACCCGTCAGGAAAGTGACGAGCGCGACGCCGCGCCGCACGTAAAATTGTCGCTTCATAGAATCGCTCCAAGCAGACGGATTCCGACGCAATCAACTGATAGACACCGCTCGCCGGAAAAAGTTCCTTGAGCAAGTTTCTTAACTGCCCGACTATGCGCCTCACCAGCCGTTGGCGAAAAGGCGGCGCGCGGCATTCAAGCCGCACTTTTGATAAGCGTGATACTCCCTCGCCGCGTTCAGACGCACGGTTTCGCCGCTCTCGCCCGCGAGCCAGCCGTCAACCGCCGCCTTCAAAACATAGGCTTCGGGAGCCATCAGGCCGTTTGTCCAGAGCAAGGGGTTCGCGCCCGTCCGCCGCAGCGCGTCGCGGAAATAGCTCCGGCTGGCGCAGGCGAGAATGACGGCGTCGCGCGGCGTGTCGTCCTGTCTCGCGGGAAAACTGTCGAGACTGAAATCCATCAGGCCGTCGTGCCCGACGTATGCGACCATGTGCGCGCTCGCGCCGCGACTCAAACCGAGATGGCGACCCTCGACGCTCGCCGTCGCGCGCGAGACGCCCGCCGCCGCGTCGAGAAAATCGGTGGTCGCGCGCTTGATCTCCGCGCCGCGATAGGCGTCGGCGATGAGATATGCGTCGCGGCTCGTGTGTTTGAAGACGAGGCGTTCGAGGATGGGCGGCGCGGGGTTGCCGACCGTTTCGAGCAGTCGCCAGTTGCGGTCGCGCTTGAAGAAGGTTTTGACGCCGAAGCGCGCGCCCCAGTAGAGATTGCGCTCGGGGTCTTCGCCGTTCACGAGCGCGGCGGGCACGGGCACGATACCCTGATTGACGTTGTCGCAGAGCGCGACGAGCACGTGAATTATCTTCCCCCCGTACGGCGCGGGCGTCCGATGGTTCCGGGCGGGGCCGCTGCTGTTCGCAGCCTGTTGCGGCGTCTTTGGCGGCGCGGTCTTCGCCGTCGAATCGTAGCGGATGCACGCCGCAACGGGCGAGACGAGCAGCGCGAGCGTCAGGAGCAACTTCAGCCTGTTTGTCATATCGCTTCGCAAAGCCTCCGCGTTCGATGCTACTATACGCCCCCGCGCACGCCCTTTGGAAGACGAGTCAACGCAAGCTCCGAAACCGAAGTTTGAATCCTCGCAGGGAAGACAAAAGTCAAAAGTATAAGAGGTGAATCTTTCAGTAAATCCTTCAACAGCCGCACGCTACCCCCGCCGTTGTTTTGAAGTTTACCGGAGGGAGTTGAGATGAGTCTGGCGGTGAAAATCAGTCTGGCGGCATCGGGCATCTACCTGCTCGTGGGGATGCTCATCGGCGTGCTGAAATATCAGCGGACGATGACGAGCGAGACGCATCGCTCGCCCGTCTATGTGGACATCGCGCACCGCGCGGCCTTCATGTACAGCTTCGCCGCGCTCGTAATGGCGAAGCTGCTCGAATCGAGCCCCTATTCCGAGCGCGTCCAACTCGGCGCGCTCGGGCTCGTCCTCCTGTTTCTCACGCTGACCATCGCCGGTTATCTCACAGAGGGCATCAAAGACCGCACCGACAACATGTTTGCCGAACGCAATTTCAAGACGACTTGGTACATGTACCTGCTCATCGCGGGCGAAATCGGCGGCCTCTCCGTCATCCTCTGGGGCTTTCTCTCCGCGCAGTTTTTCCCGCATTGGAACAGCAGACGAAACACACGAACGAGATGCACAAAATCGTCTTCCTCGACCGCCACACGCTCGAAGCAACTTTGCGCGCGCCGCGCTTCGCGCACGAGTGGATTGACTACAGCGAGACGCGCGCCGCAGACGTGCGGGAGCGACTGCGCGGCGCAAGCGTCGCGGTGACGAACAAAGTACCCCTGCGTGAAGACGTGCTGCGGGATTTGCCGGAACTGAAACTCGTCGCCGTCGCCGCGACCGGCACAGACATCGTTGACCTCGAATACTGCCGCGCACGCTCAATCGCGGTCGTCAACGTGCGCGGCTACGCGCGCCATACCGTGCCCGAGCACGTCCTTTTGTTGATGCTCGCGCTCACACGCAACCTGCTCGCCTACCGCGAAGACTTGCAGCGCGGCGCATGGGAGCGCGCCTCGCAGTTCTGCCTGCTCACGCACCCGATCAGAGACCTGCATCACAGCACGCTCGGCATCGTCGGGCACGGCTCAATCGGTCGCGGGGTGGAGACAATCGCGCGCGGCTTCGGGATGAACGTGTTGATTGCGGAGCACAAGGGCGTCGAGCACGCGCGGCAGGGTCGCACGCCCTTCGAGGGCGTCCTGCGTCACAGCGACATCATCACGCTGCACGCGCCGCTCAACGAAGCGACGCGACACATGTTCGGGCGCGCGGAGTTTTCACGGATGAAGCAGAGCGCGCTTTTGATAAACTGCGCGCGCGGCGGGTTGGTGGATGAAGCGGCGCTCGTCGAGGCTTTGCAGGCGGGCGAAATCGCGGGCGCAGGCGTTGACGTGCTTTCGGTCGAGCCGCCGCGTGAGGGCAACCCGCTGCTCGACGTGCGCCTGCCGAATCTGATCGTCACCCCGCATGTCGCATGGGCCAGCCGCGAAGCCATGCAGGCGCTCGCCGACCAACTCATTGACAATATCGAGAAAGCAGTGACGAGTGATGAGTGACAAGTGATAGGCAAGAAGCAGAAGTCACAAGTCCAACGTCCAAAGTCGAAAGACAACGCGGTTAACTGCCTTTGACTTTGGACGTTGGACTTTCAGACTTTTGACTTCTTCCGGCTTGTCACCCGTCACTCGTCACTTGTCACTATTGTTGATGCGCTTCTTCGGCGTGTTCCGACGTGTAGAGGCGCAGGATTTCCTGCCCCTGACGCGAGCGCGGGTCAATGGTGCGGAGGTGTTTGCGCCCTTGCATCTCCCAGATGGCTGTGACCTGCCCGTCCTTTTCGACGGCGTGATAGGTGATCTCTTCGGTGGATGCGGGCGTCTGCTCCGGCGCAGCGGTCGCCGCTTCGGGGGTCGTTCCGTCGGACTGCGCTGCGTCGTCCGTTCCAGCCGCGCCGCTCACCGCCGTCGCCGCGTCGCCCGACACATTATCGTTCTCTGACATAGATTGCCTCTCTCGTCCTTAAACTGATTCTTGCTGTTGTGATTGCCCGAGATTTTGGCACACGCCCGCCGCGCGTGTCTAGGAGCGGGCGGCAGACGTTGAACGAAATGTCCGGTCAAACGTCTATCTTCCGTGATGATGAGTTTGATGTGTGGGACTGCTCGCCGCGCGTCAAGCGTCCGGCACGTCGAGCACGCGACGGATGAAAGGACTTTTCGCTTCCGTGTAGGCTTCACGATTGGACGGAAACTCGGAGGCGAGCCGACGCTTCAACGCGTCGTACTCGGCGACGAGCGACGGCGACGCGCGCAGGCGGTCGCGGAACCGCAGGTAGTTGCGCCAGATTTCGCCTCCGGCCTCGACCATGTGGACGTGATGCGTGCGACGCGGCTGCCCCTTCGTGAAATACTCGCGGCGCGGGATGCCGTTCTCTCCCTTGTGTTCGTAGCCGAGGCGCGCGAGCGACGCGACGCACTCCCCGACGCGCGACAGGTCGCCGACGGCGACCGCGATGTCTATCACCGGCTTCGCCGCTAACCCCTCGACCGACGTGCTCCCGACGTGTTCGATAGCCGAAGCGTACTCTCCGAGCGCATCTTGCAGACGACGCTTCTCGACATCAAACAGCCGCGCCCACTCCGCCGCGTGCGCGACGACCCTGACCACGCCTTTCTCCAAGCCAATCATGTCCGTCACGGGGAAGCTGGTTCGCGGGTAAGCTCTGTGCGTTGTTTGAGAGAAAAGGTGATGAGTCGTTTGAAGAATCTAGCGGCTTCTAAGAATCAATCAACTTCGTCGTGCGTTCGGTGACGCTCGGCGGCGGCGACATCATCTCCGAAGTGTTGACGCCCGGCTGCCGGAATGTCGGCACGGGGATGCTCTGCGCGGGAGGGAGCGCGGCGTTGTTCGCGGCGTTCGCGTTGAGCGCGTCGCGTCGTTTGCTCAAGCTCTGCTGCGGGCGCGCGTCTCCGAGCAGAAAGGCGTGCAGCGCACGCGTCAAGCCGATGACGAAGCAGACGGTGACGGGGACGAAGAGGACGAAAGCATCATCCTTCAAGATGGTGAAGATCGTCACGATGACGGCGAGCACCACGCTCATAATCATCCAGACGAAACCCTTGCGCATCCCGATCTGTCGCGGCGAGAGTTCACGATTGACGGTCGCAACGTCGTCGTCGTCGTGCGCGCCGCCGCGCGCGAGCAGTTCCGCGACGCCGCTCAGAGGGAAGCCGCAACGCGAACAAAAACGCACCTCCTCGGAGACCTGCGGCTGGCTGCATTTCGGGCAAAACATCTGTCTTTTAACCCTGCCTTCGCATTGAGACTCAAGGGAAGCCGGACGGCTATCTTCACAAATGCTTACGACGGGAAACTTTTTAAGTTCTATCTAACTAGGCTCTCTCTAAGTCGCGCTCGTCACGATGGGACGCAGGGCGAGCGCGAGTTCGACGGCGCGGCGCGGCGAGACGACGCCCCAACCCTGCCGGTCAATCTCGATGGCGGGCAGTCGTTCCGCCGTCTCGATGAGAATGCGCTTGACCTGCTGCGGCGTGAGCTTCGGGTTGGCTTCGAGCATACAGGCGACGATTGACGAGACGATGGGCGCGGCGAAAGATGTCCCGTCAACATACTTGTAATGCTCGTTGATCACGTCGCCTTCGTGGAGCTTGATGGTTATCAAATGGCGCAAGAGGTAAGTCGGGAGGTCGCGCGCCTCGTGCAGGCCGGAGTCAACTTCGGCGTGCGCCTCGATGATGGCGCGCAACTCTTCGTCGGCGGCGCGGTCGAGCGTGGCGTAGAGTTCGGCTTCGGCGGCGGTCGGCGTGTGCGGCAGGATGGGCGCGGGAACCCAGATGCCGGGCGCGATGACTTCGGGCTTTTGCAGCCCGTCAACCGTCGGGCCATAAGACGAACGATACATGCCGCGACGCGTGCGGTCGGTCGTGTTCTGGTCGTCGAGTCCGCCGACGGCAATCGTCGAGGGCGCGCTCGCCGGAGGCAGCACGGGATGGCCCGGCATCATCCCGGCGTTGCCGACCGCGCAGACGACGACCAGTCCGGCGCGCACCGCATCTTCAGTCGCACGCGAGAGCGCGTTGTGCAGGTAGGACTCGTTCTCATCGCCGCCCGCCGAGATGTTGAGTACGCGAATGTTGTACTCGTCCCTGTGTTTGAGCACCCACGCGAGGCCCGTCTCGATCTCCTGCTCGGTGATGCGCCCCGACTTGCTGATCTTGACGAGGACGACGCTCGCGTCCGGCGCGATGCTGCGATAGAAACCGTTCGAGAGCGCGCCGTTGCCCGCCGCGACGACCGAAGTCATCATCCCGTGCCAACTCGAAGGGTCGGTCGTCTCCAGCGTTGATTGCCCGCCCGCGACGATGTTGTGATAGGCGAGGATACGGCTGTGCGGCGTCGTCAAATCGGGATGCGCGTAGAAGCCCGAATCGAGAAACGCGATGGTCACGCCGCGACCCTTGAAACGCTCGTCGGTGTCGAGACGCAGGGGCGTCGGCAGGACTCTGCCGCCCTGCTCGAAGACGGCGGCATCCGCCCTGAGTTGAATCCACGCGCGCTCGAACAGGTTGACGCAGCGCGGGCAAACGGTCGAGACGAGCGAACCCGCCGGAGCGTTGGCCGCGACGATGGGCTTCAAATCATCCGAGAGCGAATCGAAACTGACCAACCCGTCGGCGGACTCGCGCCCGCACACCGGACACACGGGGCGTCCGGCGGGCACTTCCGACGACGGCGCGCTCGGTTCTAAAGAGATAATGTCGGACACAATAATGTCACCCCTTGTACATAACCTTCTGCTAGTTTGCTTCGGTCAAGCATGATGCAAGCGAACGCGCCGCAATGCAAGGCGAGAAAAAAGAATTGGTTCATTGACGATTGGTTCGTTGACGATTGATGAATGATTTGATGATTCATTTGTTCATTGATTCAATCTTCGATGGTTCGATGAACCGGTGAATCAATGAGTAAATTATTTTGATGGGCGAAGAAAAAACGTACGACGTGGCGGTGATTGGCGGCGGGCATAACGGGCTGGTGTGCGCCTGTTATCTGGCGAAGGCGGGGTTGAGCGTCGTCGTCCTTGAGCGTCGCCACATCGTCGGCGGCGCGGTCTGCACGCAGGACGATCTGATTGCCGGTTACAAGATTGATGTCGGCTCAAGCGCGCACATCATGATTCATCTGACGCCGGTCGTCGCCGAGTTGGAGTTGGAAAAGTTTGGTCTGGAATACATTGACTGCGACCCGTTCGCCTTTGCGCCGACGCGGGAAGGCGAGCCGCTCTATTTCTGGCGCGACGTAGAAAAAACGTGCGATTCGATTGCGCGCATCTCCCCGCGCGATGCGGAGAACTATCGTCGCTTCGTGCGCGAGTGGGGCGCGTTGAACGAAGGCGTCTTCGAGGCTTTCCTCAAGCCGCCGACGCTCGTCAATCTCGGTCGGCACATGATCTTTCGACGCAACCGCGAGCAGAAAAATCCTCTGGAGATGACGCGCAAACTCTTCACGAACTACGGCGCGCTCGCGCGCGAGACGTTCGAGAATGAATCTTTGCGCGCGGCTCTGGTGTGGCTCGCGGCGCAGTCGGGGCCGCCGCCGTCGGCTGCCGCGACGGGCGACTTCCTCGGCTGGCATTCGATGATTCACCGGAGCGGCGTGAAGCGTCCGCGCGGCGGTTCGGGCGCGCTGACGCAGGCTCTCGCGCGTTGTCTCGAACATCACGGCGGCGTCGTCCGCCTCTCGTCGGAGGTGGAGCGAATCGAAGTGCGGGGCAAGCGCGCAGGCGCAATCAAACTCAAGGGCGGCGAGAGCGTAGAAGCGCGACGCATCGTCTCTAACGCCCACGTGCAGACGACCTTTCTCAAACTCATCGGCGCGGAAAATCTGCCCGGTGAGTTGGCGAAGCGCGTCGCGTCCGTGCGCGTGGGCAACGGCTTCGGGATGGTCGTGCGTTGCGCCGTCTCGGAGTTGCCGGACTACACGGTCGCGCCTTCGGGCGGCGCGGCGCGCGAGTGTCATCAGGGTCTGCAACTGCTCTGTCCCTCGACGGCTTATCTCGAACGCGCCTACGGCGACTACTTGAACGGTCGCCCTTCGGAGCGTCCGGCGGCGCTGGCGATGACCTTCTCGGCGGTTGACCCGACGCTCGCGCCCGCCGGTCGGCACACGCTGTTCATCTGGGGACAATACTATCCTTACGAACTCGCGGGCGGCGCGCGTTGGGACGACATCGCCGGGCGCGAAGCCGACAAACTGATTGACGCGGTGACGGAGTATGCGCCGAACGTCCGCGACTCCGTCATCGAACGCTACGTGCAGACGCCGCTCGACCTCGAACGCACGCTCGGACTGTTGCGCGGCAACGTCATGCACGTCGAGATGGAGTTCGACCAGATGTTCCTCTATCGCCCGCTGCCCGAACTCGCCACCTACCGGACGCCCTTTGAAAACCTCTATCTCACCGGAGCCTCCACGCATCCCGGCGGCGGAGTCTTCGCCGCCTCGGGCCGCAACACCGCGCACGTCGTCCTCGCCGATATGCACGGCAAAGGATTCTCTAAGTGGTTCAAGCGTAAACAGTAAAGACGAAGGGGAAAAATACATGAGGGGAAACGGGGAAAGGGTTAAAACTCAGAAAGGAAAAGCTTATAGAAGGAGGACGCGAGACGAAGCGCCTGTGCCTTTTCGTCACGACGTTTCGCCTTTTAACTCATCCCCTTTAACCTTTTCCCCGTTTCCCCTTTTTCCCTTCAAAGCTTTTGTCCTGTGCCTACTCGAAGCGGGTTGCGAGACGTGCGCGGGGCGTGTAAGTTATATGCATAGTCAACCGTTCCAGAAAACCGGAAGAGGACGTTCACCCGTATGCCGCAAGAGCAACAGACGGTCGCCGATATTTTTCGCCGCGCGCAGGCCATCAGGCGCGATAACCCGCAGATGTCGCTCAAGGATTTGAAGCGTCGCATCGTTGACGAATGCAAGGGCGCGCCCTTTCCGCCCGTCTATAATCTGACGATCCCCGAACAGGACGCGCGCGCCCCCGAGGAGGACTGGTCGGCGGGCCTCTCGCTCGTCCTGCGCGGCATTCAACAGGAGGACTGGAACGAGATCGCCAACGGCATCGCGCTCAGCCTCGAACAGACCGACCGCTACGAACGCGAGCGCGGCCCTTCGGGCACGAGCGACAAAGACTGGCACGACCGCAGCGTCGGCATCCGTGGCCCGCTCGACAAAGGCGTCGGCAAGTGGATGCCCGAAGAGTTGTCAAGACTCGTAAATCGTAAATCGTGAATCGTAAATAGAAAGAACATTCAGCACGCCATCTATTCACGATTTACGATTTACGATTCACGAGCTTTGGAGTTGTTATGAGTTTTCTGAATGGACTGTTCAAAGATACGGATTATCAGCAGGGCGAGCCGCGCGGGCCGGAGGACGTTGCGGAGGAGGATGTCATCATCAGCCCCGACACGCGGCGCGAGCAGCGCATCCCGCCCGGTCAGACGCGGACGCGCAAGTGGCCCGTGCTCGACGCGCACGGCACGCCCGACATCAATCTTGAGACGTGGACTTTCGCGGTCGGCGGACTCGTCGAGCATCCTCTGAGTTGGTCGCTCGACGAGTTTATACAACTGCCTCCGGTCAAGGTCTTCGCGGACTTTCATTGCGTGACGCGTTGGTCGCGTCTGGATAACGTGTGGAGCGGCGTCTCGACGCGCGAAATCGCGCGACTGGCGGGCGTTCGTCCGGAGGCGAAGTTCGTCGTCGCCGAAGCCTACGACTACGGTTGGACGACCAACCTGCCCGTCGAATATTTTCTCGCCGAAGATGCGCTGCTCGCTTGGTCGCACGACGGGCAGCCGATTCCGCCCGCGCACGGCGGGCCGGTGCGTCTCATCGTGCCGCAACTCTACGCATGGAAATCCGCGAAGTGGATCAAGGGCTTGCGCTTCGTCGCGCAAGACGAGGCGGGCTTCTGGGAAGAGGGCGGCTATCACATGCGCGGCAACCCTTGGAACGGCGACGACGGCGAACGATTTCGTTAAAGTATAGAGGTTAGATGTTGGATGTCAGATGTTAGTAAAGAGAAAGCACGGATTTAGTTTTCCCAACATCTAACATCAGACATCTAACCTCTTGTCTTGACTGACGCTGCGTGAAGAGACGCAGACTTTTTTTGTGAGCGAAGCTATCAAAACGCAAGACCCGACGCGTCGCGCAGACAGCGCGACGCCGAATCCGCCCGCCGCCGCCGTGACGCCGAAGGATGCCGCCGCCGTTATCCTGTGGCGCGCGCGCGACGGCGCAGAGAGCGACGCGGGCGGCACTTCTGTGCCGGAAGTTTACATCGCGCGGCGCGGCGAGCGTCTGGCCTTTCTCGGCGGCTTCTATGCGTTTCCGGGCGGGCAGCGCGACGCGGCGGACGCCGGAACGCGCGTCGAACATGCGGAGCAAGCGGAGGGCGACGCGCCGGATTTAGCGGCGATGATTGCGTGCGCGGCGCGCGAGCTTTTTGAAGAGGTCGGCGTGCTGGTCGCGCGCGGCGCGGACGCTCTGACGCGCGGGCAACGCGCATCGCTTCTGGACGACGTGCAGTCGGGGCGGATGTCGTTCTCCGAAATGCTCGCGCACTACGGGCTCAATCTCGACGCGCGCGATTTTCGTTTCGTCGGGCGTTGGGTGACGCCGCCCTTTAGCCCGCGCCGCTTCGACACGCTCTTTTTTCTCGTCGAGTGCCCGCGCAAACAGGAGCCGCAAATCCTGACGACGGAGTTTGAGCGCGGCGAATGGATTGACGCGCGCGCGGCGGTCGAGCGTTGGCGACGCTCCGAGATGCTCGTCGCGCCGCCCGTGCTGCACGCCTTGGAGGTGCTCTCGGCGGGCTTGACGGATGATCTGGTCGAGCGTTTTTTGAGTGTGCCGCAGGCGCGACGCGAACCCGTGCGGCGCATCGAGTTCGTTCCCGGCTTCGTCTGCTTTCCCGTGCGGACGCCGACCAAGCCGCCCTTCACGCACACGAACTGTTACATCGTCGGCACGCGCGAACTCGTCGTCATTGACCCCGCCTCGCCCGACGCCGGAGAACAGTCCGCGCTCGCCGCCTGTCTCGACGAGATGCGGCGCGACGGGAGCACCGTGCGCGAGATTATCATCACGCACCTGCACCCCGACCACATCGGCGGCGTCAATGCTTTGGTTTCGCATCTCGGCGGCGGCGTCCGCGTGGCGGCGCATCGCCTGACGGCGGAGGCTCTCGGAGGGACGATTCGCGTCGAGCGTTTGATTGAGGACGAAGAACTGATCCAACTCGAAGGCGAGCCGCGTATCAACTTGCGCGCGCTGCACACGCCGGGCCACGCGCGCGGCCATCTCTGCTTTTACGAGGAACGGACGGGCGTGCTCCTGACGGGCGACAATATTCTCGGCATCGGTTCATCCATCATTGACCCGCCGGAGGGCAACCTGTCCGACTACCTGCGGACGCTCGAACGCATGCGTGACCTGCCGAATCTCAAAGTGCTTTTGAGCGCGCACGGCCCCGCCATCGGCGGCGCGCGGGCGAAGGTCGAGGAGTACATCGCGCACCGGCAGGAGCGCGAGCGCAATATCCTCAAGGCGGTCGGCGCGGGCGCGGCGACCCCTGCGGAGATCGTCGCGCGCGTCTATACGGACGTGCACCCGAAGATGCACGCGATGGCCGAACGCTCCGTCCTCGCGCATCTCGAAAAATTGGCGGACGATAATTCAATCAAGCATGAGGGCGGACGATGGACGATAGACGATAGACCATAGACGGAAGAAATGTTTTGTCCATCGTCTATCGTCTATGGTCTATCGTCCGCGAATAAGGAAAAGCGATGTCGTCTTTAAAAGATTCCGAAGTGAAGCGCGGGCGGGCGGAGGAGCGTCTGCGCCGCCAGTTGGATTTCACGCGGGCGATTACGAACAGTCTCGGCGAGGGCGTCTATGCGCTCGACCGTGAAGGGTGCGTGACCTTCATGAATCGCGCGGCGGAGCAGTTGTTGGGTTGGACGGAGGCGGAACTCCTCGGCAAGAACATGCATGACGTGATTCACTTCCAGCGCGCCGACGGGACGCGGATGTCCGCCGACGAATGCCCGCTCCTGAAGGTGGTTGAAGCGAACGTCACCTATCGCACGGACGACGACGTGTTCACGCGCAAAGACGGCCAGATGTTTCCCGTCTCCTACACCTCTTCGCCCGTGCTGACCGACGGGCAAGTGACCGGCGCGGTCTTGGCCTTCCGCGACATGACCGAGCGCAAACAGATCGAAGGCGCGATGCGCGAGCAGCAGGAGACGGCGCAACTCGCGCGCGCCAAAGCCGAAGCGAGCGAGGAACACTATCGTTTTCTCGCCGAGGCCATCCCGCAGCAGATTTGGACGGCTGCGCCCGACGGCGCGCTCGACTACGTCAGCCAGCGCGTGCTCGATTATTTCGGGAGCGCGGCGGACGAAGTGCTCGGTTGGGGCTGGCTGAACATGTTGCATCCGGATGATGTCGAAGCATGCCGCGAGCGTTGGTCGCATTCGTTGGAGACGGGCGAGACTTACGAGGTCGAGTTCCGGCTGCGTCGCGCGTCCGACGAGTCGTTCCGCTGGCACTTGGGGCGCGCGCTTCCTCTGCGCGACGCGGGCGGAAGCGTCGTCAAGTGGTTCGGCACGAACACCGACATCACCGAGCGCAAGGAGGCGGAGGCGGAACTCTTGCGACGTTCGCGCCAGTCGGCGCTCGGCGCGGAAGTCGGCGTCGCGCTCGCCGGGAGCGACAGCCTGCCGCGCATCCTCCAACGCTGCGCCGCCGCGCTCGTCCAACATCTCGACACCGCCTTCGCGCGCATCTGGACGCTCAACGAACGAGAGCAGACGCTCGAACTACAGGCGAGCGCAGGGATGTACACGCATCTGGACGGAGCGCACGGGCGCGTGCCCGTCGGCGAGTTCAAGATCGGGCGCATCGCCGCGTCGCGCCAGCCGCATCTGACCAACGCCGTCATCGGCGACCCCGAGGTCGGCGATCAGGAGTGGGCGAAGCGCGAAGAGATGGTCGCCTTCGCCGGTTATCCTCTGATCGTCGGCGACCGCCTGCTCGGCGTGATGGCGATGTTCTCGCGTCATCCTTTGACAGACGACACGCTCGAATCGCTCGCCTCCATCGCCAACACCATCGCGCAGGGCATCGAGCGCAAGCGCGTCGAGGAAACCATCGTGCGCCTGAGCCGCGAGCGCGCGCAGATGCTCGAAGAGGTTTCGACGCCGGTCGTCCCCGTCTGGCACGGCGTCCTCGTGCTCCCCATCATCGGCTCGCTCGACACGGCGCGCATGCAGCGCGCCACGGAAGCCGCGCTCAAAGAGGTGACGCGCACGGGCGCACGCGCCTGCATCATAGACATCACGGGCGCGCGCCTCATAGACTCTTATGCGGTCGCCAATCTCGGCAATCTGGTGCAGGCGCTCAGGCTCGTCGGCGCGGAGGCCATCGTCACGGGCGTCAGCGCGCACGCCGCGCAATCGCTCGTCGGGCTCGGCCTCGACCTCAAAGGCATGTGCACCTACCGCACGCTCGCGCAGGCGCTCACGCATCTGCTCGGCGGCGCAACGCGCGGCACAAGCAGCGCCGGAGCGTCCGCCGGAAACAGGACGACGAACTTCAAAGGGCAGGGGTTTAGAAAGTGATGTCAAGACCAAGAACTCTCGGTGAACTCAAAAAACAGGGCTATCAGGTGCGCGGCGTCAAAGACGAACTGCGCGCCAATCTTCTCGACAAACTGCGCGCGGGCGAGCGCGTCTTTCCGGGCATCGTCGGCTATGATGAAACGGTCGTCCCGCAGATCATCAACGCCGTCCTCTCGCGTCACAACATGATTCTGCTCGGCCTGCGCGGTCAGGCCAAGAGCCGCATCATTCGTCAACTGACGCGACTGCTCGACGATGAAATCCCCGCCATCGCCGGTTCGGAAGTCAACGACGACCCGTTTCATCCCATCAGCGCCTACGGGCGGCAAACCATCGAGCGCGACGGCGACGCGACCGGGATCACTTGGGTCGAACGCGATGCGCGCTTCGTCGAAAAACTCGCCACGCCCGACGTGACCATCGCCGACATCATCGGCGACGTTGACCCCATCAAGGCCGCGCGCGGCGGTCATCTCCTGAGCGACGAACTGACCATCCACTACGGGCTTCTGCCGCGCGCCAATCGCGGCATCTTCGCCATCAACGAACTCCCCGACCTCGCCGGAAAGATTCAGGTCGGACTCTTCAACATCATGCAAGAGGGCGACGTGCAGATTAAAGGTTATCCCGTGCGCCTGCCTCTGGACGTGATGCTCGTCTTCTCCGCCAACCCCGAGGACTACACGGCGCGCGGCAAAATCATCACGCCCCTCAAAGACCGCATCGGCGCGGAGGTCTCCACCCATTACCCCGCAGACGTGCAACTCGGCGTCGAGATTACGCGACAAGAGGCTTGGACGGCGCGCGAAGGTCTCAACGGAAACCTACGCATCCCCGACTTCATCCGTGAAACCGTCGAGCAGATTGCCTTCGAGGCGCGCGACGACCAGCGGATAGACAAACGCTCCGGCGTCTCGCAACGTCTGCCCATCACCGTGATGGAAACCGTCGTCTCCAACGCCGAGCGACGCGCCATCCTGACCGGCGAACAGGAGATCGTCCCGCGCATCTCCGACCTCTACGCCGCCGTCCCCTCCATGACCGGCAAGATGGAACTCGAATACGAAGGCGAACAGATCGGCGCGCCCAAGATTGCCCGCGACCTCATCAAACGCGCCGCCGGAGAAATCTTCGAAGGCTACTTCGTCGGGATAGACTTCGCGCGCGCCGTCCGCTGGTTCGACGAAGGCAACACGCTGCGGCTCGCCGACACCGTCTCCGCCGAAGAGTGCATCAACCTCCTTGAAGCCGTCCCCGAACTGCTGGACAACGTCACCATTCCCTTCGACTTCAAACGCACCGACGAAGCCCAGACCGTCGCCGCCAGCGAGTTCGTCCTCGAAGGTCTCTACGCCCAGAACAAAATCAGCCGCAACGAAGAGGGCGGCTACACCGCCGCCACCAAAGCCAAGAAAGACCGTCGCGGCATGATCTACGACGACCTGACTGAGACCGGGCGGTATAGCTAAACTATTGTTAAGGACTGAATTGATGGGCAATGGAAACAGAAGTGTTCATCCGAAGGCTTTGCCCAACTATGAGAAAGCGGTTATTCCACGTAGTAAGCTAGAGGAGTACGCTCTGAATCCTGCTCACACACACGGTCAGCACAAGGCGCGTCTTTTTAAAAGCATACTCGGATTTGAAAAAGCCGATTGGCAGAAGCTAGAAAAAATCATCCTAGATGAACTACCATACTATGAGGCTGTGTTCCGTAGAGAAGATAAATGGGGTAAGTCGTATTCAGTCTCTTTAGTGATAGTCGGTCTTAATGGAAACACTGCAATCGTGCAGACTATTTGGATAATTGAAACCGGAAAAGACTATCCTAGCTTCGTCACGCCAAGAGAGATAAGAGAAGTGAGGTGAGCCATGATTGAGACTAAAAAAGCTCACGAATTAGATGTTGTCGAACTAACTGAAGATTTGCCGGAATTCGGCCTTCGCCGGGGCGAGCGAGGCACGGTTGTTGAAGCCTTTGACGACCCTGAAGAAGCATACATTCTTGAGTTCGTTGAAGAATCAGGCACGACTTCAAGGCTCGCCTATGGTGTAAAACCCGACCAAATCGAAAACATTGACGTGATTGCTAAAGAGTTTTACGTCAAAGGCATGAAAGCTTTATCTGAGGGGAATTATGTCGAGTCGCTACGCGATCTCAGAAAAGCGGTCAGCCTAATACCAAGCTATATTCGAGGAATGCACAATTCACTAGCTCAGTCCATCGGGCCTCATGAAGATTGGGGGAAGTTTATTTCAGCAATGCATTTAGTCAGATTAGTTGATCCTAATTATGAAATGGCACGAGATAATCTAGCTATTGCTTATCTAAATTTTGGAGTGCAAGAAGCTAAGAATGGGAAGTACGAAGAATCATTCAACACATTCCACGCGGCTATGGCCGTAGAAGCGTCTCAAGAAATTATCACTCTTATTAGAGAAAACATTGCCGCAAGCCACGCTGCGCTGGGGGGGCAAGCTTTTCGTAACGGCAATATAAAAGAGGTTTTAGAGCATTTCGGAGCGGCTCACCTCATCGCCTCTAACAAAATAACCAGAGAGAATCTTGGAAAAGCCCTCTTTCATTTTGCGAACTTCTGCGCAAATACCGGAGACCTTCAAAGAGCAATTAATAGCTACGAACGAGCCGAAGATGTTGGGTTAATGTTGCCAGAGGTTTTAAATAATCACGCTTGCGCCCTAGCAGATAACAGACAGTTTTTAGAAGCGATAATGATTTTGGAAACCGCACAAAATTTGGCTCCCGAAGATGAGACAATAAAGTCTAATCTGTCTAAGTTGCTTAAAATTACTCAAGCTTCGATACTAAATGTAGAAACCATTGATCAAGATTTCATTACCGAGGATGTTAATATTGACTTTTTCAGCCCCCCGATGAATACAGTCCCCCTTCGCATGACAGCATAATCAATATTTAGGAAACATTTGATAACAAAATGAAGTTCATACGCTATTCAAAATTCAAGGGCTTCGACGTGTCGGGGTTGAGTCTGGGCGACCTGATGGGGTTGTTGCAGGATTCGCTGTTGCAATCGGGCTACGACGACGATTACTACTGGACGCGGCAGCGGCGGGAGCAGGATTCGTCTCTGGATGCTTTGCGGCAGGCGTTGTTGCAGGCGTTGTTGGAGATGGGCGAACTGAACGAGCACGACGTCGCGGAGATGCTGGCGGAGAACGAAGGACAGTTTCGCGGGTCGCAGTTGGAGGAGTTGTTGAATCAGTTGATCGAGCGGATGGTGGAAGAGGGATATTTGAAGTTGAAGGAGGAGGAGCGCGAGCAGTCGCGCCGCACGCAGGGACGCGGCGCGGGGGAGTTGGGCGAGCCTCTGCCGCGCAACGTCAAGTTTGAGGTGACGGAGAAGGGTCT
>DATLMV010000199.1:0-4302 GCA_035537095.1 Pyrinomonadaceae bacterium
GAGATAAACCGCTACAGAAAGGATGAGGGCGGAGGGCTGAAAGTATTGAATCATTTGTTCATTGGCTCAACGAATCAATGAACCGATAGTTCAATCATTAAATTCTGCTTCATCCCTCATCCCTCCGCCCTCATCCCTTCATCGAACAGGTGCGCGATGCTGTTGGCGTAGTAGGCAAGGAGGGTGAGTTCTCGGGTCTGGGCGGCGTAGAGGCCGTCGGTTTGATTGACGAGACGGCGCAGCGTGAGCATGCGGAGGCCGACGGTGACGGCGTAGTCCTGATCGCCGCGCGGGATGTAGAGGTGCGCGCCGCGCGCGTCGAGTTGACGCATGAGTTCGAGGACTTCGGTCTTGAGTTCGAGTTCGCTCCAAGTCCGCTCGGGCTGGCGGACGAAGACGGTGGCAATCAGCGAGACGGGGACGACGGGGACGACGCGCGCAATCGCCGACATCAACTCGCGCGCCAGTTCTTCGACGCGCGGGAAATATTCGTCGCGTTCGAGCGTGCGAAAATCTATCCGGCGGTCGGCGAGATATTCCTTGAGCGAGATGGGCGTGCCGAAGTTGACGCAGGCATAGCCGAACCGCCGCCAGCGGTTGCGCGCCGTCAAAAGCAGGTTGCGCCAGATGAAGGCCAGCGTATTTTTGACGGCGACCGCGCGGCCCCTGCGCTGCTCGCTCGAAGCGTCGAGCGAGAGCAGCAGGCTGCGGTCTTCGAGCACGCGGTCGTAGTTGATGCCGACGGGGACGAAAACTAAGTCTCTTGCGCCTGCGGGGTCGAAGGAGCGCAGCATGTAGTTGAGCAAGCCCACCTTCGGCGGGCGTAAGTTTCCGTCGCGGCTCAAACCGCCCTCGGGATAGACGGCCTGCGTCACGCCCGCCGCCGTCGCCATGTGCACATAACGCTCCAACACTTTGCGGTAGAGCGCGTCGCGCGAATCGCGCCGGACGAAGTATGCGCCCATCGCGCGCACCAGAGTTTGCAGCGGCCAGATGCGCGCCCATTCGCCGACCGCGTAAGAGAGCGCGGTGCGCTCCGCCGCGAGAAACGAGATGAGAATGTAATCCATGTTGCTGCGGTGGTTCATGAAGAAGACGACCGTCGCATCGGGCGGGACGCGTGCGAGCGCGGGTTCGTCCGCGTAGCCGAGACGGACGCGGTAGAGCGTCCGCGCGGCGCGGCGCGCGAGCCAGTAGCCGAAGCGAAAATAGACGTAGGCATTGAAGGCCGGAACGATCTCCTGCGCGTAACGCTCGACCGTCTGCATCACCAACTCGCGCGGCAACTCCTCCGCGCGCGCGTATCTTTCAGCCGCCGCCTGCACCTGCGCGTCGTAGAGCAGGCGGTCAATCAACACCTCGCGCTTCGTCAGCTTGAACGGCTGAATCTGAATCTTGAGCCGCGTGTTGATCTCTTCGAGCACGCGTTTTCCCCGGCGATGCAGGAACCAGCGCAGTGCGGGCGCGACGAGACGGTCGGCGACCGTCCACGCCGCCAGCACGATGAGAAGCGCGAGCGCCCAGTTGGGAAGAGTTGTCGTTGCGTCGGGCAAGTTGGTTTCAGACGGCGTCGTAGCGTTTGAGTTTGCGATAGAGCGTCGAGAGGTCAATGCCGAGAATGTTGGCGGCGCGCGCCTTGTCTTGATTGACGGAGGCGAGCGTTTCGACGATGTAGCGGCGTTCGATTTCGGCGAGCGTGGGGCGCAGGCCGTCGGGGTCGCGCATGGCGTGCGCTCCGGCGTGCGAGGCCGTCTCGCGGATGCGCGGCGGGAGGCTGTCGAGGTCAATGCGCTCGCCGCTTAAGGTGAAGGCGCGCTCAACGGCGTTCTGTAGCTCGCGGACGTTGCCGGGCCAAGCGTAGTTGATGAAGGCCGACATGGCTTCGGCGTCCAGAGGTTTTTCGGGTTGCTGTTGTTGGCGCGCGGTGTGGGAGATGAAATGGCGGACGAGGAGCGGGATGTCTTCGCGCCGCTCGCGCAAAGGGGGCAGGTGAACTTCGATGACGTTGAGACGATAGAACAAGTCCTCGCGGAATCTTCCCTCGGAGACTTCCTTTTCCAAGTCACGATTGGTCGCACAGATGATGCGCGCGTCGAAGGAGACGGGCGCGGCGGAGCCGACGGGCGTGACCTCGTGTTCCTGCACGGCGCGCAAGAGCCTGACCTGCATGGCCGGAGTTATCTCGCCGATTTCGTCGAGAAAGACCGTGCCGCCTTCAGCCGCGCGCAGGAGTCCGGTCTTGCTCGCGACCGCGCCGGTAAACGCGCCTTTGGTGTGTCCGAAGAGTTCGGATTCGAGCAGCGTTTCGGGAATCGCGCCGCAGTTGATGGCGACGAAGGGACGGTCGGCGCGCGGGCTGTTGTGATGGATGGCGCGCGCAATCAACTCTTTGCCCGTGCCGGATTCGCCCTCGATGAGAATGTTCGTGTTCGTGCCCGCGACCTTTTCGACGAGACGAAAGACGGATTGCAGCGCGTCCGACGTGCCGATGATTTCCGAGAAACTGTAGCGGCGGTCGAGTTCGCGCCGCAGCGCGCGATTCTCGCGGAACAGTTCACGCTGCCGCAGCGCGTTCTTCACCGACTGCAAAAGGTCTTCGTTGACGAAGGGCTTCGTGATGTAGTCGTACGCGCCCTTGCGCAGCGCGGCGACCGCCGAGTCAACGGACGAATACGCGGTCATCACGACGACGAGCGCCTCGGCGTCAATGTCCTTGATGCGGTCGAGCAGCGCGAGCCCGTCCATGCCCGCCATGCGGATGTCGGTCAGCGTGACGGCGGTATCCTCGGCGGCGAAAATCTCCAACGCGCTCTCCGCGCTCGACACGGCAGCGACGCGATAACCCGCCTCCGTCAACAGGCGCGAAATGATGGCGCGCATCAGGTCTTCATCTTCGGCGACGAGGATGAGGGGCGAAGTGTTCATACGTTTCTCTTCGAGGTGTCGGAATCATCTGAGCCGGACTCCGCGCCCGCCGGTGCGACTTGCGCGGGTGTCGCTTGCGCGCGTCGTTCGGCGAGCCGCCGGATGTCTTCATTATGCGCGACGATGAATCTCGTCAGGAAGCCTTTCAGGTAGAGCGCGTCGAAGGCCGCGCCGACGGGGCCGAGCGGCGAGGCGTAGTCAATATGGTCTGACATCAGCGTGCCGCCTCGCTGCGGTTCAAAGAGGTGCGTGTGCCGCCAGCGTTTGAAAGGCCCGCGCAGCATCTCGTCTGTAAACGTGCGCGGAGGCTCGAAGGCGACAATCTTTGAGGTCATCCGTTGCGACACGCCGAAGAAACCGGCCTCCCACGTCACCGTCTCGTTCAAAGCAATCAAGCCGGAAGTGACCCCCGCGACGGCGCGATGCTTGAAAGGGCTGTCGTTCGTCGTGTGCAGGTCAATATCGCGCGCCAGATCGAAACAGAGCGCGGCGGGAGCCTTGATGAACGTCTCAAGTCGGATAACCGGCATAACCTTTCACACCGTCGAATCTTCCGCCGTCGTAGCGACGGGCAGCACGACGCGGACGGAAGTTCCGCGACCGTTGTTACTTTGGATTTCGATGCGCCCGCCGTGCGCGGTGACGATGCCGTAGCAGACGGCGAGGCCGAGGCCCGTGCCCGCTCCGGCGGGCTTCGTCGTGAAGAAGGGATCGAAGACGTGCGGGAGCGTATCGGCTGTGATACCGCAGCCGGTGTCGTTGATTTCGGCGACGACCTCTCCGGCGTCCGCCGCGTAGCGCGTGCGTAAGGTCAGGTCGCCGCCTTCGGGCATGGCGTCGCGCGCGTTCAGGAGGAGATTGAGAAAGACCTGTTGGAGTTGGTCTGCGTCCGCCGAGACTTGCGGCGCGCGCTCGTCGAAGTCGGTTGTCAGACGCAGACGTTTGAAAGCCTTGTCGAAACTGGCGAGGCGGATGCTGGCTTCGACGACGCGCGCCACGTCCAGAGGCGTGCGTGCGGCGGGACGCGCGCGCGCGAAGTCCATCATGTCGCGCAGGACTTGCGTGATGCGCGCGATCTGCGTAGAGATGAGGCGCAGCATCTCGCGCGTTTCGGCGCTCTGCTTGTCCGACTCGACGGCGGCGGCGCGCGTTTGCAGAATTTGAATGAGCGAAGAGATGGAGGCGAGCGGGTTGTTGACTTCGTGCGCGACGCCTGCGGCGAGTGTTCCGGCGGCGGCGAGTTTTTCGGTGCGGATGAGTTGCTCGCCCATCGTGCGCAGGTGTTCGATGTCGCTCGCCATCTTGCGGCTCATCTCGTTGAAGGAGGCGGCAAGCAGTCCGACCTCGTCGTTCGTGCTTCCGATCTGAACCTGCGTG
>DATLMV010000200.1:0-29636 GCA_035537095.1 Pyrinomonadaceae bacterium
GGTCTTCGCGGTTCTCGATATTGAGCGCCATGTATTCCGTCATCGGCGGAAACTCTGTGTCGCGCGCGAGATTCGGCACGGGCCGCAGGCGCGCGACCGCCGCGCGCAGCACCGTCTTGTTGTCCGTGAACTGTTGCAGGAATCCGATCTGCCCGCTCGTCGAAGCGATGGCGACCTGATCGTTCTGTCCCAACTCATGATCAATGAACTGCGAGAGCATCCGCCGCGTGCGGCTCAGGCTGTCGAACGACAGGTGCAGGTCGTCTATAAAAAAGAGGATGATGCGTCCTCTATCGAGCGGTCGCGTCGCCGCGTCGCGCACGGTCAGCGGGCGCGACGTGCCGCCACGCGCGGCGGCGAGTTGCGCCTCCTCGTCGAAAGTCCCCGCCGTCACGCGTTCAAAAAACGAGACGGGGACGACCCGCCCGTCAACCTTCAACTCAAACTGCTCGCGCGGAATGTTATCAACGAAACGCCCCTCCTTGTCGAAGACCATCACGTCCGTCTGCACCAACTGCGTCTCGACGCGCACCACGTCCTCCTCGCCCTGCGACGGAGAAACGGGCGGCGGACTCTGCTGCTGCTCCTGCCCGCGCGCGACGTGCGCGAACGCAACGAGACAGACAATCATTACCGGAAGAAACGCACGACGACGGCGGCGGAAACTTTGGCGGAGACGCATGACGTTTGTTTGACCTCGAACCGAGTCTGTCAATGCTTCACTACAAGGCTAGTTTGCCCTTCGATGCGCGGAGAGTGAGTTTGAGATGCACCATCCTGAAAGGATGTGTCGGCAGAGTCTTGTCGGCGGCAAAGGTCTTTGACCGAAGGATTACGGAAAATACTTATAGATGTCTTTTCGATTCAAGAAGCGGACAAAGATAACGATTTCGTCTCTGAGCGCGAGCCCGACGCGGTAATCTCCCAGTCTTAAACGAAAATAATTCCCGCTGCCCTTGAGTTTCTTGAGATTGCTTATCTCTGCCAGAGAATCTGCGCGCTCGATAGTTTCTATAATCTCTTTAACACGCTGCAAAAGAGCTCTATCCTTTAAGCCTTTCAGGTCTTTAACGAAGCTCTCCCTAAATTCAACCTTCACTTTTCACCCTCTAAAACGGCGAAGACTTCATCGCGGGAGATGGTTTCGCCGTCGAGTCCCTGTTCGATTGCGCGTGAGAGAGCGATCTCTTCCAGAGCCTCTTCGACGATGTCGCGCACCAGTTCACGCTGTTCTTCGAGGGCTTCGGCCAGAGCCGTCTTCAATAAATCCTTGAGCTTCTCTTCGTCGAATGTTGCTGCCGCCATCAGCCCGCCTCCTTATCTTGCAAATAAATTAACACCACCGCTCCGAGAAAAGAATAGAGGCAATCGGCGAGTTGTGCAAAAGTTTCCAACTATCGAGCGGGAGGCAGAAACAGGCGCGAACTCCTGTCGGGAAGTTTCGCGCCTGTTGTGTTTGTCAGCCTCGCGGATTCGTTTGGCGTTCAGCCTTGCGGCGGCGGCGGCGACGTTTGCGCGGGAGGGGGCTGTGGGCCTCCGGCAGCGTTGGAGAAGTCGTAGGTGAGGTGGATGCGGAGCGCGCCATCTTTGACTTCGGAGCGGATGTCTTTGGCCTGCGCTTTGAGCGTGCCGCCGGTCGCCTGCACGGGGACGCTAAGCGCGATTTGAGAGCCGCGCATCAGGACAATCGGATTGACGCGCTGGTTAATCGCGTTCTGCACGAAGCCCGTGACGAGTCCGCCGATGAGCGGCGAGACGCCGTCCAAGTTGACGTTCTCGACGTTGATTTGGCCGTAGAGCGTCTGCTCCGATTGCTCAAAGCGAAGCTGGATGTTGGCCTGCGCCCACCCTTGAAACTGCATGCATTGGCCGACCACGTTGTAGCTGCCGCTGAAGGCGAGCGGCGCGACGATCTGCCCGTCCTTCAGACTCACGCCCGTCTTGACGCCGCTTCCTTCAGCCGCCACCACCACCTGACTCTGACAACCGCCGTCCTGCGCTTTCAGGAAACTGACCGCGCCGTCCGTCGCATAAGCACCGGAGCCGGACGACGCGGCGACAGTCGTCGTGCTTGGCGTCGCCAGTCCTTCGTGCTTATCCGACGAAGACAGCTTGAAGGTGGGCGCGCCGGTTTTGAAGACCGTGCCGAGCAGGGTGTTGAAGAAATTCTCGTCGAGCGTGAGGACGGCTGTTCCGGGCGGGTCGCCGCCCGCTTCGGGTGCGCGTACCAACTCGCCCGGCGGCTTCGCGGAGCGCGGCGCGCCGACGAGCAGAAAATAGATCAGCGCGCCGCCGACGAGCATTCCGACAATCAGCGTCAGGATATACTTCATCTTTTGTTTCCCTCGTCTATGGAACTGCCGGTGAAGCGGTCGTCGCCGGAGACGCGCCCGTCGCGGGCCGCGCCGGAGATGCGTTGTTGCCGCCGCCGCCGACGCCGCCCATGTTCGACATCACGGCTTGCAGCACGGTCGTCCACATCTTCAAAGTCTGCTGCACCTGCTCGCCGGTCAACTTGTTCATCCCCGTCGGAATCTCGAACAGCGTCGGGTCAACGTCGGTCTGGATGTCGCGCAGTTCCATCGTCGCCGTCGCGCCGCTCACGCCCTGCACGTTGCCCGTCGAAGCACTCGCGCCCTCGGCGCGCACGGGCAGCCCCGTGTCCTTATCAACATAGACGAAGCTCTCGCCCTTGACTTCGCCCGCTTCGGTGTTCGTCTTGGCCGCGCCCGCGATGCGATACTTGACCGCCGTGCGCCCGTTGATTTGCTCTTCGCCGACGCGTTCGACGCCGCGCTGTTTCTGCAACTGCTCGACGAGCATCCCCGGCGTCATCGCGCGCGGAACTTCAAAGCCGGTCGTCTCCGGCGTCAACTCCATGTACTGCTTGCGGCCTTCGAGGATGACGTAACGCTTGTCGGCCCTATCGAGAAAGATAATCTTGCCGACGCCGGGCACGCGCGTGTCGAATGCGTAACGGCGGTCTGTGCCGTTGCGCGCGACTTCGACGTTGAGCGAAGCGGCTGCCGACTGGCTGCCCGTCGTCCGTCCGGCGATGACGTAGGTCGCGCGATACTTCTCCGGCTCGCGCGTCTCGATGGTCGCGCCGGTCGCATCGGTCGCCGTGTTGGCGTTGAGATTAGCGGCGGGCGATGCGTTGACGTTCGGCGCAGTAGTAGCCGTGTTCGTGTTCGTGGTCGTCGTCTCCGTGCAGCCCGCGCCCGCGAGAGCCAGACAGCACACGACAAATCCGAAGAAACCCTTTGATGTTTTCCAGAGGCCCATGGAAATATTCTCCTCACTTGAAGAACAGACTAGAGTCGAGCGTTAAGTTGTACAGGGGAATCAACCGCCGAGAGCATAACACAAAACAGGGATGAGGGCGGAGGGATGAGGGCGGAATGAAGAAAGGGAAATGGTCAAAGGGGGAAATGGGGAAGGAATGGAAGAAAGTAGGGTAGATTAACCTTTTCCCTTTAACCCTTTCGCCCTTTGGCCTTTTCCCCTATGTCTTATCTTTCATCCCTCACCCTGCGGCCCTCATCCCTTCCTCAGTCTGCGGCTTCGGTGATGTGGGAGGTGGGGGCGTCGGCGTGCGGGACGAAGCAGCGGCGGCAGCGCGCCTCGTAGGCGTTGCCCGCGCCGACGACGACGCGGCCTTCGACCTCGACGATGCGTTGCGAATAGTTGGCGGGCTGGCCGCAGCGGACGCAGATGGCGTGCGTTTTGGTGATGTATTCGGCGATGGCGAGCAGTTGCGGCATCGGCTCGAAGGGACGGCCCGTGTAGTCCTGATCGAGTCCGGCGATGATGACGCGGACGCCGCGACCCGCTAGTTGGTTGACGACGGCGACCAACTCGTTATCAAAAAACTGTCCCTCGTCAATCCCGACCACGTCCGTCGTAGGCTCGACGAGCGCGAGCAACTCCGCCGCCGATTCTACGGGCACGGATTCGTGCCGCATCTCCGAGTGTGAAACGATGTGGTCGAGCGAGAAACGCACGTCAATCTTCGGTTTGAAAACCTGCACCTTCTGGCGCGCGATCTTGGCGCGGCGCAGGCGTCGGATCAACTCCTCGGACTTGCCCGAAAACATCGAACCCGCGATGACTTCAA
Source organism: Pyrinomonadaceae bacterium (assembly GCA_035537095.1). GTDB lineage: Bacteria > Acidobacteriota > Blastocatellia > Pyrinomonadales > Pyrinomonadaceae > DASWNP01. Next base: position 4,118 of record DATLMV010000200.1, read on the forward strand.
TCCAACCCGGCGTCGTCCGCAGGTGCGCCGGATGCTCGTCGTTACCCTGTGCCGTCAGTTCTTCCATTAACAATTACCTGCTGTTTAGAATCGGACGATGGACGATGGACAAAACATTTCTGACGAGAGCTATCCTCAACGTCTCGGATATTTCAGCGACGACGGACAGAACCTGTCCGGCCATCGTCCATCGTCTATCGTCTATCGTCGGATGAATATAACTGCGCGTTGTAGAACGGCGCAAAGGCGGCGATGAGCGCGGCCTCGAAACTCATGGCGCGCGTCAGCAAGTCGCGCGAGAGCACGCCCCAAGCTCCCTGTCGGCTGCGAACGTCGTGCTCGCCCGCCACCTCGTCCATCACTTCGCCGAGTTCGCGTCCCGTCCGCTCGACGCGCCGCGCAATCTCCAGAGGCATCGTCACCGACGGCGCAGCCCCGAAACTCTCGCGCACGCCGTCGGTCGCGTAGGCCCACCCGCGCAGGAACGTGTGACGCGTGCCGCCGAGCGTGATCGAGTGAAAGCCGCCTTCGAGCCCGACGTAGAGCGCCGCCGTCTGCTGCTCGCCCGCCAACTGTTCGCGCACCGCCTCCGCACGCTCGCGCGCCCCGCGCATCAACATCATGTCCGAGAGCGGCATCGCCGCGATGCTCGTCTCCACGGGCCGCGCGATCAGTTCGATTTTGCCCCACGCGCCGTTGACGCCCGCGATGCGCGCACACGCCGCACGCACAGCCACAATCTTAGCCGCGCGTCCCGAGCCGAGTGCGATTTTCATCCTGCGATACCGTCTCTATCAAGATTTGATGCGACAAGCAACGGGCCGGACGGTGAGCTAATAACATCTAAAGCGCAGACAGCAGAGCCTTCTCCAATGCTTGCGGTAACTCTACCGGAAAGAATCTGTCGGCTGAATAGCCGTAATCTTCGCCGCTCTCGTCAATAACACGGATGTAACCATGCGAAGCCGCCTCCGTATCCTCTATAACACGGTATAGCTTTCCGGTTTCGAGAGAAGCTTCGTACCCTTCATTATTGAGACAAACTGCAAAACGCAATGCTTGTCTATCACTTTTTTTCATGGCTAATCAAGCGACGAGAGGTTTAAGTTTAACGTTCAAACATAAGAAGCGATTTAAAAGTCCCGTCAGGGACGGATGAAAGTAGCCCAGCGATTCATCGCTGGGGAATGATGCGAATATGCTCCCAGTCCCGTAGGGACGGCTGATAGAAGCGTTCAGCCGTCCCTACGGGACTCAAAAAACACTTACTTTGATAGTTCCCAGCGATGAATCGCTGGGCTATTGTCAGTAGTCCCTTCGGGACAAAAGAATCACGATTTTTATAGCTGCTTCTTAGATAATTACACCCTTCATCGCGCACGTTTCGTACGTGGCCCTGATTTGCGTCTGGCGGGAACACCCCGCGCGGCTTTTAGCAATTTAGCAGGGAGGTCTAACTTGTCATCTATTAACACATCGGTCGAGACGCCGACAGAGCGCGCATACTCTAGAAGAATCTGCAAAGGCGGTTGTCGTTTTCCTAGCTCGAAAGCGGAAATATCTTCTCGAATCACATCCTCAGTTAAGCCCAGACGAAATATCATCTCATTCTGAGACAGACCGAGCGCGCCGCGTATCTGAACAAGCTTTTCCGCAAGGCGAGCAGGCTTAAAGCGTGAACCTATTCCCATCAGGTTGTTCCTCCTGATGGGACAAGAAATGTTAGCTCTCGCTTGCTGGTAGAGTAAATATACTCTACAATGATACGGCGTCCTGCGTCCGCCACGAATTTATCGCTGATGACTTTCGCGGCGTTGCTCATCCCGCTCGATGTAAAGCGGTGAGACGCAGGTGTTTGTCAAAGTTCATAGCCAAATAGGACGCATAAGATAACAAACGCGTACTGTTATTGTCATTATGAGCAAGTCTAAAGCCAGCAGCAAGAAACAGGGCCGAGAGCTTGCGTCGGTGAACATTTTGCCCCGCTTCAACCCCGCGCATCTGGCTTTGCCGGAGGAGGAGATTCGGCGGCTGGCGTTGATTATCACGACGCGGGATAGTGTCGAGCCGTTTGTGCGGCGGATGGTTGTTTTGTTGGATAGCTTGCGGGCCGGAGAGACGGGAGAGGTGGCGCGAATCTCCCGGCAGAGTAAGGACGAAGCATTTGTTGTGTTGATGTCGGCGATGCGGCGTGCGGTCGGAGAGGGGCGGGTGTTTGCGGCGCGCAATACGGCGTTTATGGCGGCGAGTTATGCGTATCAGAATAGTCTGGATTACGTGTGCGAGTTGCTGGCTTATCTGAACAGGTTGCGTTGAGGTTTATTGACGGGTTGCGTCGGGGTTTTATTCAAAGTTGCCTCGCTTGACAAACGACCGCGCCGCTTGCAATGCTCTCTTTACCGGAACACGCTTTTACAGAGAGCGCAGGGAAATTTTCCTACAGACATCGGGGAGGTCTCGAATTGCCCGCGAGTGAGTTGATTTACGATTGGAACACGGTCGAGCCGACGGCGAGCGCGCCGACACGTCAGATCAGTTTTGACGACGAGACGTTGCGCGACGGTTTGCAGTCGCCGTCGGTGTGCGAGCCGCCGGTCGAGCGAAAAATCGAGTTGCTGCATCTGATGGACGCGCTCGGCATTGACACGGCGGACATCGGTTTGCCGGGTGCGGGCGGGACGCACGCGGCGGGCGTGGAGATGCTGGCGCGCGAGATCGTCGAGCAGAAGTTGCGCATCCGCCCGAACTGCGCGGCGCGCACGCACGAGGCCGACATCAAACCGATTGCCGAGATTTCGCAGCGCGCCGGAATCGCTATCGAAGCGTGCACCTTCATCGGTTCGTCGCCCGTGCGCTTCTACGCTGAAGGCTGGACGCTCGAACGCCTTTTGCAACTGACGGAGGACGCCGTGACGTTCGCCGTCCGCGAAGGCTTGCCCGTCATGTACGTGACGGAAGACACGACGCGCGCCGACCCCGATGTCATCCGCGCGCTCTACACGACGGCGATACGCTGCGGCGCGCGCGCCGTCTGCGTCTGCGATACGGTCGGGCATTCGACGCCGGACGGGGCGCGCGCCGTCGTCCGTTTCGTCAAGCGGATTATTGACGAGCAGGGCGAACAGGTTCGCCTCGACTGGCACGGGCATCAGGACAGGGGACTCGGCGTCATCAATTCCATCGCGGCGATTGAGGGCGGCGCGGATCAGGTTCACGGCTCCGCGCTCGGCGTCGGCGAACGCGTCGGCAATACGCCGATGGATCAGTTGCTCGTCAATCTCAAGCTGATGGAGTGGATTGACAACGACCTCTCGCGGCTGCGCGAATACTGCGAAGCGGCGGCGTCCGCCTGTCAATGGACGATTCCCGTCAACTATCCGGTCTTCGGTCGCGACGCCTTCCGCACCGCCACCGGAGTGCACGCCGCAGCCGTCATCAAAAGCTACAAGAAGAACGACCCCGCGCTCGCCGATCTCGTCTATTCGGGCGTGCCCGCCGGACTCTTCGGGATGCGCCAGACCATCGAGATCGGCCCGATGAGCGGCAAGTCAAACGTCATCTACTGGCTCGAATCGCGCGGCATGGAGGCCAGCGACGAACGCGTCCAACGCATCTACGAACACGCCAAAAGCTCCTCCGGCGTGCTCACCGAAGAAGAGGTCAAACGGCTGGTCTGAAAAGAAGTAAATCGTGAATCGTCAATCGTAAATAGAAAGAGCAGGATTTTATCTATTTACGATTGACGATTCACGATTTACTGTAACGTTCTTATGTCCCATCCCATCATCGCACCCGTAGCGCCGGAACAGGTCGTGCGCGAACTCACCGCTGCGGCGCGGGTGCGTCGTGCGTTTCAGTTTTTCGAGACGCGGGCGGCGGAGTTCACAGACGAGCAGGCGCGAATCTGTGCTATCCCCGCGCCGCCGTTCGGCGAAGCGGAGCGTGCGGAGTATCTGCGCGCGAAGTTTCAGGAGTGCGGTTTGACGGAGGCGCGCACCGACGGGGAGGGCAACTGCGTCGCGCTCCGGCGCGGGCGCGAGCGTCGCCCGTTGCTCGTCGTCAGCGCCCACCTCGATACGGTCTTTCCGCCCGAGACGGACTTCACCGTGCGACGCGAGCAGGGGAAGATGTTCGCGCCCGGAATCGCCGACGACGGTTGCGGTCTGGCGGCGTTGGTCGCGCTCGCGCGTGCGCTCGAAGAGTGTGCGATTGAGACGGAGGGGTCGCTGCTGTTCGTCGGGACGGTGGGCGAGGAGGGCGAGGGCAACCTGCGCGGCGTGCGACACTTGCTGACGCGCGGGCGTTGGGCTTCGGAGATTGATGCCTTCATCAGTCTGGACGGGCCGGGCATCGAGCGCATCACGCACGCGGCGTTGGGGTCGCGTCGTTATCGCGTCCGCTTCCGTGGCGCGGGCGGCCATTCGTGGGGCGACTTCGGCGTCGTCAATCCCGTCCACGCGCTCGGTCGCGCCGTCGCGCGCCTGACCGCTTATCCTGCGCCCGTCAATCCGCGTACGACCTTCAACGTCGGGCGCATCGAGGGCGGCGCGGGCGTCAACGTCATCGCGCGCGAGGCCGCGATGGACGTGGATTTGCGCTCCGAATCGGCGGAGGAACTGGGACGACTCGACGCCTTCTTCCGTCGCGTCGCACGCGAGGCCGCCGACGACGAAAACGCCGCGCGCCGTGCTGGAACACCCCCGCTCGAACTCGATGTCAAACTCATCGGCGACCGCCCGAGCGGCGAAACACCGCGCGACTCGGCGCTCGTCCGTCTCGCCGAAGAAGCGACGCGCGCCTTCGGTTATCGCCCGCGCTTCGATTGCTCGTCCACCGATTCCAACATCGCCATCGCCAAAGGTCTGCCCGCCGTCACACTCGGCGCGGGCGGCGCATCCGGCAACTCACACACCCTCGACGAATGGTTCGACCCGCGTGGCCGCGACCTCGGACTCAAACGCGCACTCCTCGTCATCCTCGGCACAGTCAGTATGCAGAGCAGAGGTTAGATATCGGATGTCAGATGTTAGGAAGAATGCTTTGTCTAACATCTGACATCCGACATCTAACCTCTCTTGTGAAAGCTTTGCGCCATGTCGAAGAAGGCTTCGGCTTGCTGGCGTGTGTCGAAGGCCCATTTGGGGACGGCGTAGGCGGTCAAGGAGCCGATGTAGATGTAGATGTGTGTGTCGGTCGCTGCGACGCGTTCGACCATCTCCCAAGAGACGCGCGAGTCGGCGAGTTCCGAGGAGACGCGGAGGGCGTTCTCTTCAATCGTCATCCGGTGTTCGATCAACAGGGAGGCGTTGCGGCCCTCGGCGAGAAGTTTCTGCGTATTCTGTTTGATGTTCTCCCTGTAGATGCGCGGGTAGCCTTGCAGCCAGAAGACGGTGAAAGCGATGAGCGTGATGGCGACATATAAGACGGGGACGCCCGCCGCGAGGCCGAGCAGGGCGACGCAGGCGAGCAGGAGCGGCGTGCAGTAGAGGACGGTGTGGTAGGAGCGTTGCAGCGTCGGGGAGTTTTGGATGTTATACCATTGCATCTCCTGCACGTCGTCGGGGTTCAGCTTGTATGTGATCTCCATCTGATGAAGCCTTTCATGTGAGTGAGAATATTGTCGGCGCGCGGTTGGCATGCAAATGATGCGCGACGCGTTAAACGACGCGAGCCGACACGTCGGCGCGGCTTCGGGAAGCGGCGGCGAAGACGTGTCGGCTCTTCCGTCTCGAAAGAGGAGAACGGGCGCGGGCGTTTTAGTTGACGGGAATCGTGATGACCGTGCCCCCGGCTTTGCCTGCGGGGAAACGTCGGCCACGCGCGATGCGCACAGCCGTTCCGCCGTAAGCCTCCGCACCGGGCGACACTCCGGCGACCGACGCCTGCGTGACGCGCCCCGCCTCGTCGTATGAGACGCTGACGCGAACCATCTTCGGCCCCGGCGCGGCGACAGCCGGTTTGGCGTTGGCGGCGGCCACGTCCGTCGCGGCGGTCTTCTCCGCCGACTCGTTCTTCTTCGCCTCTTCCAGCCTGCGCGCGCGTTCCCGCGCTTCACGTTCGCGTTGCTCGCGCTCGCGGCGCGCGGCGAGCGCGGCGGCGGCGGGGTCAACGGTTGCGGGAGCGGCGTCGGCGGTCTGTGTTTCCGCACCGGTCGTCGTCTGGTCGGTCGCGGGCGTCGTCGCGGCCTCGTCAGGAGTCACAGCGTTTGTGTCGTTGGTCGCGCCGTCGGCAGCGTCAGCGGACGGCGCGGCGCTGACGGTCGCGGCGGACGTTTGACTGCCGCCGAACTTGCGCGCGACGGGAATCGCCGCGACAGCGCAGATTAAAACTACGCACGCCGCCGCGCCCACCATCATCATCTTTTTCTTTCCGCCGCCGCCGTTGCTGCCCGCGCTCTCGACCATCATGGACATCGGGGCAGCCGACTCGCTCGTCTCCCGCGACGCCGCAACTTCCTTCGCTTCTTTAGACGCGCCTTCGTCTTTCGACTCGCTCGCGCTCAGACGCTCGATGTGATCCATGAACATGGCGAGGTCTGCTTCCGAAGGCGACCAGTCGCCGCCGAAGGCATCGGCCTCGCTCGGCGAGACGCCTTCGTCCAGACGGCGCAAGCCTTCGAGGACGACCTGCGTCCAAGACTCTTGGATGGTGCGGCGCGTCGGCTCGAAGTCGGCGCTGAAGTCGAAGGCGGCGTTCGGCAGCGTCAGGGCGAAGTAGACGGCATCGGCTCCGCTCAGCGCGCCGACTTTGGCATCCACCAGTTCGCCGTCCTTGATGAAGAAGACGCCGTGGCCGCGATGATAATCAACCTTGAGTCGTCCGGTCTTGCGTTGATTGCAGAAAAATTCGATCAGTTCGGCAAGCGACATGTCGCTCAACTGTCCGGTCAATGCCATATGTGCTCCTCTTTCTTTCGGGGCTGATGTGCGCGCGTGTGCGAGGCTTTAAGAAAGACTCTGAAGGTCGCGTCCTGCGCCGTCGTCTGAGTTAGAAGGTGAAGTTGTAGTTGATGACGCCGGAGACTTTGACGGGCTGTCCGGAGAGCAGCGTCGGGGAGAAACGCGCTTGCCGGGCGGCCTGCTCCGCCGCCTGATGCAGCAGCGAAGGGCCGCTGACGGCTTTGACGGAAATCACTTTGCCGGTCGCGTCAATCACCACCTCGACCGTGACCAGACCGGAAGTGCGCGACTGTCGCGCCATCGCCGGATAGACGGGCGGCGGCAACTTGACGGCCTTGCCGTTCAAGACGCCTCCCGAGATGGGTTTGACGGGAGCTTTCGGGGCTGGCGTCGCCGGAGCTTCACCCGCGTCCTTGACGAGCGGAGCGTTGCCGCCCGCGTTCGCACTCGACGTGTTGCCCGCCGAAGGATTGGAGACGGCATAGACCTTCGCCTTGTCCGGCGAGACGACTTCCGCAGGCACGGAAGCGGGCGCGGAAGACTTCGCGGCGGCGCTCGACGGCGACGACGAACCGGGAGCGACCGTCGCGGCGGACTTCAGAGGAGCGGCGCTCGACGGAGCGGCATTCGTCGTCGTCACAGGGCCGCCGGATTTAACGGGAGCGGGCGTCGCCGTCGCCTTCGAGACGGCGGGCGCGTTGGCGGGAGACTTTGTGTTAGTGGCGGGCGCGTTGGCGGGTTGAGCGGCGGCGACGTTCGCAGCCGGAGCGGGTTGCGACATCTTGGCGACCGTCGTCTCTTCGAGATAGTAGGCGATGCTGCGGTAGGTGACTTCCGTCGGCTCGTAAGTGATCTTGCCGCCTTCGAGCACGGCGACCGAGGTCGTCATCTTCGTCCAGTTGCCCATCGAGTCGAACTCGTATGTATAGACCTCTTTGCTCAAGAGCGTGCCGTCGGAGTTCTGCAAGGTCATCTCGGTGATGTTGCCCTTGTCGTCGTACTTGTAAACTTCCTTGCCCGTGAGCGAACCGCCCGCCGCCAGAAAGTATGCGTTGTCAATCTTGTTGCCCTTGATATCGTAGGTCGCCGTCTCCAAAACCTGACGCGGCCCCTCGACCAGCTTGCCTTCCTTCGACATCAGCTTCGCCGTCTCCGTGCGAATCCGCCGGACAGGCCCGGCCAGCCCGTCCTGCTCCTTGTCGGTCGCGGTCGTGGCCGAGCGCAGAGACGCGGACGCCAGACGGAATCCGACGGAGGTGGACTGGACGGAAGCGGCTTGCGCCGTCAGGGCGAAGGCTGGAAGCAAAAGAGCGAGGACACCCGGCAGGATCAGGTCGGTACGTTTCGACATAGCTTACACTCCTGAATTTTTGAGATACGTGACACGTCGGGCAGTCCGGGCAGGTGCGAGCGGGACGGAAGCCTGAGTTGTTTGTGAGAGACTGAAATCTGACTCGGATTGTAACCGAAGGTGTCAACGTCAGCTTCGACGGGGGCAGGACAAAGGTCGTTCGCGTGGTCGCCGTGCGTCTGAAATCGAGATTCTAAAGCGCGGCTTGAGGTTTCCGGTTTCTCCCTTGCGGAAGCGTCGTTATTCGGATAAACCTTGTGAGAGCTACCTTTAAGGCTACCCTCCACCCTCTCAAGGCCGCGTTTCCGGCGAACGCTTCGGGACTGACACCGGCTGCCGCTACGGTCGCAGCGGCGACACGGTTGATATTATACACAACAAACCAAGTTTGTCCATATTAAACACAAACGCGTCGAAAGGTTTGAATACGCGAGCCCCGTTTTGCCCGGACGCGCCTCCGACGATTCAGCGTTTGGCGTCGGGATGTGAAGCGATGAGGGCGGCGATGGCGTCGAGGATGCGCACGGAGGAATCGCGGCCCGTCTCGTCGTTGCAGATGATGGAGAAGGCGAGGGGTTCGCCTCCGGCGGTGTCGGCGTAGCCGGAGAGGGAATTGATGTAGGTGAGCGTGCCGGTTTTGGCGTGGATACGCTCGGCGGCGGCTCCGGCGTTGCGCAGACGGTATTCGAGCGTGCCGTCGCGGTTGGGGAGCGAGGCGCGGAAAGCGCCTGCGGAGGGAGTCTGCGCCATCCATGCGAGCAGGCGCGTGAAGGATTCCGGCGTGACGAGGTTCAAGCGCGACAGGCCCGAGCCGTCGTGCATCGCCAGTTCGCCCGCTTCGACGCCCGCGCGCTCCTTGAGCCAGCGACCGATGACGGCGAGGCCCGCCGTGTCTGCGTTGCGCTGTCGCGCACGTTGCGGGTCGGGGAGCGGCGCGAGTTTGTCGCCGAGTTCCGCGCCGATGGTGCGCAGCAGAAGTTCGGCCTGAAGATTGAGACTCTTCTTGTTCGTCTCGCGGACAACTTCGACGAGCGGGCGGCTCGACACGGAGGCCAACTCGACCGACTGTTCAACGTCGAACTCTTTCGTCTCCCTGCGCGTGCGCGCATCACGTAGGCGCGCTTCGCCTTCGACCTCGATGCCGCGCGCGCGCAGCGCATCACGAAAGAGACGCGCGGCCCAGAGCGCGGGACGATGTACCGAGAGACGCACGCCGTAGGGGCTCGCGCCCGAGGGGAAGTCGCCCCAGACCCGGACTTCGTTCGAGTCGGGCGTGCGCGTGATGCCGATGGTCGAGCGTTCGCCGCGTTTGACCATGTTCATGTCGTTCGTGACGCGGACGTAATCGCTCGGCGGTGTGAGACGCACTTTCGCCTGTTCGCCCTCTTTGTCGGCGGGCGCGAGGGTCAGCGTGATCTCGTTGTCGTCAATGGAGAGCGCGCTCACCTCCGCGCCGTAATACCATTGCACGTCGTTCCATTGCCAGCCGTCGCCGAGGGTTTCGCCGCGAAAATAACTCTCGTCGCCGACGACCCCGCCGCGCACGCGCCTGACGCCGCGACGTTTGAGTTCTTCGGCGAGCCGGGACAGATGCGCCTCGGGCGCACCCTTGCGCACGCGCGACGAGAGGTCGGGCGCGCCGCGACCGTAGAGCACGAGGTCGCCCGCGATGGTTCCCTGCGCGTCAGGCCCGGCGGCAGCATAGACGGAGGTGCGCCAGCGATAATCCGCGCCGAGCAGATCGAGCGCGGCGGCAGTCGCAAACAGTTTCATGTTCGAGGCGGGCGTGAACAGCCTCCGCGCATCGCGCGCATAGACGACGCGCCCGTCGCGCAGGCTCACGACCGAGACGCCCCAACGCGCCTGTGCGAAATCTCCTTCTTCAATCAAACGCGTGATCTCGCGCCCGAGCGCGGCGTCCGCCTCGCGCGCCTCCTGCGTAGTCGCGGGGGCGTCGGGCTTCGGGGCCGGAGAGGGCGGCGGCGTGCGCGCATCTTTTTTCGTCGCCTTCGTCTCAAGGGCGGCGGGCTGTTTTTTCGTCGTCGCGGTGTTGGCGTTCTTCTGTTGGCGCGCGTTGCCGCGCTTCTGTGTGAAGAAGGCGGGGGCGGCGAAGACGGCGGTGAGCAGGACGAAAAACGACAGGCTGGCCGCGACGAGCGCGCGACGCCTCTTGAGCGTTGGATTCATGTTTGGTCGCTTGAAGTAAGAAGGGTTGAGCGGCACGTTTGTTGTTTCAGAGGGGAGCGAGGCTGGCGATAGTTCAATGTGTGAAAAGAGCGCCCATGCGTTCGGTCGTCATGGCGGAGCGCGCCGCCTCATAGACGGCCTCGACGCTGATTTCCGTCATCGCCGCGCTGTGAATGACTCGATGACGCTCGCCCGGCGGGACGTAGTTTTTGTGCGTCGGATGTCCGAGCAGCATGACGACGGGCGTGCCGACCGCCGCCGCGATGTGCATGGGGCCGGTGTCGTTGGAGACGAAGACGGCGAGGCGCGCGGCTGCCGAAGCGAGTTGCGTGATGGAGAGACGGTCGAGCACGATGGTCGAGCGCGGGAAGGCGGCGCGCATCTGCCGGACGAGCGTGCGTTCCTCCGGCCCCGCGAAGAGGACGACGCGCACGCCGTCGCCCGCCTCCATGCGGCGCGCGAGTTCGACGAAGCGTTCGAGCGGCCAACGCCTGCTCGGATGTCCCGCGCCCGCGAAGATGCCGACGAGCGGCGCGTCGTGTCCGGCGCGCTCCTTCTTCAAAAGCTCCTCGACGGCGCGGTCGTCTTCCGGTCGCGGACGAAGGCGCGGCACGCGCGAGACCTCGCCGACCGAGAGCGGCGCGAGCACGTCGAGATAACGATCAATCGCGTGCTTCGTCAAATCTTCGACGGGCGGGCGCGGGCGAAAGTTCGAGAGGAAATCGAGCGAGCGCGTGGGGCGCGGTTGAAAGAGACGGGTGCGCGCGCCGGAGAGATAGCCGAGCAGGTTGGTTTCCGAGAGGCTGTGGAGGTCAATCACGAAATCGAACTTCGCGCGGCGCACCTCCTTGACCAGACGCATGATGCGCAGCACGGAGAGCGGCTTCGGCCCGTCGCGCAAAAGCACGCGGTCAACGGCGAGAGTCTCGTCGGCGACGCCCGCCAACTCGACGATGGGCGCAGCCGGACGCCCGACCGCGACCGTGATGCGCGCACGCGGAAATTTCGTCCTGACGGCGGCGAGCGCGGGCAGGCTCAAGACCACGTCGCCAAGCTGGCCGAAGTCAATGACGAGAATGTTACGGGGAGCAAAAGTGTCGCTCGAAAGTTTCATCTTGAAAGAGGCCGCGCCGGTCTCCGATTATAACCGCCGCGCGACCAACTGCAAAAAACGGTTTCGGCTTTTCGCGCGTGCGGAGCGTCGGACGCAGCGTGCGGAAAGGATAAAAAAGAAGGCTGTCTCATCTTCTGTCTAAAAGGAAGATGAGACAGCCGGAAGATGTTCGCCAGAGGCGCGGGCGCGTGTCAGTTAGCGGCGATGGCGTCGAAGAAACTGGGTTCGAGTTGCTGGTTGAAGGAGAAGCGGACGAGCTTCAACTCCCATTCGGCGATGTATGAGTTGCCGTTCTGCCTTTCCAGTGAGAGGCCGATTTTGTACGTGTGCGGAAGGGTCAGCTTGCCCTCTTTCTTGAAGTCGGAGAAGTCTTCGACCAACCTATAATGCAGGTCTCTCTGCCCACTCTTGTCGCCCTCTGCGCCGCTGGAGGCGCGGTTGGTAGTGCCGCCGAGTTGACCGGAGACGGTCTGCTTGTATTCCGTCCGCACATGATGGAAAGTTTCGGCGTCGAAGAACATGCTGATCCTCATGTCCGCGCCTTTACGCGGCGAGTATTTCAGTTCGTGGACGAGCCTGTCTTTAATCTTCGACGTGCCGCCGTACTCCATTTTGGCTTCGCGGGAGGCCATGTTCAGGAGCGGCCAAGAGGTTGAGAGCGTGCCGCCGAAGAGGCCCTGCTTGAGGAAGAAATCGCGGTTGTAGATGAAGTCGCCGAGCGTCGAGCGGATGCCGGGTTTGATGTAGCTGACGGTCATCTTCGTGCCATCGAAGCCGAACTTGTCGTGGGGGTAGTCGGGGTTGTAGAACTTGATGCCGACCATGTTCATCTGGCCTTCGGAGAAGAGCACGACCTCGCCGCTGTTCTGTCCTTTGCCGGGCGAAGTGAGCGTCAGCAGCGAAGTGCCCGCGATGACGATGTTCTTGACGGCGGCGCGGTCTGCGTCGGCCCCGATGGCGGCCAGATGCTTGGCGACCACGTCTTCCGGTTTCATCTTCTGCGCGGCCAGCGCGCTGAAATTCAGCGTCGCGGGCAGCAAGATGGCGAGCGCCGCCAGCCACCGCATAGAAAAGTTGATTGACGCGCGGACGCGTTTGTTATTCATTTCGCTTCTCCTCAAATCCAAAAAAATTTTCGATAGATAACCGTCAGGCGATGCTCGTCTTTCTCATTCAACGGCAGCAGACGCCGGGGACGAGAACAGGCGGAAGCATCAACGGCGCAGTCGTATGAGCTTGTCCGAACGCGGTCGGCCCCGCTATTTTGCAACGGACTCGACAAGTAACTTAGAGGCCCGAAAAGCCTCCCAAGTTGTCCGTGACGGCACGGGATTATACCCGAGATTCCCGCGTTTTTCACAGGTTTTGCCGCCCTTTTTCAGACGCGGAGGTCGCGCCCGGTCATGTCGGGCGGTTTGGGGATGTCGAGCAAGGCGAGGATGGTCGGGGCGAGGTCTTCGAGCGCGCCGCCTTCGCGGAGTTTGAGGCCGAGCGAGGCTTCGTCTATCAGATGAAAGGGGACGGGGTTGGTGGTGTGGGCGGTGTGGGGCTGGCCGGTGGTGTAGTCAATCATCTGTTCGCAGTTGCCGTGGTCGGCGGTGATCAGGCAGCGACCGCGCGCGCGCCTGAGGGCTTTGGTGATCCAGCCGAGGCAGGTGTCAACGTATTGCACGGCCTCGATGGTCTTCGGGAGATTGCCCGTGTGGCCGACCATGTCGGGGTTGGCGAAGTTGACGATGAAGACATCGGTCTCATTCTCGTCAATGGCGCGCAGAACTTTGTCCGTGACCTTGAAGGCCGACATCTCGGGCAGCAGATCGTAGGTTGCGACCTTGGGCGAAGGGACGAGCAGACGCCGCTCGTAGGGAAACTCCTTCTCCGTGCCGCCGTTGAAAAAATATGTGACGTGCGCGTACTTCTCCGTCTCGGCGAGACGGTAGTTGCGGACGCCGAGCGACGAGAACACGTCGGCGAGAATGTTCGTGTGTTGGAGTTGCGGGAAGGCGATGGCGAGCGGGAAAGTCTTGTCGTACTGGGTGAAACAGACGTACTCGATTTTGGGCCGGTGCGGAGTGGGAAAGCCGCCGAAGCCGGGGACGGCGAGCGCGTTGGTGATCTGGCGCGCGCGGTCGGAGCGGAAGTTATAAAAGATGACGGAGTCGCCCTCCTGAATGGTGGCGGTCGGTTCGTTCCGTTCGTCGGTGACGACGAGGGGTTCGACGAACTCGTCGGAGACGGCGCGCTCGTAAGAGAGTTTGATGGCGGCGACGGGGTCAACGACGCGCTCGCCCGTGGCGTTGACGAGCAGGTCGTATGCGCGCTGCGTCCGCTCCCAACGCTTGTCCCTGTCCATCGCGTAATAGCGACCGACGACCGACGCGATGCGCCCCGCGCCAATCTCCATGCACTTCAACTGCAACGCCTCGACGTAGCCGTATGCCGACATCGGCGGCGTGTCGCGCCCGTCGAGAAAACAATGCAGGTAGACGCGTTGCAGCCCGCGCTCCTTCGCCATCCGCAGCAGTTCGTAGAGATGCTCCTGCGACGAATGGACGAGGCCGTCCGAGAGCAGCCCCATCAGGTGCAGCACGCGCCCGCGCGCTTTTGCGCCGTCCATCGCGGCGACGAGCGCGTCGTTCGTGAAGAACTCGCCCGTGCGAACCGAATAGTTGATGCGCTCAACGTCCGTGCGGATGACGCGGCCCGAACCCATGTTGAGATGACCGACTTCGGAGTTGCCCATCACGGCGGCGGGCAGTCCGACGCACGTCCCCGAAGCTTCGATCAGGGTGTGCGGATATTTGTCGCGCAGTTCGTCATAGAAGGGCATCGCAGCGAGGGCGACGGCGTTGCCTTCGCGCTCGGCGCTGTAGCCGAAACCGTCGAGAATAACGAGGGCCAGCGGCCCCTTCTTCGCGCTCAAGATGTTGGCTCTCCTCAAGAATGAATCCGGCCCGCCGCGCTCGCGCACGAGAATCAAAACGCCGGGCGTTAACTCGTCGAACCTGTCGGGCGATAAACTGTCCGACCGTCGGATGATAATTTCAGACTACTGCGCCGCGTCGAAGCGCGTGCCGCAGTTGGCGCATTGCAGGAGTTGTTTGACGCCGCTGATGGGAATCAACGGGATGATGAAGAACAGCGTGATGAAACGCATCCCTTTTTTGCTGACGAAATTTCCCGCCGTCCCGCATTGCGGGCAACGCATTCCGACACCCGCGCGCTCCGAACCCCAAGAGAAAAAACGCGTCCCGACGATGAAGATAAAAGACATTCTCTGACTCTCCCCTTGACCGGAAGCTATCCCTGAATCTTCAACTTCGCGCAGGTTTTACGCGCATTTCGAGGCTCAGGGACGACTTCTGAAAACTTCGCTCCGGTCAACGACTGACGCCCGCGTTCATCCGGCGATCAATCACGCTCGTCATTCGCCGACCGTCATCTCAACGCTTCGCCGCGCGCGACTTTTTAGACGCCGTGCCCGCCTGTTTGTTGTTGGACGCTGCGCCCGACCGTTTGCCGTCGCTCGACGTGCCGGACGCTTTTGCGTTGTCGCCCCCCGCGCCCGCACGTTCGAGTTGATAGAAGGCGTCGCGGCCCAAGTAGCGTGCGGCGTCGCGGAGGTCTTCTTCGATGCGGAGGAGTTGGTTGTATTTGGCGATGCGGTCGGAGCGCGAGAGCGAGCCGGTCTTGATCTGTCCGGCGTTAGTGGCGACGGCGAGGTCTGCGATAAAGGTGTCTTCGGTTTCGCCCGAACGGTGCGAGATGACGGCGGTCATCCTGTTCGTGCGCGCGAGTTCGATGCAGTCGAGCGTTTCGGTGAGCGTGCCGATCTGGTTGACCTTGATGAGAATCGAATTGGCGACGCCGCGCTCGATGCCCTTGCGCAGGAATTCCGTGTTGGTCACGAAGAGGTCGTCGCCGACGAGTTGGACGCGCCGCCCGACGGCGTCGGTCAGACTCTTCCAGCCGTCCCAGTCGCTCTCGCCCATGCCGTCTTCGAGCGACAGAATAGGATACTGCCCGACCCAACTCTGCCAGAAGGCGACCATCTCGTCGCTCGACAGCTTGCGCCCGTCAGATTTTTTAAAGACGTAATTCTTGCCGTCGTAAAACTCGCTGGCGGCGGGGTCTAAGGCGAGAAAGATGTCGCGGCCCGCCGCGTAGCCCGCCTGCCCGACGGCTTCGAGAATCGTCTCGATGGCCTCCTCGTTCGAGCGCAGGTTCGGCGCGAACCCGCCCTCGTCGCCGACGCTCGTCGCCAGCCCGCGCTTCTTCAAGACGCTCTTGAGCGCGTGGAAGATTTCCGTGCCGACGCGCAGCGCATCGTGAAAGGACTGGAAGCCGGTCGGGACAATCATGAACTCTTGAAAGTCCACGTTGTTGTCGGCGTGCGCGCCGCCGTTGAGGATGTTCATCAAGGGTACGGGGAGCGTGCGGGCGTTGGCCCCGCCGAGATAACGATAGAGCGGGATTTCGAGATAAGCGGCGGCGGCGCGCGCGGTCGCCAGCGAGACGGCGAGCAGCGCGTTTGCGCCGAGACGCGATTTCGTCGGCGTGCCGTCGAGCGCGACGAGCGCGGCGTCGAGTTCCGTCTGGTCGAGCGCGTCTATGCCTTCGATTTCAGGCGAGATGATGTCGTTGATATTCTGCACGGCCTTCAAGACGCCCTTGCCGCCGTAACGCCTTTTGTCGCCGTCGCGCAGTTCGACCGCTTCATGCTCGCCCGTCGAAGCGCCGGACGGGACGGCGGCGCGTCCCTGCACGCCGTCAATCAACAAGACCTCGGCCTCGACCGTCGGGTTGCCGCGCGAATCCAGAATCTCCCGCGCCTGTACGGAATCAATCAAGCTCATAATTCGAGAGCACTCCTGATGATTTTCAGTTATCGGGTTGAACGCAGGAGAGACTATCACAACCGCGTGCGGAAAAACGAAGCGCGAACAATGAAGTAAAAGGGAGAGGGGTAAACGGGGAAAGGGTAAAGGGGAGGGAGAAGCTGCAACTTCTCTCTTTTCCCTTTACCCTTTTAACCGTTTTACCGTTTCCCCTAGTCTTTTCGGGTGCTCAGGCTTGCGCGCCGAGGGCTTTTTGCTGGTTCTGTTTTTCGGTTTCCATGCGCTGCCCGAGGTCGTCAATCACCTCGGAGGAGAAGACCTCGCGCGCCTTCGGGAACATGTCGTCCTCTTCCTCTTCGACGTGATGTTCGACGTTCTCTTTGAGCACCTTGAGCTTGGCCGTCCATTGCTCGTTGTCCACGCCGAGCTCGTTCAGTTCGTTGAGCAGCAGCTTGATGACGTGATGCTCCTCGAAACCTTCGAGCGTGATGGCGCGCGTTTCGGCCTCCCGCTTGAGGGCCGGGTAGAAGATTGTCTCCTCGATGTGCGCGTGAATGTCGAGTTCCTGTTTGAGTTGCGCGAACAACTCGTCGCGCGTCTTGACGGCGCGCTCGGTCGTGTCCTCCAACTTGTCGAAAATACCCGAAACCTTTTTGTGGTCTGCCTTCAACAATTCAAAAGCGTTCATATCTTTCTGCCTCCCCGTTTAATATCCGCCCACTCTTGCACGATTACAGTACGTAACGCGCAGCATAACTTCCATAGCTAACAAGACTAATGCCAAGAATGGACGATGGACGATAGATGATGGACGATGGACAAAACATTTCTGCCCGACGAGAGAGTTTCAACGACGGACAAGAAAACTTCCGGCCATCGTCTATCGTCCATCGTCTATGGTCTATTAGAGTCCATCGTCTATCGTCCATCGTCCCTTATGGTAAACTGAACGGACGAACAACCTATCGGAGCAACGTCTGAGATGAGAGAGAAGCGGGAGCACGAGGAACCGGGAGTGAGTTTGCACGCGCAGCAGGAGGCGGCCAACGTCGCGTCGGCTGTCCAGCCAAACCACTACGAACCCGCCAAAGAAGACCTCAAGAGCGAAGCCGAACTTGAGCGCGCAGCCGCGCCCGCGTCGAACGGCGAGACGGCGGCGACAAACGGGCGCGATGCTTCCGCACGCAATGTTTCCGAAAGCGACGACGCCGCAACCGATGCCGGGCATGCTTCCCGCACGCACGCCGCGACGCGCGCGCAGCCGCCGGAGGAATGGACGGGCGTGCAGATCAAGCCGCGTAAAAGTAGCGCGGGCGGCGTGCCCGCCGTCGTCTCGGCGTTGAAGCAGGCGTGGGGCGAGATGGGCGCGGTGCGCGGCACGCGGATGCTTTTGCAGGTCAACCAGAAAGACGGTTTCGACTGCCCCGGCTGCGCTTGGCCCGACCCCGACGGCGAACGCTCGCACGCCGAGTTCTGCGAAAACGGCGCGAAGCACGTCGCCGACGAAGCGACACGCAAGCGCGTCACGCCCGAATTTTTCCGCGAGTGGAGCGTCGCCGACCTCTCGCAAAAGTCCGACTACTGGCTCGGCAAGCAGGGACGCCTCACGCACCCGATGCTGCTCGCGCGCGGCGGCCAACACTACGAAGCTATCGGTTGGGACGAGGCATTCGCCTTGATTGCTTCGGAACTCAACGCGCTCGACTCGCCCGACGAGGCCGCCTTCTACACTTCGGGACGCACGAGCAACGAGGCCGCGTTTCTCTATCAACTCTTCGTCCGGCAGTTCGGCACAAACAACCTGCCCGACTGCTCGAACATGTGCCACGAGTCGAGCGGTTCCGCGCTGACGCCGACCATCGGCATCGGCAAGGGCACGGTCACGCTCGAAGATTTCGCGCTCGCCGACACAATCGTCGTCACGGGGCAGAACCCCGGCACGAACCACCCGCGCATGTTGACCGCGCTACAGAAAGCGAAGCGCGGCGGTTGCACGATCATCCACGTCAACCCGCTTCCCGAGACCGGCATGAACCGCTTCAAGCACCCGCAGCACATCGCGGACGTGCTCGGCGCGGGGACAGAACTCGCCGACATCTTTCTGCAAGTCAGAATCAACGGCGATGTCGCGCTCCTGAAGGGCATCATGAAGGAGATGCTCGAAGAGGAAGCGCGTCGGCCCGGCCAAGTCCTCGACCATAAATTTATCAATGAGCAGACGACGGGCTTCGAGGAGTTTGCGCGTGCGCTCGCGTCCGTCGGTTGGGACGAACTGATAGAACAGAGCGGCATCACGCGCGGAGAGATGCACGCGGCGGCGGAAGTCTTGATGCGTTCCGAGCGCACTATCTGTTGCTGGGCGATGGGGCTCACGCAGCACCCGAACGCCGTCGCCAACATTCAAGAGATCGTCAACCTCCTGCTCCTGCGCGGGCAGATCGGGCGTGCGGGCGCGGGCGCGTGTCCCGTGCGCGGCCATTCCAACGTGCAGGGCGACCGCACGATGGGCATCTGGGAACGACCGACCGAAGCCTTCCTCGACGCGCTCGCGCGCGAGTTCAGTTTCGAGCCGCCGCGCGAGCACGGTCTCGACACGGTGGAGACCATCAAGGCGATGCACGCGCGACGCGTCAAGGTCTTCTTCGCGCTCGGCGGCAACTTTCTCTCCGCGACGCCCGACACGGAATACACGGCGGAAGCTCTCCGGCGTTGTCGGCTGACCGTGCAGGTCTCGACCAAACTCAACCGCGCGCATCTCGTCACGGGCGAGAGCGCGCTCATCCTGCCGTGTCTCGGGCGGACGGAGATTGACTCTCAGGCGACGGGCGCGCAGTTCGTCTCGATGGAAAACTCGATGGGCGTCGTCCATGCCTCGCGCGGCACGCTCGCGCCCGCGTCGCCCGCTCTGTTGAGCGAACCCGCAATCGTCGCACGTCTCGCCGACGCGACGCTCGGCACTCGCGGTACGGTCGAATGGCTGCGGCTCGCGGAAGACTACGACCGCATCCGCGAACTGATCGCGCGCGTCATCCCCGGCTGCGAGGATTACAACCGGCGCGTGCGCGCGCCCGGAGGCTTCTACCTGCGAAACCTCGCGCGCGAGGGACGCTTCCAGACGGCGACGGGCCGCGCCAATTTCACCGTCCACGAGCTTCCGCGCCATCAACTTGCAGAGGGCGAGTTCATCATGATGACCATCCGCAGCCACGACCAGTTCAACACGACCATCTACGGACTCGACGACCGTTATCGCGGCATCTATAACGAACGCCGCGTCGTCTTTCTCAACGCGGCAGACATCGCCGAAGCGGGACTCGCGGCGGGACAGGCGGTTGACCTCGTCAGCCACTTCGAGCAGGACGCCGAGCGCATCGCGCGCCGCTTCGTCGTCGTCCCCTACAGCATCCCTCGACGCTGCGCCGCCACCTACTTTCCCGAAGCAAACGTGCTCGTGCCCATCGGGAGCGTCGCCGCCAAGAGCAACACGCCGACCTCGAAATTCGTCCGCATCACCTTGCGCCCGTCGGCGGACGCCGCCGCGCCGTTCGACTACAATCGAATTGACGGCGGGGAGTGAAAGGGCAAAAGTAAAAGGGTAAAAGGCAAAGGGTTTGTTGGTTGGCGCGGTTAATTGTTTGAGTGGAAATTTGAAATCGAGTTTTTAGTTAAGCTGTATTTTTATTATTTGACGAAGACGCGGAATATGCGAGTCATACTCGAAGTGGTTTCCGGCCCGCACGCGGGCAAAAAGATCGAGTTGGAAGAAGGGCAGACGGTGCGCGTGGGGCGCACGGACAAGGCCGACTTTCCGACGCGCGACACGTATATGTCGGGCCTGCATTTCGCCGTCGAGTGCGTGGCCGGTGTCGGGCGTGTCAAAGACCTCGGCAGCCGCAACGGGACGCTCCTCAACGGCGACGATTTGAGCGCGGCGGTGCTCAACGACGGCGACGAGATTTTCGCCGGACAGACAAATTTCGTCGTCCGCCTGCAAAAGAGCGCGCCGCCATCTTCGTCGCCCGCGCGCACGACCGTGCCGCAACAGGCCACGACAGTTCCCGATGTCTTGCCGCTGCGTACAAACGCGGAGCAACCTCCGCCGCCCGAAGAGGACAGCACGCGCGAGCCTTCGCCGAAGCCCGCGCGCGTCAATGTCAATGCGCCGGTTCAGACGCCGCCGCCCCCGCCCGCATCGCCGCGCGCCGCGTTTCAAGAGTCGCCGCCGCTGAGGAGCCTTCCCACAGACAGGGGCGGGCGGGGGGGAATGGCCCGGAGCGATCACGTTTCCGCGTCGCCGCGAAGTGATGCGGTCGAGCGTTCGCCGGAGACGGTGGGGCTGACGCCGGAGGGACGCGTGCAGAAGATTTTGGAGACGGTCGCGGCTTCGACGCCGAAGGGCCGCCTCCTGCAAATCCTGCGCGAACAGCCCGCGCCGCTCTACGCCTTGCTCGACGCCGTCCACGACCCGCAGGTCTTAGAACTCCTGCACGGCGCGCGCGAGGAGTTGCAGCCGCTCTACGAGGGCGGGCAGCACGCGCCGGAAAAGATTCCTTATCTCGTGCGTCTGCCCGCGCAGTCGCGCCTGACGGAGGCGTTCGTCAATCAGGGTTGGGGAAAAAACTGGGGCGTCTATCTGACGTGCGCCGCGCCGCTCGCGGAGTTGCGCGGCTACTTCCGGCAGTCCTTGATGGTCAAGACGCAGGACGGGCGCGAGTTCTTCTTCCGCTTCTACGAGCCGCGCTTCCTGCGCGACATCCTGCGTTCGAGTTCGCACGCCGACAGCGCGAAGTTTTTCGGCCCCGCCGGTTCCTATCTGATCGAAGCCGAGAAGCCGGAGATACTTTTGCAATGCACGAGGACGCGGCAGGGCGTCGAAATCAGAGAGCGACTGTTGCTGCTTCCCGGAACTTAAAAACAGAGGCCGGAGATGAGATGTCAGATGCCGGGAAAGACGGCTTGCTTCTTATCCAACGTCTAACATCCGGCATCCAACCTCTTTTATCGAGGAGAAACGCGTGGCACTTATCGGAGCGAATGAGTTGAAGCGGAAGATGTTGATTACGGTGGAGGGCCAGCCCTTCACGGTGGTGGAGGTTTTCTTCGCGTCGCCGACGGCGCGCGGCGCGGCGACGATGGTGCGCACCCGCTTGCGTCACCTTTTGACGGGCGCGGTGCAGGAGAAGAGTTTCCGTTCGAGCGAGAAATTCGCCGAGCCGGACGTGCAACTCGCGCCCGCCTCCTTTCTCTATTCCGACCCCGAAGGCTTTCACTTCATGGACGAATCAAGCTATGAACAGTTCATGCTGCCAGCCGAAAGCGTCGGCGACGACGGCAGTTATCTGAAGGACGGGCAGACGTTGCAAATCCTCAAATACAACGGCGAGGCCGTCTCCTTGCAGTTGCCGCAGTTCGTCGAACTCTCCGTCGTCTCGACCGAACCGGGCACGCGCGGCGACACGGCGGCGGGCGGCGCAAACAAGCCCGCCGTCTTGGAGACGGGCTTGCAAGTCCGCGTCCCGCTCTTTATCAAAGAGGGCGAAACCGTCCGCGTCAACACCCAGACGGGCGAGGTCGCGGGCCGCGCGTGATTCAAACGCCTCCGGTTCTATCCCGGCGAAACCGCGTCGGCGGGGCGGGATAGATAACTTTCGGGCCAGCGAAAATAATATTTGCGCGCACCCGAATATCTTTCGGATTCACTAAACAGAATTTCAAACCGACCCGACTGGCTTTCGGGAACACGAAAACAAATTTCGGGTTCACTAAACCAACATTCGGAGACGAGAGAATAAATTTCAGATTCGACGGAACGACTTTCGGATTCGACAGGACGACTTTCGGATTGATGAAATCGAGTCTCGGAACAGCGAAAATCAATTTCCGTTCAACCGAACCTTTATCCGGCGCAGGCGAAATAAAAATCGGTCTTCTGAGAATCAACTTCGGTCGGCTGAGAAGTTGATTCCATCTGCACGAGACAATCTTTCGCTCGCGCCGTTTGCTTTCTCCGGCAGGCTCTCTGTTAAGGTTTGACGACGATTTATTATTTAAGGACGAGGTCGAGAATTTACGAATGAGCACACAACCAAATAAAGTTATCTATTCGATGGTCGGCGTCGGGAAGAACTACGATAAGAAGGCGGTGTTGAAGGACATCTACCTCTCCTATTTTTACGGGGCGAAGATCGGCGTCATCGGTCTGAACGGCTCGGGCAAGAGTTCGCTCCTGCGGATACTGGCGGGCGTGGACAAAAACTTCATCGGCGAGACGGTGATTTCGCCCGGCTACACGGTCGGCTATCTCGAACAGGAGCCGCGTCTCGACGAGTCGAAGACCGTCCGCGAGATCGTCGAACAGGGCGTGCAGGAGACGGTGGATTTACTCAAGGAGTACGAGGAGATCAATGCGAAGTTCGGCGAGGAGATGTCGGACGACGAGATGACGGCGCTCCTCGAACGGCAGGGCACGGTGCAGGAGAAGCTCGACGCACAGGATGCTTGGGATTTGGATTCGCGTCTGGAGATGGCGATGGACGCGCTGCGTTGCCCGCCGCCGGAAACATCCGTCGCGGTTCTCTCGGGCGGCGAGAAAAGACGCGTCGCCCTGTGTCGCCTGCTCTTGCAGAAGCCCGACATTCTTCTGCTCGACGAGCCGACCAACCACCTCGACGCCGAGTCCGTCGCGTGGCTCGAACAACACTTGCAGCAGTACGCCGGAACCATTATCGCCGTCACGCACGATAGATACTTTCTCGATAACGTCGCCGGTTGGATTCTCGAACTCGACCGGGGACAGGGCATCCCTTGGCAGGGCAACTATTCGTCTTGGCTCGAACAGAAACAGCAACGCTTGCAGCAGGAGGAGAAACAGGAGAGCGAGCGGCAGAAGACTTTGCAGCGCGAGTTGGAATGGATCAGGATGTCGCCGAAGGGGCGGCAGGCGAAGGGCAAGGCGCGCATCAACTCCTATGAAGCGATGCTCAATCAACAGACCGAACAGCGCGCGCAGGAGTTGGAAATCTACATCCCGCCGGGGCCGCGTCTCGGTCAAGTGGTCATCGAAGCCGACAACGTCTCGAAGGCTTTCGGCGAACGCTTGCTCATCGAAGGCATGACCTTCAAACTCCCGCCCGGAGGCATCGTCGGCATCATCGGCCCTAACGGCGCGGGCAAGACGACGCTCTTTCGCATGATCACGAAGCAGGAAGAACCGTCGGGCGGCGCGTTTCGCACGGGCGAGACCGTCAAACTCGCCTACGTTGACCAGAGCCGCGACGCGCTTCGCGCCGACAAGTCCATCTGGGAAGAAATCTCCGACGGCCTCGACGTTGTGCAACTCGGAAGCAAGCAGTTGAACTCAAGAGCCTACGTCGCGCGCTTCAACTTTTCCGGCAGCGACCAGCAGAAAAAGATCGGGACGCTCTCGGGCGGCGAACGCAATCGCGTCCATCTGGCGAAGATGCTGAAGGAGGGCGCAAACGTCCTGCTCTTGGACGAGCCGACCAACGACCTCGACGTGAACACCATGCGCGCGCTCGAAGAGGCACTCGAAAACTTCGCGGGCTGCGCCGTCGTCATCAGCCACGACCGCTGGTTTCTCGACCGCGTCGCCACACACATCCTCGCCTTCGAGGGCGAGAGCCGCGTCGTCTGGTTCGAGGGCAACTACTCGGCCTACGAAGCCGACCGCCGCGCACGCCTCGGCGCAGCCGCCGACCAACCGCACCGCATCAAATACCGTCAACTGACGCGCGGCTGAAGACGAATCAGCCCGTCGTTTGCGCGGATGTGCGACTGGAAAATAACAGTCCGGTGGTATTAAACTGCGTCAGAAAGAGGGCGTAAGATGACGACTCTGGAAACCACCCAAACCTTGCCGCTGCGTTTGACGGAGGACGGCACGATTCGCGTTGCAGATTCGCGCGTCAGTCTCGATTCCATCGTGGAGCATTACAAACTCGGGGCGTCCGCCGAGCAGATCGCCCAGAAATTTCCCGCGCTCGATTTAGCCGATATTTACGCGGCGATTACCTATTATCTCAATCACGAAGAAACTATCGAACATTACTTACTGGAGCAAGAAGCCAAGGGCAATGAAGTTCAAAAGAGAATAGAATCCGACCCGCAATATCAAAAACAAGCTGTTGAAATACGCGCCCGCGTGCTGGCACGCAAAGCAAAACTCAAACAAGACTGACCGATAATTCGCTCTGCTTTTATGCCGGTGATAACCAACAGCGGCGTCGCCACGTCTTTTCAAAGCGCAGTCGAATCCTTCCGCAACCGCTCTATATTGAACGCTGTGCCTGTCAACCTTTATGCGCTCCGGTTTTCCCTTCATGTGATGAAACGAGTTCATGTTACGTCTGTTGATAGACCAAGACCTCGACCACGACATCCTGCGAGGATTGCTACGCCGCATTCCGCAACTCGACGCTGTGACGGCTTTCGGAATCGGCATGGAAGCGGCGACAGATAGTCAGTTGTTAATTCGGGCGGCGCAGGAAGGACGCATCATCGTCACGCACGACCGGAAAACAATGCCGACACACGCGGCTGCCATAATAGGAGAAGGGCGGAATATCGCGGGACTTTTTGTCGTGCCGCGCAGTCTGCCGCTGCATCAAGTGATCGAAGATTTGGCGTTGATGATAACTTGTAGTGAAATGGATGATTGGGTGAACGTCATCCGGTATCTACCTTTTTGAAGGAGATTTAAATGAAGGCAACATGGAAGGGCGCGGTTCTGGCGGAGAGCGACGACACGTTGGTCGTCGAGGGCAATCACTATTTTCCTGCGGAATCAATCAACAGGGAATATTTCAGCGAGAGCGCGAAGCAGACGACATGCCCTTGGAAGGGCGAGGCGAGTTATTACGACGTGACGGTGAACGGCGAAGCCAACCGTGACGCGGCGTGGTTTTATCCGGAGCCGAAGGAGGCCGCGAAGGAGATTCGCGGGCGGGTGGCGTTTTGGCGCGGCGTCGTCGTCGAATAAAGGAGAGCGGGAACACGAATGTTATTTGAGAATCTTCGCCGGAGTTTAACGTGTATCGTGCTGGGCCTGTCGCTCGTGTGCGGCGTGAGGACGGTCGAAGGCGTGCAGCGTGCGCCGCGCCGCCGGACGACG
>DATLMV010000201.1:0-15112 GCA_035537095.1 Pyrinomonadaceae bacterium
GTGATGCCGCCCGCGACGAAGAGCGAGACGAAGCCGATGGCGAAGAGCATCGGCGTCGTGAAGCGGATGCGCCCGCCCCACAGGGTCCCGAGCCAGTTGAAGGTCTTGATGGCCGAGGGCACGCCGATGGAGAGCGTCAGAATCGAGAAGGCCATCCCCGTGTAAGGGCTCATCCCCGAGAGGAACATGTGATGCCCCCAGACGAAGAAGCCCAGGAGACCGATGGCGAACATCGCGAAGACCATCGCGCGATAACCGAAGACGGGCTTGCGTGCAAACGTCGAAAGGATGTGCGAGGTCGCGCCCATGCCGGGCAGGATGGCGATATAGACTTCCGGATGTCCGAAGAACCAGAAGAGATGCTGCCAGAGAATCGGCGAGCCGCCGTTGTGCGCGATGACCTGCGTGCCGTCGCTCAAGCCGCCGGGGACGAAGAAACTCGTGCCCGCCGTCCTGTCCAGAAGCAGCAGGACGCCCGCCGCGAGCAGCACGGGAAAGGCCAGCAAGGCGAGAATCGCCGTCGTGAACCAAGCCCAACACGTCAAAGGCATCCGCATCAGAGACATTCCGGGCGCGCGCATATTTAAGAGCGTCGTGATGAAATTGAGCGCGCCCAAGAGAGACGCGATGCAGAAGATAGCGATGCTGATGATCCAGAGGTTCATCCCCATGCCCATGCCGGGGACGTTCAACTTGTCGCCGATGGCGCTCAGCGTCGGGTAGCCAGTCCAGCCGCCCGTCGGCCCGACGACCGAGTTGCCGGAAGCGAAAATCGCCGCCACCAGCACCACCAGCCCGACGAACGTCACCCAGAACGAGAGCATGTTGAGGATGGGAAAGGCCATGTCTTCCGCGCCGATTTGAATGGGCAGGAAGTAGTTGCCGAAGCCCCCTTGCGGCGCGGTCGTGAGGACGAAGAAGACCATCATCGTCCCGTGCATCGTCACGAGCGAGAGATAAAACTCGGGACTCATCACGCCGCCCGGCGCGCCTTCGGGAAAGAGCGTGCCGAGGATGGGCCAACTCGTGCCGGGCCACGACAGGTTCATGCGCATCAGCACCGACATGATCATCCCGATGAGCACGGAGAACATCGCCAGCAGCAGATACTGGATGCCGATAACCTTGTGGTCAATGCTGAAGATGTACTTGCGTATGAAACCCTTCGGCGGGCCGTGATGATGCGCGGCTGCGGCGTGGTGCGTTGACGCCGCAGCGTCCGCCGCGTGCTCCTCGGCCCGCGCTGCTGCTGCTTCTTCTGCCTCTGCCATCGTCGTTCAAACTCCTCTCCGGATGGAGAATCGCGTTCGTTCAAAAACTATCTGCGGGATTGGCTGAAACTCGCCTGCGACAGCTTAATAACTTTTGACCTGATACTCGGGCCGCGCGTACAACTCCGTGACGCGCTTCTGGAACTGCGCCTGCGGCATCGCGCGGATCTCACGATATTCGGCCTCGGGCAGCACGAGCATGTAACTCTTCATCTTGTAGTGCAGTTGGCCGCACAACTCGGCGCAGGCGATTTCGTAGCGGCCCACGACCTGCGGCGTGAAGTGGACGCGGATGTCGAGGCCGGGCACGGCGTCCTGCTTGAAGCGCAACTGCGGAACCCAGAAGCTATGCGTCACGTCGCGCGCGCGCAGCACCAACTCGACCGGACGATTGACCTCGACAATCAAGCTCCCGACTACGGAATCATCCTTCGAGGCCGCGTCCGTTTCGTCCAAGCCGACGAAGTTGAGCGACGAGTCGTTGATCAAATCCGGACGCGTGCGCCCGAACTTGTCGTCCATGCCGGGGTAATGAAAGTTCCATTGAAACTGCTGCGCCGTCACGTGCACGCGCGCCGAACCGGCGGGCGCGTTCTCGAAATGCAGGCCCGCCCAGACGCGCTGGCCCATCACGGCGAGCGTGATGAAGATTCCGGCGGTGATGACCGTCCAGAGAATTTCGAGGCGGTTGTTGCCGTGCGAGTAGGTGGCGCGCGAGGCGTCGGGCGTCGCGCGGTAACGCCAGACCGCGTAGCCCAGACCAATCTGCGCGGCGGCGAAGGAGAGGCCGACGACGATGATCGTGATAACGAACTGGCGGTCGTAGGCCGGGCCGTGCTCGGAGATCGAGGGCGGGAACCACCACTTCGTGTGCGTGAAAAGGAGCACCGATGCCAGCGTGATAACCCAGATGAGAACACCGAGCGCACGACCCATGAGCCAGACTCCTTAAGTTGGTGAATAGTGAATGGTGAATGGTGAATAGTTAAGAGCTAAATCCTGTCTTTATCCATTTACCATTGACCATTTACTATTCACCGATTAATGACCATCAAGCCAAACAGCAGCGGCAGGTAGAGGACGGAAGCGAGCAGCACGCGGCGTGCGTTCTGCCGCGTGTTGGCGAAGGCCGCGATCAAACTGCTGGCGAGAAAGAGCATGCCGAGAATGATTGCGCCGTAGAAATAGATGTGGCCCGACGTGCCGAGCGCCACCGGAAAGAGACTGACCGGCAGAAGCAAGAGCGTCCAGATGACG
This sequence comes from Pyrinomonadaceae bacterium, assembly GCA_035537095.1. Classification (GTDB taxonomy): domain Bacteria; phylum Acidobacteriota; class Blastocatellia; order Pyrinomonadales; family Pyrinomonadaceae; genus DASWNP01. The sequence continues at coordinate 2,529 of DATLMV010000201.1, forward strand.
ATCTGTTGTCCGGTCAAACGCCCTTCGGGTTCGACGACGGGCAGCATCACGATACCGGCGCGCGCGTAGTCTTCCTTGTACATCCACGCGATGGCGAGGAAGTGCGGAAACTGCCACGCGAAGAGAATCGCAAAGAGCGCCCACGCCTCGACGCCGAGATGACCGCTCGCGCCCGTCCAGCCGAGCACGGGCGGCATCGCGCCGGGAAACGCCCCGACGACGGTCGAGAGCGACGTGCGCGTCTTGAGCGGCGTATAGCAGCAGAGATAACCGACGACGACGGTTGCGCCGAGCAGCGCCGTCAGCGGGTTGACGAGCAGCGCGAGATAGAGTTCCGCGACGATGGTCAGCAGCGCGCCGAACAGGAGGGCGCGCGCGGGGTCGAGCTTTCCGGTCGGCAGCGGGCGATTGGCCGTGCGCCGCATCCGGCGGTCGAGGTCGCGTTCGACGTACTGGTTGAGCGTCGCGATTCCCGAGGAGAGAAGCGCGATGCCGAACAGGGTATGAAAGAGGCGCGAATAGTCAACCAGACCCTTCGCGCCGAGGATGAATCCGGCGGCGGACGTGAGCACGATGAGGAAAGTGATGCGCGGCTTGGTCAGTTCAAGGTAGGCGGCGAACCGCTCGCGCAACGCCAAACGCACGCTCTCCTCGCCTCGCGTCTCCGGCACATCCGTCGAATCCAGTTCGATAACAATGCTCTTCATGAAAACCTTCAGTAATTCATCCATCGAATCGTTGACTCACCGGTTCATTTTAAAAATCATCCGGTGAATCAACGATTCGATGCTCTCTAGTGATGCGGATGTCCGCCGATCATGGGCAGTTCGAGCGCGGGCATCATCTCAAGCGAGCCGCCCTGAACGGTATTGGCGGCGGTCGCGGAGGTGAAAGTGAAGTCCTGCGTCTTCGACTCTTTCGCGGCGACGGTGACGGACTGCGTCTGTTCCTTCATCCGCTCGTGCCACGCGACGACCGTGTATGTTCCCGGCGGCAGCCCTTTGATCTCAAACTTCCCGTCGGGGCCGCTCACCGCATGGAAGGGATGACCGAGCACGGCGACGTAGGATTTCATCCACGGGTGCTGGTTGCACTTGACGGGGATAATCACTTCGGCGCGGTTGAAGGTCTTCTCGATGGGTGCTGCGCCCTGCGTCTGCGACTGGTTGAAGGACGGGTTGCTCTTGGCCTGCAAGTTGATGTTGTGCGTCGTCTGGTCGCTGTTGGTGACGCTCAACTTCTGCCGCGTCTGGATGCCGAGAATGTGCGGTACGTACTGGCAGCCTTTCTGGTCTAAGACGGTTGCCTGTGCGGGCGGGTCGAAGGCAAGCAGCTTGATGTCCTTGCCGTCGGCGGTCTTGCCGTCTTTGACGTAGACGAAGACGTTCTGCACTTTGCCGTCCTTGATGCTGATGTCTTCGGCGACGGCGTTCGGGTTGGTCTGCGAGCAGACGGCGTCCTGATCCATGCTGATGGTTTTTGGTGCGGGAGCCTCGCCCGTAAATGCGACGGAGCCGGAGAGCGTTCCCTCGTTGCCGGTCGGCGCATACTTGATTCCGGTCGGGCCTTGCGTGTCCGCCGCTTCGTCCTCTTCCTCGTCGTCTTCGCCTTTACTGCAAGCGAACGTGAGCGAGAGCAGGCAGAGCGCGACAAAGAGCGCGACGAGCATGCGCGCGCGTTTCGATGACATATAAATCCTCCTTCGGGTTAGCACTGATGAACTTATGATAACGCGGAAAGCTCACGTTGAAAAACCCGCAGAGCGAACCGGCGCGCGCTTTTTCTCTTTCCGGGCGCGCGAATCAACCCACTCGACGCAGCGCGCGCCGCACATTGAGCGAGGCCGTCTGCGCGCGACGCGCACGACGCGCGGGCGTCGTCCTGTTGCTGGCGCGATCCGAGCGCGCGCCGGAGGCGCGCTTGCCTGTCGCGTTGCGGCCCGTCTGCACGGGTGGCGTCTTCAAGCCGTCGTGAGCCTGCGCGGTGTTGCCGCTCGCGCTCGTCGCGGGCGGCGCGGCAGAAGCGGCGCGGCGCTGTTCTTCCGGCGTCAACTGAAGCATGTAGCGCACAAGTAAGCGCGCGTGGTCGCCCTGATAATCGTTAGCCACGTCGGGCAGCGGCCCGTTGAAGACCCAACGCTCGCCGTCGCGTTTAAAGAGGCCGGAAGGCATCGCCGTGCCGGGCATGATGCGTTGCGGGTCGAGCAGCCAGCGGAACGTCCAATCCTGTTTGAGTCGTCCGCCCGCTTGCAGGAAGTTGGGCGCGGAGGCCGTCAGGTCGCGCGCGGGGTCGCCCGTCACGTGACACTTGAGGCAGGGCGCGGCCTGCGAAGTAAAGAGCGCGCGCGCCAGTTCCCTCTCCGGCCCGGTCAGCGGGTCAACCTGCTCCTCGATGTACGGCTCCTGCTGCGAAGAGACGGCGAGGAAGAAGCGCACGAGAGTTCGCAACTCGTTGGGCGAGAAGTTGAAGGTCGGCATCCGCGCCTTGAGATAGGTGCGGACGCCGTTCTGGTTCTCGCCGGGTTGACGTTTGAGCGTGCCCGCCGCTTCGCCCGCGCGCTGCTGCACGAGATTTGCGCCGCCCGCCGACTCTATCGAGCCGACCGGCGCGCTCGCCTGTGCGGCGGCTTCGCGGTTCGGGTTCGTGCCAGCGGGCGCACGGCTCGTGTCGCTGCCGGTCTGCGCCGAGTTCGGATTTCCGGTCGGCTGTTGATTGTTCGTCCTCCGGTTAGCAGCGGGCGCGCTGCCGTGCGCGGCGGCGGTGGACGAGGCCGCGCCGCCCGCGCCGCCGTTGCCCGCGTTGTTACTCAAGGACGGGTCGCGCAGGAAGGCGAGCAGCCATTCGGGATTGACGCGCGCGCCTTCGGTCATCAGACCGGGCGGGAGTTGCGACTGTCCTTCGGGCGTCGTGTAGAGCGGCAAGCCGGAGAGCACCGACTTCTGCCCGACCTGCACAGAATGGCAGCCCATGCAGTTGTATTTCTTGATGAGCCACCAGCCTTCCTGTATGTCCTTCTGCTGGTTGGTGGCCCTGTAGAACATCGAGGTGGGAACGCTCGCGCCTTCCGGCCCGACGCTGCCCAAGAGGAAGGTGGTCAACGCCGTGCGCCACTCGTCGGTCAGGTAGGGCTGCGGCATTCGCAGCATGTCCTTCGGCTCTTTCTCCTTCCCTTCGTCGTAAATCCAAGGGGCTTGCAACTTGTGCTCGAAGAAGCCGCGACGGTTGTACCACCTCTCTTTGCTCTGCGGGTTGAGCGGGTCGTGGCCGCGTTCGGCCTCGTGCGTCATCAACGCGAAATCCAGACGCTCGATAGGCGTCGAGCCTTCGGCGGTCAACTCCTTGCCGATGCGCTGTTCATCCTCGAATCCCTTGATCTCATGACAACCGGCGCAGCCGTACTGCTTGATTAAGGTTCGTCCGGTCTCCTTCAAACTCGCGTCGTCCATGAAAGAGGCGTCCGGATATTTGGCGTCTCCGGAGAGCGAGAAGAGGTATGTGGCGATGTCGCGCGTGTCGGCGTCGGACAGGCGGAAGTTGGGCATCACCGTCATGTTCTGCACCTGCAACTCTTCGCCGTCGTTCGGGCATTTCGAGTTGTTCGCCGTATCGAAGACGAAGGGCTTGTTGTGCTGCTCGTAGTCGGCGGGCGTCAGGTCGCGCTTCTCTTTGGGGCAGTAGGGAGCCCAACGCTCGCGCGGGTTGTGGATCCAGCGGACGATGTAATCGTAGCTCGCCTTCTTGCCGACGCGTTGCAGGTTGGCGGCGAAGGTTCCGCCGATCTGATTGTCCGGCGGCTCGCCGATGGAATGACAGGCGAGACAACCGCGCGTCTCGAAAAGTTCCTTGCCCTTCGCGCCGTCGCCCGAAGGCTGCTGCGCGACCTGCCCCTCGAAGGCTTCCTGCCAGAGATATGCGGCGATGGCCCTGCGCTCGTTGTCTTCGCGCGCGTGGTCGGCGGGCTTGCCGCCCTCGCCGTCTATACGCCAGTAGGTCGGCATCTTCGTGCCGGGACGAAACCGCTGCGGGTTTTGCAGCCAGACGGGAATCCATTCCTTGCGGAGTTTGAGACGCACGTCTTTAAGGTTCGGCCCGACCTTCTTCTGGTCTTGCATCAGGTAGCGCGACTGCGTGCTCAACTGATCCATCCGCGCTTCCAACTGGCTGTTGGTGACTCGCAGGGCTTCGGCGCGCGCGAGCAGTTTCTGCGCGGCGGCTTCGTCGGCGGCGGTGGCGGCGTCGGCTTCCGTCTGCTTGGCGTCGTGCTCGTTGAGGGCGCGCTGGTCGTCGAGTTGTTTGATGAGTTGGCGCGTGCCGCTCAGGGCGTCGGTCTCGCGGTCGAAGCCTTCGTGACGATGACAGCCGACGCAGCCGCGCTCGGAGAACAGGTCTTTACCACGGGTCAGCGTCTCCGCGCCTTGCAGCACGCGGTCGGCGGAGTGGCATTGCTGGCAGCCCGCTTCCGTGTTCTCTTTGCGATGCATCGGGAAGAGCCAGAAGGCGTTCTGCCCGTGCGCCTTCTCGACGGTGGTGGTAGCGCGACCGTTGCCGCCGTGACAACTCGAACAGCCGAAGCGTTCGGGGTTGTGAATCTGTAAGAGTTCCTTCTTCGGATGGCTGACGAAGGCGCGGGCGAAACTGTCCGGCTTGCCGTTGCGACGCCGCGCCATGTCGCCCGCCGTGATGGTCAGAGGTTCGCGGACGCCGAGATGGCAGGTCTCGCAGCGGTCAACGATATTGTTTTCGTTGACGGAGATTTGACGCATCGTGAAATCGAAGTTCTGCGTCTTCTTCAGGAGCGCGTCCACCTGCGACCCGCTGAGGCCGATCATGTTGTCTTTCAGATAGGCGGCGCGTTTTTTGGAGAGTTCGTCGGCTTCCTTGAGGATTTCGGCGCGTTCGGTCAGGAGTCGTGCCTTCTGGTCTTTGAGTTGGTTGAAGCGTTCTTCGAGTTGCGAATAGTTGAGCTTGACCTTCTCGGGCTTGTTCTTGCCCTCGACCGGCATCTCGACCTCGACCGTCTCGTTCTTCTGCTCCTCGACCTCTTTTCGCAGTTTGTCTTTCTTCGACTCGGCGGCGGTCTCTATCCGGTAGTTGATGACGGTGATCGCGCCGCGTTTATTCTGGAAGGGGTCGGTGATGGCGGCGAGTTGTTCTTCGATGTGCGCGACATCGCGGTCAATCTCACGCTTGCGCGGCTCGGCGGCCTCCGCCGCCTGCTTGGCCTCCGCGTCCAACTGCTGATACTCGGGACTCTCTTTGAGTTCCTGCTCGGTAGATTGCGGCGTCCGCTTGAGACGCTTGAGCCTGCGCTCGTAGCGTTGGACGAAGGTTTGCTGCATGCCCTTCCAGGGGCGCTGCCCGTAAACTTCGTCGTAGAGCGCCCACGCGAGCGAGGCCGTCAGCAGGAGCGCGCAGACGAGCAGGATATTGCTCGTCGAGCGGCTCACGATGGGGTCGGGAGCAGGAGCGTCGGGCTCTTTTTTGACCAACGATTCGGTAGAAGGAGTGTCAGCCACCGGCGTCGAACCTCCGCGCGTTCGCTTCTTTAGACGTTAAACCAGGGAGTTACCCAAACGTATTTGATGTTGGCCGCGAGCCGCAGAAAAATCTTGACCGGCAGCGCGATCAACACCGAGATGGCGAAAAACTGAAAGGTCATATATTGCAACAGGCTGGTGCGCGCAAGCAGCTTGCGCTCGAAATCGTTGCGCGTCATCAACCAATGGAGAAAGAGTCCGGCCAGCAGGTAGAAGAGGCCGACGACTATCGCCCCGAAAATTATCTTGAACGGGTTGACCGACAGGAAACCGAGATGGAGCGTCTGTCCGAGCCAACTCGTCGCGATCCAATCGTGGAGGTCAATGTTTTTATCGAAGACGACCGCATTGTGATCCCACGTCTGTCCGGGCCAGAACCAGATCCAGCCGGGGCCGCGAATGAATGTCCCGATGATGATGAGCAGAATCCAAGTGATCCAGCCGACGCCGAACATGCCGAGCGCGAAGCGTCGCTGCTTGATGGTGTAGTAGCCGTTGCCGAGCGGGTTGGAGTCAACGTAGGGAAAGACCATCAGCCCGACCATGATGATCGAAGGCATCACGACGCCCGCAATCCACGGGTCGAAATAGACGAGCATCTCCTGCAAGCCGAGAAAATACCACGGGGCTTTCGACGGGTTCATCGTCAGGTTCGGGTTGGCGGGTTCTTCGAGCGGCGCGTTGAGCGTGATTGACCAGACGAAGAGAATCACCGTGACGATGACGGCGGCCAAGAATTCGACGCGGACGAGAAACGGCCAGACGTGAATCTCGCGCGCCCAACCGGGTCGCCACGGTTCGGTCTTGCGATGATGCGTCTTCGCCAGTTGCGGGTCGGCTTCGAGTTGGTCGAGCAGTTGGTCGTTGCGTTGCGCCTGCTTGATGCCGAGCCACATGAAGAAGGGCACGAGGAACAGGAGCGCGACGATGGGCACGTTATCGGGCGTCGAGGTGATCTTCCAGAGTTGATGCCAGTCCTCGACGACGAAGACGACCCAGAAGATGACGACGACGACCGAGAGCAGCAAAAGTATCTTGCCCCAACCGAACCTGAATCTTTTGCCTTCTGCCATTTTCGATGTCTCCGCTTAAACCGGACGCAAAATTACCACGCTATTTTTTGACAGCCTTCATCTCCGATTCGAGCATCACGGGCGCGGGGCCGGAGATGCCTCCGTCCTTACGGATACGCCAGAAATGCACGGCCATAAAGATCGAGGCGATGAGCGGGATGCCGATGCAATGCCAGATGTAGGAACGCAGCAGCGCGTTGGCGTCAACGATGGAGCCGCCTAAGAGACCGAAGCGCACGTCGTTGAAGGGCGTCATGCCGAGTTGCGGCCCGAAGGGGCCTTCGCTCCCGAACATCGGCGTCGCCCGCGCCATGTTCGTCCCGACCGTCACGGCCCAGAAGCCGAGTTGATCGTCCGGCAGCAAGTAACCCGTGAACGACAAGAGTAGCGTCAGCACGAGGAGCACGACGCCGACGCACCAGTTGAACTCGCGCGGTCGCTTGTAAGAGCCGGTCATGACGACGCGGAGCATGTGCAGCCACGTCGTGATAATCATCAAGTGCGCGGCCCAACGGTGCATGTTGCGGAGCAACTTGCCGAAGGGTACGTCGTGTTCGAGATAGAGGATGTCGCGGAACGCCTGCACCTTCGTCGGGTGGTAGTAGAACATCAAGAGGACGCCCGTGAAGGTCAGGACGATGAAGAGATAGAAGGTGATGCCGCCCATGCCCCAAGTGAATCCGTAGCGCACGGCGTCGCGGTTGATTTTGGCCGGATGCAGATGGAGAAAGACGTTGGAGAGAATCGCAAGGCTGCGGTTGCGCGGGTCTGTGCGGTCGTGTGAGACGCGGAAGATTGATTTCCAGAGTTGCGTCTGCTGCGGGTCTTTGTAGCCTTCGGCCTCTTTCTGCGCGCGCTCCTTGAGGGCCTGTCCCTCGACGCGCGCCTTCTCCAACAGGCCCGTGGCGGTCTGCCGCACGCCGCCCGTCTTCACCATCCTGCCCTCTTGCGAATCCTCTGGAACGTCAGGCTCCATCCCGTTTTCTCCTTGAAGCAATCAGCCAACCAGCCGCCAGCTTTGGAAACGACGCCGGAGAGCGCGAACCTTCGAGACAGCCGTCACATGCGATGCGAGATTCCTCCGAGACCGACGGCTCGATGCTGACGATGAATTGCTTACACTTGAATAAACGACCCGGGTTCGTTGAATTCGCTCGGCTCGCCCTTCGGCGCGGTGTAGAGTTTGCCTTTGTCCACGACCAGTTGACCTTCGGCGTCGAGTTCGATGTGCGCTCTGTCCATCGGGCGGGGAGCGGGGCCTTCAAAGTTGATGCCGTCGCTGTCGTAGCCGCTGCCGTGGCACGGGCACTTGAACTTGTTCTCGCTCGACTTCCAATCGGGCGTGCAGCCCAGATGCGTGCAGACGGCGTTGATGACGAAGAGGCGGTCGGAGGTTTTGACGACCCAGATGCGATATAGCTGCTGCCACTTCGTATCCACGCCCAGACTGTAGTCGCCGGGAAATCCGATGCGAAAGATGCTCGACGGTTCAAAGGTGGCGCGCGGGAGGAAGAAGCGCAGGAACATCAGGAAGCTCGTGCCGAGGAATCCGGCGATGCTCGCCCAGACGATGCGCCGCCGCATCTTGTTGATGGGCGGGTCGGTGCTCTGGACGAGCGCGCCCGCAGGCTTCGCGGCAGCAGCACCCGTCGCAGGCTTAGCCGCAGGCCCGCCCGTCGCTTTGGCGGCGACCGCTTTGGGGATGCCTTTGCTGACGGCGGGCGTCGGGGTCGAGCCGGTCTTGGTCGCGCCGGTCGCGGGCACGACGCGCTCGGCGGGCGTCGTCGAGGCGGGCGTTTCCACGGAGGCGTCGGAGCGCGTCGCCTGCTCGCCTTCCGTGCCGGAACCGGTGCGGGCTTCCGTCTGTGCTGGCGGAGTGCTTGGTGAATCTGTTTTGGCCGGAGGCGCATCCGATGCACTTCCGGCGGGCGGGGTCGGATTGTTTTCGCTATCCAAGCCGCGACCTCCGTTTCGTCGTTGCCGAAGATGTGGCTGTCATCGAGAGACAACCAGCCGTTGTTTTGTTACAGGTACAGCCGAAAGCCGAGTTGATAGAACTCCACACCGGAGAGTCGGGACTCTCAAGAGCTTGGCTGCAAGAGCAATTGTTAACTATGAAGAGCGTTCGCGCCAGATGAAAAAAGGTATATGGTCTGGCTTGCCGCCTTTATACTATTTTCACGCGATTCTTGGCAAGATTTAATTTCTACATTGAACGCCCCGGACGTTCGACCGTCGGCGCGCGCGGAAAACCGATCTCTCGCAGCGTTTTGCTGACCGGAAGGAGACGTTGAAAACTTTGACCCGAACGAAACCGCACGTCATGTTCTACACGCGACGCGGCTGCCATCTCTGCGAAGAAGCCAAACGCGAAATCGAGTCGGCGGGCGCGCGCGACCGGTACACCTTCGAGGAGATTGACGTTGACACGGACGCAGCCCTCGCCGCCCGCTACGGCCTTGAGATTCCCGTCGTCCGAATCAACGGCACGACCGTCTTCAAATACCGCCTCACCGCCCGAGAGTTTCTTCGTCAACTACGCAAATCATAAAGGAAGGGAAGGTTAAAAGGGAAAACGGGGAAAAGGAAAAGATGAAATGGGTTAAAAAGTAGGCTTACTTTTTAACCCCTTCCCCCTTTAACCTTTTCCCCTTTCCCCTTTGTTTCGCTAGGGTTGGCCGAAGCGTTCGCGGTATTCGCCGGAGACGAGGAAGGAATTGACCATCTCGGCGTTGATGAAGTTGCCGCCGTGCTGGTTGAGTTTGTTGAGCCAGAAATTATAACCGTCGAAGTTTGTGTTGGGCGGGTCGTCGGGGTTGCGGCGCAGGTAGCCGTAGTATTGCAGGAGGACAAAGACGCGGTTGCGCTCGCGCAGTTTGAAATCCTCGTCTTCGGCTATCGCACGCAGCGCGGTCGCGCGTGTGAGCGTGCCCGCCGTCAGGCCCGCGACGAGCGCGTCGCGCTCCTGCGCCGACAGCGAGAAGCCCGTCCGCTCGTTCAACTTGTCAATATATTCCGCATCCGACAGGCTCAAGGGAAACTCCGCGACGAACTCGGGACGCGCGACGAACGATTCCACGAACTCGCGCGAGTTCGTATCCAGACGCACGCGCCAGTCGCCGACGCCGACGATGACGCCGCGCCCGATCTCCTGCGTGTCGCCGACGAAAGAACGGAAGCGCGGGAACTCCGCGAAGGCCGCGCGCTGCAAACGATAGACGAGAAAGCCCGTCTCCTGAAATTCGATGGAGAAGAAGAAGGCCGCCGAAACGTGCTCGCGCTTGAACCTCACGCAGCGCGCGTCCGCGCCGCACTCAAGAATTTGATTCGACCAGAAACGCAAGCCGTCCGCATCCGGCTCGCGGTTGAGAAAATCGAGATAGTGCTGGCGGACGAAGAACTCCGCGCGGTCAACGGGATTGCCGAGCGCGGGCGCGTTCGCGTCGTCGTCCGCGATGGTCACGGTGGCGATGCTCGGGTTGCCGAGCGATGCCCCGCCCGCGACGTTCGTCAGGCTCAAGCGGAGCGATTCCGCGCCCTCGTTTAAAGCATCGTCGGTCAAGAACAGAGTCAGAATTTTGCTCGTCTCGCCCGCGCCAAAGAGCAGCGTGCCGCGCGTCGTGATGTAGTCGGAGCGTTCGGAGGCGGTTACGTCGAAGGTTTCGTACTGGACGGAGACGGGCGCGGACGCGTCGCCGCTCCGCGTGACGTTGATCTGCACGCTCGCAGCCCCCTCCGAGATTTGATACGTCGGCGCGCCGAAATGGATAACGGAGGGCGCGTGCTGCTCGCGGGCGACGAAGAGGGCCGTGTAAGTGGCGTCGTCGTCGGGCGTCTCGATGTCGTGTGTGAGCGCGCCGTCGTCAGACCACGTCTGGAAGTCGTAGGTCACGCCGTTCAAGTCCTGCACGGGGACGACGCCGATGCTTCGCTGCATTCCGGCGACTCCGGCGAACGTGAGCGGCGACGTGAACGGCTGCCCGTCGAGTTTAATCTGCAAGCCCGCCGGACTCGTATTGAGCGTGACGTTCGCCTTTCGCGGGTGCACGTCGCGGAACGTCTCGTGCGCCAGCCCGACGGAATCCACGACGCGCAGATGAACGCGATACCAGACGTTCGCGGAGGTTTCACCCGTCGCAGGGATATTGAAGGAACCCGCGCGCACGCCTTCCGTTTCAGCCATGAAGGGATGCGAGTGCGTGTCGTGATGAAAGTCCACGCGCCAAGTGAAGGCGCTCGCGGGCAGTTCGCCGTCTTCGGCGTCGAGCGCGTGGCCGGAGAACTGAATCACGTCTCCGGCGCGATAGAGGGTTGCCGCCGAAGGCTGCGTGATGTTGGCGACGGGCGTCATGTTGGAGACGACCCGGAGCGTCGCTTGCCTACTCGTCGCGCTTCCCTTCGCGTTCGTGACGATGCATTGAAACTGCGCGCCGTCGTCCGCGCGCGTCGCGGGATTGAGCGTGTATGCGCTCGCCGTCGCGCCCGCAATCTCGACGCCGTTACGCAGCCAGCGAAACGTCAGAGGACGCCCGCCCGACGCTTCGACGGTCAAGGTGGCGGGCGCGCCTTCGGCGACCGTGAGGTCTTCGGGCTGCGCGGTGAAAGCGGGGGCGGCGTCGCCCGTGTACTCGATTCTGTAGAGCGCGTCCGCGCCGCGCGCGAGATAGTAGAGCGCGCCGTCCGGCCCCGTTTCGAGAGCGACGGGAAGCGCGATGCCGTTGGCGAAATCCGCGACCGTGTTGTCCGGCGGATTGAGCGCGCGAATCCAGCCGCTGCAATAGTCTGCGAAAAAGTATCTGCCCGCGTAAGCTTCGGGAAACTGTCGCGCGGGCGGATTGTAGAACGCGCCGCCCGTGATGGCGCAGCCGACGTTTGCGCCGCTCCCGTGCGCGTAAGCGAAGACGGGGCCGCGCTCGTCCGCCGAGTCGGTCGCGCCTTCCGAGTTCGGCCAACCGTAGTTTGCGCCCGCCGCGCCCTCGTTGATCTCCTCCCAAACATCTTGCCCGACATCGTTGATGTAGAGACGATTCGTGCCCGCTTGGAAGGCGAAGGTGAAGGGATTACGCAATCCCTGCGCCCAGATGGCGCGGGCGTTGCCGGTCGCTTGATGGAAGAAAGGGTTGTCGGGCGGAATCGTGCCGTCGGCGTTGATGCGGAGCAGTTTGCCGGAGAGGCTGGAGAGCGTCTGCGAGTTGGCGGGCGACGCGTTTTCTCCGGTGGCGATATAGAGTTTGCCGTCCGCGCCGAAATGCATCGCCCCGCCGTTGTGCACCGTCGCGCTGCTCAAATCATCGAGACGAAAAATCAGAACTTCACTACCCGCGACCGCCGTGTCGCCCCCGGCGGTGACGCGACTGACGCGGTTGTATCGCGGCGACGTGTTGACGGTGTAGTAAAGATAGACGTAACGGTTATTTAAAAAGTCGGGATCGAACGCGATGCCGAGCAGCCCGCGCTCGCCGGTCTGGTCAACGCCGACCGTGACGAAGGGCGTCGGCAGCAACTCGCCGTCTTTGACGATGCGGACGCGCCCGTCCTGCTGGCAGACGAACAGCCGACCGTCCGGCGCAAACGCCATCGCCGTCGCACCCGACAATCCCTCCGCCAGACGCGTCTCCGTGAACCCCTCCGGCAGCGTCGCCCCGCGCGTGATGAAACTGAAGGACAGCACGAACAGCACCGTCGCACAGACGACGCTGAACGAGTGCAAATGTTTATCGAATCTCCTCATTGGCACAAGACAGGCAGGAACGTTGCTGCTTGAAAACGGCAGCAGTCCGACAGCTAATCGAGCGGCTTTTAAGATGGCGCGCAGGACGCAGAGGGTTGGAAACTTTATTCAGGAGCCGCCCTGATTTTGAAAGCGTGGCCTGTGGGGAAACCGCAGGGGCAGATAATTTGTGCTCTGCCCCTGCGGTTTCCGGTGGCGCGTGCCAGTTGAGTTGATGCTGCGCGCTCGGTCAACGTTTGCGCG